>NZ_JARUBJ010000002.1:6562500-6862500 GCF_029626145.1 Micromonospora sp. WMMD961
GTCCGCCTTGGCGTAGTGCCCGCTGATCGGCTTCTTGACCTTGCGCGGGTCGATGGTGCCGTAGGCCAGCTGGACCGCGGAGTAACCGTCCTTCTCGGCGCTACGAACCTGGCTGATGACGCACGGGCCGGCCTCGACCACGGTCACGGGAACAACGCGGTTGTTGTCCCAGACCTGGGTCATGCCGAGCTTGGCGCCCAGGATCCCCTTGACTTGCCTGTCCATTTGTCCGGTCCCTACAGCTTGATCTCGATGTCGACGCCAGCCGGCAGGTCGAGGCGCATGAGCGAGTCGACCGTCTTCGGGGTCGGGTCGATGATGTCGATCAGCCGCTTGTGCGTGCGCATCTCGAAGTGCTCGCGCGAGTCCTTGTACTTGTGCGGCGAGCGGATAACGCAGAAACGGTTGATCTCCGTGGGCAGCGGCACCGGGCCCGCGACCTGCGCCCCGGTGCGCGTCACCGTCTCGACGATCTTCCGAGCCGAGGAGTCGACGACCTCGTGGTCATAGGCCTTGAGCCGGATGCGGATCTTCTGTCCCGCCATGGTGGCTTCTGTTCCTTCTCTCGATGCCGCTGTGTTGCGGGCGCCTGTACCGGCTGGCACAGGCCCACTTCGCCGACCCCCGCGGTCGGGCGTGTCGCGCCCTCGGGCCGAGCTCCGCCCCGTCGTTCCGGAGCGGTGCCGACCGCGCGGTGGGTCAAGGCGCCGATCGCATTACCGCGACCTGAACGCCGTGCGAGGGTGGTTGGCGACTGGGCCGCCAACCACCCTACGCTCGACTGTCTCGCCACCCGGAGGTTCAGCGGAAGCCGAACACAGGCGACGAACTGTCGTTACGCAACCTGACTAGTATGCCGCACGACCGGCGGCGGGTCTAATCGGGGTTACCTAGTTCACTTGACGATCTTGGTGACGAACCCGGCGCCGACGGTGCGGCCACCCTCGCGGATCGCGAACTTGAGGTTCTCCTCCATGGCGATGGGCTGGATCAGCTTCACCGACATGGTCGTGTTGTCACCCGGCATGACCATCTCGGTGCCCTCGGGGAGGGTGACGACACCGGTGACGTCCGTGGTCCGGAAGTAGAACTGCGGACGGTAGTTCTGGAAGAACGGGGTGTGGCGGCCACCCTCCTCCTTGGAGAGGATGTAGACCGTCGCCTCGAACTCCGTGTGCGGGGTGGTGGTGCCCGGCTTCACGACGACCATGCCGCGCTCGACGTCCTCGCGCTTGGTACCACGCAGCAGCAGGCCGACGTTCTCACCTGCGCGGGCGTCGTCCAGGGTCTTCCGGAACATCTCGATCGCGGTGACCTTGGTCTTGAAGCCCTTCTCGCGGATGCCGACAACCTCGACGTCCTCGTTCGGCAGCAGCACGCCGCGCTCCACACGACCGGTGACGACGGTGCCACGACCGGTGATCGTGAACACGTCCTCGACGGGCATGAGGAACGGCTTCTCGGTCTCGCGCTCCGGCTGCGGGATCGCGGTGTCGACCGCGCTCATCAGCTCGAGCAGCTTCGCGGTCCAGACCGGGTCACCCTCGAGCGCCTTCAGCGCGGAGACCTGGACGACCGGCAGGTCGTCACCCGGGTACTCCTGCGAGGAGAGCAGCTCGCGCACCTCGAGCTCGACGAGCTCGAGGAGCTCCTCGTCGTCAACCATGTCGCTCTTGTTGAGCGCCACGACGATGTACGGCACACCCACCTGACGGGCCAGCAGCACGTGCTCGCGGGTCTGCGGCATCGGGCCGTCGGTCGCCGCGACCACCAGGATCGCGCCGTCCATCTGCGCGGCACCGGTGATCATGTTCTTGATGTAGTCCGCGTGACCGGGGCAGTCGACGTGCGCGTAGTGCCGCGCCTCGGTCTGGTACTCGACGTGCGCGATCGAGATCGTGATGCCGCGGGCCTTCTCCTCCGGCGCCTTGTCGATCTCGTCGAACGGCGTGTAGGGGTTCAGGTCCGGGTACTGGTCGTGCAGGACCTTGGTGATGGCCGCCGTCAGCGTCGTCTTACCGTGGTCGATGTGACCAATGGTGCCGATGTTGACGTGCGGCTTAGTCCGCTCGAACTTAGCCTTCGCCACTGGTGTCCTCCTGTGGACTTCTTGGTTCGTACGCCCGGCGCGCCGGTCGGCGCTTAGGACTCTGTCGACAGCCTTTCCGGCCAGATGGCCGGAGAGCCTTTGTGGGTTCTGCGGCGATGAAGCCTACAGGCCCGGTCTCACGCGATCCGATCGTGGTGGCCGCGGGCGGGTGAAACCTCCCGCGACCAACCACGAATCACCTGCTCAGGGCGTTACTCGCCCGTTGCCTTGGCGATGATCTCCTTCGCGACGCTCTGCGGAACCTCGGCGTAGGAGTCGAACTGCATGCTGTAGCTAGCCCGGCCCTGGGTCTTCGACCGCAGGTCGCCGACGTAGCCGAACATCTCCGACAACGGCACCAGAGCCCGGACGATGCGGGCGCCGCTGCGCTCCTCCATCGCCTGGATGATGCCGCGGCGGGAGTTGAGGTCACCGATGACGTCACCCATGTTCTCCTCAGGAGTGGTGACTTCAACGGCCATCATCGGCTCGAGCAGTGCCGGATCGGCCTTGCGGGCCGCGTCCTTCATCACCATCGAGCCGGCGATCTTGAATGCCATTTCCGACGAGTCGACCTCGTGGTACTGGCCGTCCAGCAGCGTCAGCTTCACACCGACCAGCGGGAAGCCCGCCAGGATGCCGTACTGCATGGCGTCCTGGGCACCGGCGTCCACCGAGGGGATGAACTCCCGGGGGATGCGGCCGCCGCTGACGGCGTTGGCGAACTCGTAGGTCGGCGAGTCGTTGTCCAGTGGCAGCGGCTCGACGCTCACGATCACGCGGGCGTACTGGCCGGAACCACCGGTCTGCTTCTTGTGGGTGTACTCGACCTTCTCCACCTTGCGGCGGATGGTCTCGCGGTACGCCACCTGCGGCTTGCCGACGTTGGCCTCGACGTTGAACTCGCGGCGCATCCGGTCGACCAGGATGTCCAGGTGCAGCTCGCCCATGCCGGAGATGACCGTCTGACCGGTCTCCTCGTCCAGCTGGACGCGGAAGGTCGGGTCCTCCTCGGCCAGGCGCTGGATCGCGGTGCCCAGCTTCTCCTGGTCGGACTTGGTCTTCGGCTCGATCGCCACCGAGATGACCGGCTCCGGGAAGGTCATCGACTCCAGGATCACCGGGTTCGCCGGGTCGGAGAGCGTGTCGCCGGTGGTGGTCTGCTTGAGACCCTGCACGGCGATGATGTCGCCGGCCTGCGCCGACGGACGCTCTTCCCGCTTGTTGGCGTGCATCTGGTAGATCTTGCCGATCCGCTCCTTGCGGTCCTTGGTGGAGTTGACCACCTGCGAACCGGAATCGAGCGTGCCGGAGTAGACCCGCACGTAGGTGAGCTTACCCAGGTGCTTGTCCGTCTGGATCTTGAAGGCCAGACCGGAGAACGGCTCCGAGTTCGACGGCTTCCGCAGCAGCGGGGTCTCGCCGTCGGTGGCCGTACCCTCGATCGCGGGGACGTCCAGCGGCGACGGCAGGAAGTCGACCACGGCGTCGAGCATGGGCTGGACGCCCTTGTTCTTGAACGCCGAGCCGCAGAGCACCGGGTTGGCCTTGCCGGCGATGGTGGCACGCCGGATGGCGGCCTTGATCTCCTCGACGGAGACCTCTTCGCCTTCCAGGTACTTCTCCATCACCGAGTCGTCGACGTCGGCGAGGGTCTCCATCAGCTTCTCGCGCCACTCGGCCGCGGAGTCGGCCAGCTCGGCCGGGATCTCCTCGACCGCGTAGTCCTCACCCTTCTGGGTCTCCCCGCGCCAGGTGAGGGCGCGCATGCCGACCAGGTCGACGACACCGATGTGGTCGCCCTCGAGCCCGATCGGGATCTGGAGCACCAGCGGGGTGGCGTTCAGCCGGTCGATCATCATCTGCACGCAGCGGAAGAAGTCGGCACCGGTGCGGTCGAGCTTGTTGACGAAGCACATGCGCGGGACGTTGTACTTGTCGGCCTGCCGCCAGACGTTCTCCGTCTGGGGCTCCACGCCGGCGACACCGTCGTAGACCGCGACCGCACCATCCAGGACCCGCAGCGACCGCTCGACCTCGACCGTGAAGTCGACGTGGCCAGGCGTGTCGATGATCTGGATCGTGTGGCCCTTCCACTCACACTTGGTAGCAGCGGAGGTGATGGTGATACCACGCTCCTGCTCCTGCTCCATCCAGTCCATGACGGCAGCGCCCTCGTGGACCTCACCGATCTTGTACGTGATACCGGTGTAGAACAGGATTCGCTCGGTGGTCGTGGTCTTACCGGCATCGATGTGCGCCATGATGCCGATGTTGCGTACGTTGGCGAGCGCGTCTGCGGCGGCCACTTCAATCCCTACTTATCGTCGTCTCGACTCAACTGGTGGCGGTTCCGGCGCCCGTGGGCGCCGGAACCAGGGTGTTACCAGCGGTAGTGCGCGAAGGCCTTGTTCGACTCGGCCATCTTGTGCGTGTCCTCGCGCCGCTTGACGGCGGCACCGAGGCCGTTGCTCGCGTCCAACAGCTCGTTCATCAGCCGCTCGACCATGGTCTTCTCGCGCCGGGCGCGGGAGTAGGTGACCAGCCAGCGCAGGCCCAGGGTGGTCGCCCGGGTCGGGCGGACCTCGACCGGAACCTGGTAGGTGGCGCCACCGACACGACGGCTGCGCACCTCGAGGGTCGGCTTGACGTTGTCCATCGCCCGCTTCAGGGTGACGACCGGGTCGGTGCCGGACTTCTCGCGGCAGCCCTCGAGGGCCGCGTACACGATGGACTCGGCGAGCTGACGCTTGCCGCGGAGCAGGATCTTGTTCACCAGCTGGGTGACCAGCGGCGAGTTGTACACCGGGTCAGCGACCAGTGGCCGCCGCGGAGCGGGTCCCTTACGCGGCATGTCAGCTCTTCTCCTTCTTCGCGCCGTAACGGCTGCGCGCCTGCTTGCGGTTGCGGACACCCTGGGTGTCCAGCGAGCCGCGAACGATCTTGTAACGCACGCCGGGGAGGTCCTTCACCCGGCCACCGCGGACGAGCACGATCGAGTGCTCCTGCAGGTTGTGACCGACGCCCGGGATGTAGGCGGTCACCTCGATCTGGCTGCTGAGCTTCACGCGAGCGACCTTGCGCAGCGCCGAGTTCGGCTTCTTCGGGGTGGTGGTGTACACGCGGGTGCACACGCCGCGCCGCTGAGGGGAACCCTTCAACGCCGGGGTCTTGGTCTTGGTCGTCTTCGCCTGGCGGCCCTTTCGGACCAGCTGCTGGATCGTGGGCACCGGGTTTCTCCGCTCCCTTCGGCCGCATCCGCGGCCGCGCCGTCTGCTCGTTAGCCGGCCTGATGACCGGCTCTCCTACATTCCGACCAGGATCGCCTTACGGAGACCCCGGCACCCGCGGTCGGGCGTGTCGCCCTCGTCACGGCTCCGTCGCGACGCTTTCGCGTGCGGATCGGAGTTTGTCACCGGTGTGCGGGTCGCCCCGCCCCGGATCCTTGGCTTGTCGTACCGCCGCCCGAATCCGGAAACAGCGCACGCACGAGTTGCCCGGGCAGGCCCGGGCACAAGGGGAAAGAGTACCTACCACAACCGCCCAGGTCAAAACGGAATGGCCCGGCGACTGTCTCACATCCGCCGGCCGGATCTCGTCCTGCCCCGTCGCCCGCGATGGGCACCTACAAACACAAGTGTACCGGCTTCCCCGCGCGCCCACCCGTCGGCCCCGGCCAGCACCGGGAAGCCACCGCCGGGACCGCGACGGCGTACGAAGCGACGTGACCTGCCTCAGGCCAGGGCGAGGAGCAACGCCAGGCCCAGGCCCAGGAGGCTGAGCACCCCACCCGCCACGCCACAGCTGATTCCCGCCACCGCCAACCCGCGGCCGGTGAAACGGACCGCGGACGGCGCGACCGGCCGGCGGATCTGCCGCTGACCGAGCAGGCCGATGACGACCGCCGCCACGCCCGTCAGCACTCCGAGCACCGCGAACGCCCCGGAGGCCCACGCCCCGCCGTCGTCCACGAAGCTCACCCCGAAGCAGATCACCAGCAGGGACACCACTGCCGACGCGATTCCGGCCACCAGCGCCCCGATGGCCAGCCCGGATGTGACCGGCGCCACGTCCAGGTGCACGACACCGAACGGCGTACCCGGCACCGTCTCGACCCGCTTCGGCGGTCGGCGCTGGTCATCGGTGGGAGGCGGCACCGGATGCCCGACCATGCCACCCCAACCGGGCACGCGCCCCGACGGCGGACCCCACCCGGCCGGCACACCAGCCCCCGACGACGGCGGACCCCACCCGGCCGGCACACCAGGCCCGGACGACGGCGGACCCCACCCCGGGGGCGCCGGGGTCGGTGTGCCGGAGACCGGGTACGGCTGGTGGAAGCCAGTCGGAGTGGTCGGACCCCAACCGAGGTGCGGCGTGGGAGAGGGCGACGCACCCCAACCCGGCGTGGACACCGGAGGGTGCGGCGCGCCGCTCGGGCCAGGTCGCTCCCAGCCACTCGGCTCCGACGGAACCCGCTCGGCAGGGGCCGGCTCGGCAGGGGCCGGCTCGTCCGGAGGGCCGGCCGGTTCGTCCGCAGGGGGCCGCGCCGGATCCGTCACGAGGTCCTCCTGTCGAAAGGGCACCACCGCCGCACGGTGGACACCGGCCAGGCTACCGCCGAGGGCGCCGCCGCCGGGGCGCGGCCACCGGCGGGCTCAGTCCATGTTCGTCGGGTAGTCGTGACCGAACGGCGCGCCGGCCAACCGGACCACGCCGATCACCACCGCGATCACCACGGTGACCGCGACCAGCACCAGACCGGTCCAGGCCATCCGCTCCCCCCGCCGCAGCCAGACACCGCCGGTCAGGAAACCCCCCGAGGTGTACGCCTCACGGCGCGCCTGCCGGGCCAGTTGCAGCGCCACCGTCGCCGGCACCACCCCGCCGATGAAGAGGCCGGTCAGCATGCCGAGCAGCCCCAGCGCGAAGACCGCCCGCGCCTTCGTGGCACGGGCCGGATCCGGGTCCAGCGGGTGACGCGGGTCCGGCTGCGCGACGGGCACCTGCCCGGGTGCGGTCGTCATCCCCCCATCATGCCGAACTCGCCGCGGAGGTGGGTGGGTCCGGACACGACGAGGCCCCCGGCGGAAACCGGGGGCCTCGTCGTGTGATTGGTGCTTAGCGGTACGACCCGAAGTCGAAGTCGTCCAGCGGCACAGCCTGCCCGCCGGCCGGCCCGAACCCGTAGTCGGTCTCCGGGTACCCGGTCATCGAGTAGACCTTGGCCTTGGCCTCCTCGGTCGGCTCCACCCGGACGTTGCGGTACTTGCTGATGCCCGTACCGGCCGGGATGAGCTTTCCGATGATCACGTTCTCCTTGAGGCCGACCAGCGAGTCGCTGCGCGAGTTGATCGCAGCGTCGGTCAGCACCCGGGTGGTCTCCTGGAAGGAGGCCGCCGAGAGCCAGGAGTCGGTGGCCAGCGAGGCCTTGGTGATACCCATCAGCACCGGACGACCGGCGGCGGGCTCGCCGCCCTCCGAGACGAGCCGACGGTTCTCCGACTCGAACAGCGCCCGGTCGACCAGCACACCCGGCAGGAACTCGGTCGAGCCGGAGTCGATGACCGTCACCCGCTTGAGCATCTGGCGGATGATGATCTCGATGTGCTTGTCGTGGATGAGCACACCCTGCGAGCGGTAGACCTCCTGGACCTCACTGGTCAGGTGGACCTGGACCGCCCGCGGACCCATGATCCGCAGAAGCTCGTGCGGGTCGATGGTGCCCTCGGTCAGCTTCTCGCCGACCGCGACGTGGCCGCCGTCGTGGGTCCGGAGCTTGACCCGCTTCGAGATCTTGTCGTAGACGATCTCGTCGCTGCCGTCGTCCGGCACCACGATGATCTTCCGCGAGCGCTCGCCGTCCTCGATCCGGATCCGGCCGGGGGTGTCGGCGATGGGCGCCTTACCCTTCGGGACCCGAGCCTCGAAGATTTCCTGAACACGCGGCAGACCCTGGGTGATGTCCTCACCCGCGACACCACCGGTGTGGAAGGTACGCATCGTCAGCTGCGTACCGGGCTCACCGATGGACTGGGCGGCGATGATGCCGACCGCCTCGCCGATGTCGACCGACTTACCGGTCGGCAGCGACCGGCCGTAGCAGGCCGCGCAGACACCCAGCTTCGACTCGCAGGTGAGCACGCTGCGCACCCGGACCGTCTCCACGCCGGCGGCGACGATCTTGTCGACCCCGATGGAGTTGATGTCCTGGCCGCGCTCGGCCACCACGGTGCCGTCCGGGCCCTTGATGTCGTCGGCCAGCGTCCGGGCGTGCACGCTGGTCTCGGCGTGGGTGTGGACGACGAGCTTGCCGTCCAGCTTCTCGCCGATCTGCATCGGGATCGCCCGGTCGGTGCCGCAGTCCTCTTCGCGGATGATGACGTCCTGCGAGACGTCCACCAGACGACGGGTCAGGTAACCCGAGTCGGCGGTCCGCAGCGCGGTGTCGGCGAGACCCTTACGGGCACCGTGCGTGGAGATGAAGTACTCCAGCACGGACAGACCCTCCCGGTAGCTGGCCTTGATCGGCCGCGGGATGATCTCGCCCTTCGGGTTGGCCACCAGACCACGGATCGCCGCGATCTGCCGGAGCTGGAGCAGGTTACCGCGGGCACCCGAGTTGATCATCTTCCACAGTGGGTTCTCCTGCGGCAGCGCGGTGTCCATCTCCTTGGCGACCTCGTTGGTCGCCTTGGTCCAGATCTCGATGAGTTCGCCGCGACGCTCCTCGGCGGTCATCAGACCACGCTGGTACTGCTTGTCGATCCGGTCGGCTTCCTTCTCGTACCGCGCCAGGATCTCCGCCTTGCGCGGCGGAGCGATGACGTCCTCCATGCCGATCGTCACGCCGGACCAGGTGGCCCAGTGGAAGCCGGCCTCCTTGAGCCCGTCCAGGGTGGCGGCCAGGGCCACCTTGGGGAAGCGCTCGGCGAGGTCGTTGACGATCGCGGAGAGCTGACCCTTGCGGATCTCGTAGTTCACGAAGCGGTAGCCCTGCGGCAGCGTCTCGTTGAACAGCACCCGACCCAGGGTCGTCTCGATGGTCAGCGGGTCACCCTCGACCCAGCCCTCCGGAGCGGTCCACGCCTCGGAGCCAGCGCCGTTGTCGACACCGATCACGCCACGCAGGCGGATCCGCACCGGCGCCTGCAGGTGCAGCTCACCGTTGTCGAAGGCCATCCGCGCCTCGGCGTCCGAGCTGAACGCCCGACCCTCGCCCTTCTCACCGGCGGTGCGGTGGGTGAGGTGGTACAGACCGATGACCATGTCCTGGGTGGGCATGGTGACCGGCTTACCGTCGGCCGGCTTGAGGATGTTGTTCGACGACAGCATCAGGATCCGTGCCTCGGCCTGAGCCTCGGCGGACAGCGGCACGTGCACCGCCATCTGGTCACCGTCGAAGTCGGCGTTGAACGCGGTGCAGACCAGCGGGTGGATCTGGATCGCCTTGCCCTCGACCAGCTGCGGCTCGAAGGCCTGGATGCCCAGGCGGTGCAGGGTCGGTGCACGGTTGAGCAGCACCGGGTGCTCGCCGATGACCTCTTCCAGCACGTCCCACACGACCGGGCGCTGACGCTCGACCATCCGCTTGGCGGACTTGATGTTCTGGGCGTGGTTGAGGTCGACCAGCCGCTTCATCACGAACGGCTTGAACAGCTCCAGCGCCATCTGCTTCGGCAGACCGCACTGGTGCAGCTTGAGCTTCGGGCCGACCACGATGACCGAACGGCCGGAGTAGTCGACGCGCTTGCCCAGCAGGTTCTGGCGGAACCGGCCCTGCTTGCCCTTGAGCATGTCGGACAGCGACTTGAGCGGGCGGTTACCCGGGCCGGTGACCGGCCGGCCGCGACGGCCGTTGTCGAACAGCGCGTCGACGGCCTCCTGGAGCATCCGCTTCTCGTTGTTGACGATGATCTCGGGAGCACCGAGGTCGATCAGCCGCTTGAGGCGGTTGTTCCGGTTGATCACACGGCGGTACAGGTCGTTCAGGTCCGAGGTCGCGAAGCGGCCACCGTCGAGCTGCACCATCGGGCGCAGGTCCGGCGGGATGACCGGGACGCAGTCCAGCACCATGCCGAGAGGCGAGTTGCGGGTGTTCAGGAACGCCGCGACGACCTTGAGTCGCTTGAGCGCCCGGATCTTCCGCTGGCCCTTGCCGGACCGGATGGTCTCCCGCAGGCTCTCGGCCTCGGCGTCGAGGTCCATGTTCTGGACCAACGCCTTGATCGCCTCGGCGCCCATGGAACCGGTGAAGTACTCACCGAACCGGTCGCGCAGCTCGCGGTAGAGCAGCTCGTCGGTGACCAGCTGCTTCGGCTCCAGCTTGCGGAAGGTGTCCAGCACCTCGTCCAGGCGGTCGATCTCGCGCTGGGCCCGGTCGCGGATCTGGCGCATCTCGCGCTCTCCGCCCTCCTTGACCTTGCGCCGGACGTCCGCCTTGGCACCCTCGGCCTCCAGCTCGGCC
This sequence comes from Micromonospora sp. WMMD961, assembly GCF_029626145.1. Classification (NCBI taxonomy): domain Bacteria; kingdom Bacillati; phylum Actinomycetota; class Actinomycetes; order Micromonosporales; family Micromonosporaceae; genus Micromonospora; species Micromonospora sp. WMMD961. Next base: position 6,573,057 of record NZ_JARUBJ010000002.1, read on the forward strand.
AGGTCGGCCTCGAGCTTGGCGGCCCGCTTCTCGATCTCCGAGTCGCGGCTGTTCTCGGACTGCCGCTTCTCGGCCAGGATCTCGTTCTCGATCGTCGAGAGGTCACGGTGACGCGACTCCGCGTCCACGCTCGTCACGACGTACGAGGCGAAGTAGATGATCTTCTCGAGGTCCTTGGGGGCGAGGTCCAGCAGGTAGCCCAGCCGGCTCGGAACGCCCTTGAAGTACCAGATGTGGGTCACCGGAGCAGCGAGCTCGATGTGGCCCATCCGCTCACGGCGGACCTTGGAGCGAGTCACCTCGACGCCGCAGCGCTCGCAGATGATGCCCTTGAACCGGACCCGCTTGTACTTACCGCAGTAGCACTCCCAGTCCCGCTGCGGACCGAAGATCTTCTCGCAGAAGAGCCCGTCCTTTTCCGGCTTCAGGGTGCGGTAGTTGATCGTCTCAGGCTTCTTGACCTCGCCGTGCGACCACTGACGGATGTCGTCGGCGGTGGCGAGACCAATGCGCAGCTCGTCGAAGAAGTTGACGTCGAGCACTATGTCCCCTATGTCGTCGTCTGTACTGCTAATTCTCGGGTGGGGTCGGGGGCCGGCGAACCGGCCCCCGACCGCTCACCTCAGACCTCTTCGACCGAGCTCGGCTCGCGCCGGGACAGGTCGATGCCCAGCTCCTCAGCGGCCCGGAACACCTCGTCGTCGGTCTCGCGCATCTCCAGGGCCACACCGTCGCTGGACAGCACCTCAACGTTGAGGCACAGCGACTGCAGCTCCTTGAGCAGCACCTTGAACGACTCCGGGATGCCCGGCTCCGGGATGTTCTCGCCCTTGACGATGGCCTCGTAGACCTTCACCCGGCCGAGCACGTCGTCGGACTTGATCGTGAGTAGCTCCTGCAGGGCGTAGGCAGCGCCGTACGCCTGCATCGCCCAGCACTCCATCTCACCGAAACGCTGACCACCGAACTGCGCCTTACCACCCAGCGGCTGCTGCGTGATCATCGAGTACGGGCCGGTCGACCGAGCGTGGATCTTGTCGTCGACCAGGTGGTTGAGCTTCAGGATGTAGACGTAGCCGACCGCGATCGGGTCCGGCAGAGGCTCGCCGGAACGACCGTCGAAGAGCTGCGCCTTGCCGGTACGACCGATCAGCTGCTTGCCGTCCCGGTTGGGCAGGGTCGACTCGAGCAGACCGGAGATCTCCTCCTCGCGGGCACCGTCGAAGACCGGGGTGGCCACGTTGGTGTCGCCCTCGGACTCGTGCGCGTCGATCGAGCGGAGCTGGCGCTTCCACTCGGCGTCGTCACCCTCGACCTTCCAACCGGTCTTGGCGACCCAACCGAGGTGGGTCTCCAGCACCTGGCCGATGTTCATCCGGCTCGGCACACCGAGCGGGTTGAGCACGATGTCGACCGGGGTGCCGTCCTCGAGGAACGGCATGTCCTCGACCGGGAGGATCTTCGAGATGACGCCCTTGTTGCCGTGCCGGCCGGCGAGCTTGTCGCCGTCCTGGATCTTGCGCTTCTGGGCGACGTAGACCCGGACCAGCTCGTTGACACCCGGCGGCAACTCGTCGCCGTCCTCGCGGGAGAACGTGCGCACACCGATGACCGTGCCGGTCTCGCCGTGCGGCACCTTCAGCGAGGTGTCCCGAACCTCACGCGCCTTCTCACCGAAGATCGCGCGGAGCAGCCGCTCCTCCGGGGTCAGCTCGGTCTCGCCCTTGGGCGTGACCTTGCCGACCAGGATGTCGCCGGGGACGACCTCGGCACCGATCCGGATGATGCCGCGCTCGTCGAGGTCGGCGAGCATTTCCTCGCTGACGTTCGGGATGTCGCGGGTGATCTCCTCCGGACCGAGCTTGGTGTCCCGAGCGTCGACCTCGTGCTCCTCGATGTGGATCGAGGTGAGCACGTCCTGCTGCACGAGGCGCTGCGACAGGATGATCGCGTCCTCGTAGTTGTGGCCCTCCCAGCACATGAACGCCACCAGCAGGTTGCGTCCGAGTGCCATCTCGCCCTCGTCGGTGCACGGACCGTCGGCGATGACCTGACCGGCCTCGACGCGGTCGCCCTCGAAGACCACCGGCTTCTGGTTGACGCAGGAGCCGGCGTTGGAACGGCGGAACTTGTGCAGCAGGTACGTCCGGCGGTGGCCGTCATCCTGGTGGATGGTGACGTAGTCGGCGCAGAGATCCTCGATCACACCGCCGACCTCGGCGACCACCACGTCGCCGGCGTCGACCGCGGCCCGGTATTCCATGCCCGTACCCACGAGCGGCGCCTCGGCCTTGACCAGCGGCACCGCCTGGCGCTGCATGTTCGCGCCCATCAGTGCCCGGTTGGCGTCGTCGTGCTCGAGGAACGGGATCATGGCGGTCGCGACCGAGGTCATCTGCCGGGGCGAGACGTCCATGTAGTCGACGGCACCGGGGACGACGTCCTCGGTCTCGCCGCCCTTACGACGGCAGAGCACCCGGTCCTCGGCGAACGTGCCGTCAGCCTTCAGGCGCGCGTTGGCCTGGGCCTTGACGAACCGGTCCTCCTCGTCCGCGGTCAGGTAGTCGATCTGGTCGGTGACCCGACCCTCGACGACCTTCCGGTACGGCGTCTCGATGAAGCCGAACGGGTTGACCCGGGCGAAGGTGGACAGCGCGCCGATCAGGCCGATGTTCGGGCCTTCCGGCGTCTCGATCGGGCACATCCGGCCGTAGTGGGACGGGTGCACGTCGCGGACCTCGAAGCCGGCCCGCTCCCGGGACAGACCACCCGGGCCGAGCGCGCTCAGCCGACGCCGGTGGGTCAGGCCCGCCAGCGGGTTGGTCTGGTCCATGAACTGGGACAGCTGCGACGTCCCGAAGAACTCCTTGATCGCCGCCACCACCGGGCGGATGTTGATCAGGGTCTGCGGGGTGATCGCCTCGACGTCCTGCGTGGTCATCCGCTCGCGGACGACCCGCTCCATGCGGGACAGGCCGACCCGAACCTGGTTCTGGATCAGCTCACCCACGGTGCGCAGGCGACGGTTGCCGAAGTGGTCGATGTCGTCGGCCTCGTAGCCCTCCTCACCGGCGTGCAGCCGGCAGAGGTATTCCACGGTGGCGACGATGTCGTCCTCGGTCAGCGTGCCAGTGGTGATCGGCACGTCGACTTCGAGCTTCTTGTTGAACTTGTAGCGCCCGACCTTGGCGACGTCGTACCTCTTCGGGTTGAAGAAGAGGTTGTCGAGCAGGGTCTGGGCGTTCTCGCGCGTCGGCGGCTCGCCAGGGCGCAGCTTGCGGTAGATGTCGAGCAGCGCCTCGTCGGCGCCGGCGATGTGGTCCTTCTCGAGCGTGGTCATCATCAGCTCGGACCAGCCGAACCGCTCACGGATCCGCTCGGCCGACCATCCGATGGCCTTGAGCAGGACCGTGACGGCCTGCCGACGCTTGCGGTCGATGCGTACGCCGACCGTGTCGCGCTTGTCGATGTCGAACTCCAGCCAGGCACCCCGACTCGGGATGACCTTGACGCTGGAGAGGTCGCGGTCGGAGGTCTTGTCCGGCTGCTTGTCGAAGTACACGCCCGGAGACCGGACGAGCTGGCTGACCACCACGCGCTCGGTGCCGTTGATGACGAAGGTGCCCTTGGGCGTCATCATCGGGAAGTCACCCATGAACACCGTCTGGCTCTTGATCTCGCCAGTGGTGTTGTTGGTGAACTCCGCGGTCACGAAGAGCGGAGCGCAGTAGGTCAGGTCCTTCTCCTTGCACTCCTCGATCGAGGCCTTGACCTCGTCGAAGCGCGGTGCCGAGAAGGAAAGTGACATGGTGCCGGAGAAGTCCTCAATGGGACTGATCTCTTCAAGGATCTCCGCGAGACCCGAGCGTGCGTGCGGGTCGTCCGCCGACCGGCCCTGCCAAGCCTCGTTGCCGACGAGCCAGTCGAAGGACTCGTTCTGGATGGCAAGGAGGTTGGGGACCTCGAGGTGTTCGGTGATCCTGCCGAATGAAACTCGGCGGGGAGCGAATGCGCTCGACGTACGACTGGTCTTCGCAGGGCGGGAAGCTGCCAAGATGCGTCCTTCCGAGGACCGGTGCTGCAGAACGGCTGGTACGCGTGCACTCCAATGACCCCACCAGAAATATCCGTAACCGGACATTTCCGAGCAGGGGTCAAGTCGGAAGGCAGCGCAAACTAGCAGTGTAGCCGAGAGGCTAACCGCTGTCCAGCCCACCCCGCAGGTTGTTTGCGGAACGCGCCTCGGCCCCCTCAACCGGGTGTGCCGGGCCGCTCAGAACGCAACGTCCCCACTGGGCCGCTCGGGTCGACACGGCCGTTGGTGCCGCCGTTGTCATACCCACGTCGTGGCCGTCGCAAGCGCGGTGTCTTGCTGGTGTCAGCGTGCCTGGCTGGCCGGGGCCGCGTCAAGGGCCGGTATCCGGGTCGCCCGTTCTTTCCCACTGCAGGGCGACCCGCCACGCTCGTTCGGGTCAGCCTCGCCGGTCGTCCGAGCCCAGCTCAGAGCCGGTCGACACCAGATCCACCAACACGGCGGGCGGCGATCCGTGTCGGATCACCGCCCGCCGCAACGCGATTCGTGTCCCGGCTCACGAGCCGGGTACGCGCCGATGGAGCTCAGGTCACTTGAGGGTGACCTTGGCGCCCTCACCCTCGAGCTTGGCCTTCGCCTTCTCGGCGGTCTCCTTGTTGACCTTCTCCAGGATGGCCTTCGGCGCGGACTCGACCGCGTCCTTGGCCTCCTTGAGGCCCAGGCCGGTCAGCTCACGCACGACCTTGATGACCTGGATCTTCTTGCCACCGTCAGCCTCGAGGATGACGTCGAACTCGTCCTGCTCCTCCTCGGCCGGGGCAGCGGCGCCACCGGTGCCACCGCCGGCAGCGGCAACCGCGACCGGAGCGGCAGCGGTGACCTCGAAGGTGGTCTCGAACTGCTTCACGAACTCAGAGAGCTCGATCAGCGTCATCTCCTTGAACGCGTCGAGCAGCTCGTCGGTGCTGAGCTTCGCCATGTCTGGCGTCCTTTCCTAATGCTGATAAGTAAGAACTGGTGCGCCGTGGGAGCCGTCAGGCCGCCTCGGCGCCCTCCTTCTCGCGCTTGTCCTGCAGTGCAGCCGCCAGACGGGCGGTCTTCGACAGCGGGGCCTGGAACAGGGCCGCGGCCTTGCTCAGGTTGCCCTTCATCGCGCCGGCCAGCTTGGCCAGCAGCACCTCGCGGGACTCCAGGTCGGCAAGCTTCGTGACCTCGGCCGCAGTGATGGCCCGGCCCTCGAAGACACCGCCCTTGATGACGAGCTTCGGGTTGGCCTTCGCGAAGTCGCGAAGCCCCTTCGCCGCCTCGACGACGTCGCCCGAAACGAAAGTCAGCGCGGTAGGACCGGTGAACAGCTCGTCGAGGCCGGTGATGCCCGCGTCCGTCGCAGCACGCTTCGCCAGCGTGTTCTTCGCGACCATGTAGCTGGTATCGGCGCCGAGCGAGCGCCGAAGCTGGGTGAGCTGGGAAACCGTCAGACCGCGGTACTCGGTCAGCACGGTGGCGCCCGAGCTGCGGAAGCTCTCGGTCAGCTCAGCGACGGCCGTGGCCTTGTCGGCCCGGATCGGCTTGTCCGCCATGTCCCTCCTCTCTCGTTACTCGAGGCTGGTCCCCGTCACAGCCGAAGCCGGGACGGGGGCGGAGGCAGCGCGACAACGAAAAAGCCCCGGCGCAGGGCGCACGGGGCGAGGGCCGGCAGATCATCACGGTCGGCGGACCATGTTCACTGCCGAGTTACGCTTGCCGCCCTGCGCGGGTCGCCCGGTGTCGCGGGACCTTCGACCGTGCCGAAGCACGGTGACCAGCGGTCTCTGGGTGGTTCCTCATCCATGAGAACACGGATGACGGGTGAAGAATACGCGCCCAGGCCACCAGCACCAAATCACGCCTGGTGAGCCACGTCACGACCCCGCCGCCGGTCAGCCCTGCGCCCGCCGCCGCCACAGGTAGCCGCCGACCACCGCGGCGCTCCAGGCCAACGCCCACCCGCTCAGCCCCAGCAGGGTGAGCGCGGCGGCGTTGCCTCCGGTGGTGCGGGCGGCGGCCATGATCGGCGGTGCCAGCCAGGGGACCACCGAGCCGCTCAGGCCGAGCACCACCGCGCCGACGCCGCCGAGGGCCAGCACCGCGACGCCGTACCCGGCCCCGCCCGCCGAGGCCCGACTGGCCAACGCACCGAGAGCAACCGCAGCGGGTACGGCGAGCAGGTGCGCCCACAACCCCAGTGCCAGCCCCACCGGGATCGACCGGTCCCCCGGGTCGACCGGGCCGGAGACCCCGCCGACCAACCACGGGAACAGCAGCGCGACGGCCACCGTCACCAGCGCTGCCACGCCGGCCGCGAGGAGCCCGGCCGCCCGCTCGCGGGCCACCCCCACCGCCACCTGTGCCAGCCTGCGCTGGACGTCCGGCTCCACATCCAGAAGGATCTTGGTTTGCCAGGCGACAACCGGGAAGAGGACCACGGCCGAGACGCCGTACGCCTCCGCCGGCTGGGCGCGGCCGCCGCCGTAGAGGGTGCCGAGAATGACGAGGCCGGCGAGCAGCGGTGCCACCGCGCGTCCGGTCCGCAGGAAACCCGCCAGCCGCATCCGGATCAGGGCGGTCACCTGGCCTCCCCCACTGCCGGCTCGATCCCCGCGCCGGCAGCCTCCGGTTGCTCCGCTGTCGGTTCCCCAACGCCCTGCGGCGGCGGCTCAGCGGGTCGGGCGGCACCGGCCTCCCGGAGCGGATCGGCGGGTCGCGCCGATGGTGCTGCGGCGGAGGGGTCGACGCGTACCCGCAGAATCTGATGTCCCTCGGCGCGCAACCGGGCGACGGTGCCGGCGACCCGCGTGGCCGGCACCGCGACCTCGACCACCGCGAGCGTCTCGTCCGCGGTGGTCGTCTCCTCGGTCAGCGAACCGTCGGCCACCGACCAGCGGCGCGCGGCCGGCAGCCGGACCGTCTCCCCCCGGTGGTCGCTGACCAGGACAGCCCCCTCGCCGGCGAGCACCTCGTCGATCAGCTCGGGCACCAGTTCACGGGTCGCGGCGTCCAACCCCTCCCACGGCTCGTCGAGCACCAGCAGGCCCGGAGGGCGCAGCATCGCCTGGGCCAGGCCCACCTTCTGTGCGGTGCCCTTGGACAGCTCCGGCAGCCGGACCGAGCGGAAGGCGGACAGCCCGAGCCGATCGGTCCAGGAGGCCACCGCCTCGTCGGCCGCCGCCCTCTCCAGCCCGGCCACCCGGGCCATCCCGGTCAGGTACCGGGTCACGGTGAACGGCTGGTCAGCGGGAAAGCGCTCCGGCACCCAGCCCACCCGGGCGGGCCGGTCGGTGACCCGGCCCCGGTCGGGCCGGAGCACCCCGGCCGCCACCTGGAGCAGAGTCGACTTGCCCACCCCGTTGCGGCCCAGCACGACCGCCACCTCGCCCGGACCGATCCGCACGTCGACGCCCCGCAGCACCCACGGCCCCCGCCGGTGGTACCGCAGCCAGACGTTCTCCAGTCGCATGGCGTCGAGCCTGCCACAGCAGGAACGCGCCGGGGCGCCGCCACAGTCGTGGCGGCGCCCCGGCGGAGCGAACTGTCGGCTCAGGCCTCGGCCGAGTCCTCACGGAGGTTCTTCACCAGGTTCGGGTCGACCGGAACGCCCGGGCCCATCGTGGTGGTGAGGATGACCTTGCGGAGGTACTTGCCCTTGGCCGCGGACGGCTTGGCACGCAGCACCTCGTCGAGCACCGCGGCGTAGTTGTCCACCAGCTGGCTCTCCGTGAAGGAGGCCTTGCCGATGATCAGGTGCAGGTTGGAGTGCTTGTCCACCCGGAAGGTGATCTTGCCGCCCTTGATGTCCTGCACCGCCTTGGTGACGTCCATGGTCACCGTGCCGGTCTTCGGGTTCGGCATGAGACCGCGCGGGCCCAGGATCCGCGCGATCCGGCCGATCTTGGCCATCTGGTCCGGCGTGGCGATCGCCGCGTCGAAGTCGAGCCATCCACCCTGGATGCGGGCGACCAGCTCGTCGGTGCCCACCTCGTCGGCACCCGCCGCGGCGGCCTCTTCGGCCTTCGCGCCGCCGGCGAACACGATCACGCGGGCGGTCTTACCGGTGCCGTGCGGCAGGTTGACCGTGCCGCGGACCATCTGGTCCGCCTTGCGGGGGTCGACGCCGAGGCGCATGGCGACCTCGACCGTGGCGTCGAACTTGACGTTGGTGGTCTCCTTGGCCAGCTTCACGGCCTCGGAGGGGGTGTAGAGCTTCGACCGGTCGATGACGTCGGCGGCCTTGCGGTAGCTCTTGCTACGCTGCATTGCTGATTACTCCTGTGGTCTCTGGCGGGCCGCTCGGCGCGGGCCCTCCCACGGTCGGGTCGACGGCCTGGGCCGACGTCAGTCGTTGACGGTGATGCCCATCGACCGGGCGGTGCCGGCGATGATCTTCTCGGCCTGGTCGAGGTCGTTGGCGTTGAGGTCGGCCATCTTCTTCTCGGCGATCTCACGCAGCTGGGCGCGGCTGACCGAGCCGACCTTCTCGGACTGCGGAACACCCGAGCCCTTCTGCACACCGGCGGCCTTGATCAGCAGCCGGGCAGCGGGCGGGGTCTTCAGCACGAAGGTGAAGGACCGGTCCTCGTAGACGCTGATCTCGGCGGGGACGATGTCGCCCCGCTGGGACTCGGTCTGCGAGTTGTAGGACTTGCAGAACTCCATGATGTTCACGCCGTGCTGGCCGAGCGCGGGGCCGACCGGCGGGGCCGGCGTGGCCTGGCCCGCCGGCAGCTGAAGCGTGAACGTCTTGACGAGCTTCTTCTTCGGAGGCATGTCACTTCCTGGGGCTTGGAGCTGGGAAAATGCGGCTGTCGCCGCCCTCGGAGCGCGCACGGTCAGCGCGGTGCGACAGCGGCGACATTCAAGAGTAGCGCAGGCCGCAGCCCGCTCGTCCGCCGAGGTCGAGCGGGAGGGCTACGCCGACGTCGGCGGCGGGCCGGACCCGCCGCCGACGACCAGTCAGATCTTGGCGACCTGGTTGAAGTTGAGCTCCACCGGGGTCTCGCGACCGAAGATCGACACCAGCACCTTGAGCTTCTGCTGGTCGGCGTTGATCTCGCTGATCGTGGCCGGCAGCGACGCGAAGGCACCGTCGGTGACGGTGACGGAGTCGCCCACCTCGAAGTCGAGAACCTTGATCTCCGGCTTCGCCTTCTTCTGCTCGGTCTCGACGGCCGGCGCCAGCCACTTCAGCACCTCGTCGAGGGAGAGCGGGGCGGGCCGGTCGGCCCGGTCGGTCGCGCCGACGAAGCCGGTCACGCCCGGGGTGTTCCGGACACACGAGTAGGACTCGGCGGTCAGCTCCATCCGGACCAGGATGTAGCCCGGGAAGACCTTGGCCTGGATCTGGGAACGCTTACCGTTCTTGACCTCGACCTCCTCCCGGGTCGGCACCTCGACCTGGTAGATGAAATCCTCCATGTCGAGGCTCGTGATCCGGGTTTCGAGGTTGGTCTTGACCTTGTTCTCGTAGCCGGCGTACGAATGCACCACATACCAGTCACCCGGCGCGTAACGCAGCTTCTGCCTCAGCTCGGCGACCGCGTCGTAATCCTCGTCCGGTGCGGGCTCGGTCGTTGGGAACTCCGGCTCGCTGGCGGCCTCAACCGACTCGTCACCAGCCGCCGTCGCGACCGTGGACTGCTCGTCCACCGGTCCGGCGGTCTCGTCGTACTCAGGCACGCTCGCTCACTTCCGTCACTATCGGCTGGAGGCAGCCGGTCAGTCCGAGTTGCCGAAGACAAACAGCACGACCTTGGCGAAGCCGTAGTCCAGCACGCCGACGATCGTCAGCATCACCGCGACGAACGTCACCACCACGGCGGTGTAGGTCAGCAACTCCTTGCGGGTCGGCCAGATGACCTTACGCAGTTCGGCTACGACCTCGCGGAAGAACCGGGCGATGCGGCCGAACACGCCCACCCGTCCCGTTTCCGACCGGGTGGTCGGCCGGCTGTCCGCCGACTCTGCCCGGGCGCGCGACCGCGTGGCGGTGCCGCCCCGGGAAACCGGCTCGTCCGCGCCGGTGGCGTCGTCGTCGGCTACGTCGTCGACGATCTCGTCATCCAGACGATCGTCGCCGGCGTCCTCGCCGTGCCGCTTGTTGTCGGCCACTTCGCCCTCCGTCGCGGAATCTCGGGTCGCACGCCGAGTGGCGTACGCGGCGCTGGTCACGCCGGCCGGGCCTAACCGTCCCGCGACGGGCCGCGGCCGGTGGATCATCCGGAGGGCCCGATTGCCTCGGAACCACCCCGCCGATGCCACCACCACGGGCCGGACGCCGCCAAGGTGGCGACGCGACCCACGGGAACGGTCAGGCCTGAGGCGCAGGGGTGACAGGACTTGAACCTGCAGCCTGCGGTTTTGGAGACCGCTGCTCTGCCAATTGAGCTACACCCCTATGCGGCAACACTCGCCCCACGCGGCCACAGACGACCGAGCAGGGGTCACTTGCCCCACGGCGGACCAGTGTACGGGTAGCCCCCCGACTTTCCCAACCGGTCTCCTCGCCACGCGTGGCGAGGAGGGTTCAGCGTGCCGTACGGATGGTCGCCCGAGCCTGCGAGAGCACCTTCTCGCCCAGGCAGGTCGCGGTCACGTCAAGTCGGGTCAGGCCGTCCTCGGTCACCTCACGGACCCGTGCGGTGACCTCGATCTCGGTGCCCTGGTCATCGTCGGGCACCACCACCGGTCGGGTGAAACGAACGCCGTACTCGACCACCGCGTCCGGCGCCCCGGCCCACTCGCTGACCGCCCGGCCGACCAGCGCCATGGTGAACATGCCGTGCGCGATCACCCCGGGCAGACCAACCTTGGTGGCGACCCGGTCACTCCAGTGGATCGGGTTGAAGTCACCCGAGGCGCCGGCGTACTGCACCAGGTCGGCGCGGGTCACCCGGAACGTCTTGGCTGGCAACTCCATCTCAGGCCTCCCCACGAATGACGTACCTGGCCCAGACGGCCACCACCGGCTCCCCGCCGACGGTGCTCACGTCCGTGCGCGTGGTGAGGAAGCCGTGCCCGCCCCGGGTGCTGACGTCCTCGATCGTGTTGGTGCAGACCAGCTCGTCACCAGCGACCACCGGCCGGGTGTACGCGAACCGCTGGTCGCCGTGCACCAGGCGGCTGTAGTCGACGCCCAGGTCCGGGTCCTCGATGATCTGACGGCTGGCGGCCATCGTGACGACCACCGGGAAGGTCGGCGGGGCCACCACGTCGCCGTGCCCCAGCGCCCGCGCGGCCTCCGGGTCATGATGAGCCGGGTCCGTGGCACCGATGGCGCTGGCGAACTCACGGATCTTTTCTCGGCCCACCTGGTAGGGGGCGGTCGGCGGATAGGTCCGGCCGACGAAGGAAGGGTCCAGAGGCATGCCGCGAACCTACACGTAAAGCACAATCGCCGACCTGAGCGGCAGGCGGCGGCGGAGCCGCGCCAAACCGGTCAGATCGGCGACGAGAAAGCTTCGACAGTGGCCGGCGAAGCCGGCCACGAGTCAGCGGGTCTCGCGGTGGACCGTGTGCCGACCGTCACGCGGGCAGAACTTCTTCAGCTCGATGCGGTCGGGGTCGTTGCGCCGGTTCTTGCGCGTGATGTAGTTGCGCTCCTTGCACTCCACACACGCCAAAGTGATCTTCGGCCGGACATCGGTAGCCTTCGCCACGGCGGAGTGCCTTCCTCGCTAACGGAAACAACTACGACGCGCCAGCCTAGACGCTGACAGCGCGGACATGCAAAGTGGGCGCCAGAAGCGCCCATTCTTACGACCACCGGCAACGAGCCCGGAAGACGAGAGTAGCGGTGGCCGGACTTGAACCGGCGACACAGCGATTATGAGCCGCTTGCTCTACCATCTGAGCTACACCGCTGCGATGGGTCCAGCTGAACCCTCGAGCCCCCTTACGGAATCGAACCGTAGACCTTCTCCTTACCATGGAGACGCTCTGCCGACTGAGCTAAGGGGGCCTGCGCGATCTCCCCGTGGGGCGCGCAGGAGTAAGAGTACACGGCCCGGCTCGACAGGTGAAATCGGATCCCCGGTGATCGTCCGCGCCCTGGTCAGGGCACGACTCGGAGGCGCGGGAGCTCCCCATCGGCGGTCGTCTCCGGCTCGACCTGAGCACCGAACCAGGCGGCCAACCGCTCGTACGGCAGGGGCCTGCTGAACAGGAAGCCCTGCCCGATCTCACAGCCGATGTCCTGGAGAAGCTCCAGCGTCAGCTCACTCTCCACCCCCTCGGCGACAACGGCCAGGCCGAACTGCTGCGAGAGGGTCACCACGGCGTTGACGATGGCCAGGTCCCCCGGGTCGGTGGCCATGCCCTGCACGAAGGAGCGATCCACCTTCACCTCGTGCACCGGCAGCCGGCGCAGGTGCGCCAGAGACGAGTCACCAGTGCCGAAGTCGTCCACCGACAACCGGACGCCGAGGTCGCGCAGCCGTTGCAGGGTCGGGATGGGCCGGTCCGTGCCGTCCAGCACCCCGGCCTCGGTGATCTCCAGGGTGAGACGCTGCGCCGGCACCCGATATTCGCTCAGCAGCTCCTGCACCCGGTCCGGGAAGTGCTGGTCGGTGAGCGTACGGGCCGCGAGGTTGACCGCGATGGGCAGCGGCTGATCGGCCAGCGCCCAGTCCCGGCTACGGCGCAGCCCCTCGCGGAGCACCACCTCCGTGAGCCGACTCAGCTGGCCGGTGTGCTCGGCAACCGCCACGAAGTCCTCGGGTGCCACAGTGCCGTGCGTCGGGTGTTCCCACCGCGCCAGGCACTCGACACCCACCAGGCGCCGGTCCCGCAGCGTCACCTTGGGCTGGAAGTAGACCTCCAGCTCGTCCTGGTCCAGGGCCTGACGCAGATCACCGGCCAGACCCAGCCGGCGCAGCGACCGGGACTCCAGCGCGGGGTTGAACAACTGCACGCTGCCCGGCACCGACTTGGCCGCCGTGGCCGCGAGGTCCACCCGGAGCAGCAGGGTCGCCGCATCGCTGCCGTGATCAGGATGTACGGCCACCCCGACGGCGGTGTTCACGTCCAGGGTGAGTGCGTCGAAGACCATCTCGTCGCGGATCTGGTCGCGCAGTTGGGCGGCCAACTCGAGCGCGGACTCGGCACTCTCCAACCGCAGCGTCACCAGGAACTCGTCCCCGCCCGCCCGGCCGACCAGCGCCGACGACGGCGCGCTGGCCCGCAACCGGCTGGCGACCTCGGCGAGGACCTTGTCCCCCGCCGCGTGACCGAGGGACTCGTTGACCTGCCGCAACCCGTCGACGTCGAAGAGCAGCAGCGCCACCACCTCACCGGGCAGGCGGATCTTGACCGCCTCGTCCAGCGCGCCGATGATCCGCCGCCGATTGGGCAGCCCGGTCAACGTGTCGTGGTACGCGTCGTGCCGCAACCGGTCGACCAGCCGCGAGTTCTCCAATGCGACGGCGACGTGGGCGGCCACGGTTTCGAAGACCGGGATGTCAGCGGCCGTGAAATGGCCGACGTCACTGAGCCGGTTGACCACCTCGAGGGTGCCGATCACCGCCTGGCCGGACCGCAGTGGAACCACGATGACGTCTTTGACCTGGTGCTTACCGAGCGCCCTACGGACGTCATCGTCATCGTCGAAGGCTCGCCCGGACGCCAGTGGGCGGCCGGACTGCCGAACCCGTTCGCGGACGATCGAGGGAGTGAGCGCGACATCGAGCAGGCCACGGTCGTCGAGCCGGGCGCTCAGCAGGACCTCAGGGTGGCGGCCCTGGGCCGGCAGCCAGAGCGTGGCGTACTCGGCCTGCATCAGCGCGCGGACCCGGTCCAGCAGCGCGTCGACCAGGCCACCCTCCTGACCGCTCTCGCTGATCGCCCGGGTCAGTTCGTACATGTTTCCGAGCGTGCGGTGCTGGCGAAGGAACTGGGCGTACGAGCGGTAGACCAGGACGACGGCGATCGCCAGCACCGCGATCAGGAGCACGGACCACAGGTTGGACTCGATCGCCATCAGGATCACCAGCCCGATGACGGCATTGATTGCGCAGATCACCTGTGGGGCAGGGGCGTTGCGGATCAACTCCCACCCTGCCTGCCACCCGTGCAGCAGGGTGATGACAGCGCTGATCGCCGCCAACGAGATCAAGCTGTTGACACTGACCACGGCGAAGAGGACAGCCCACGTCTTCGGGCCCACCCCCTCGACGGGAGGAAGCGCCAGCAGGACAACCCCCGCGGCCGAGGCCGCTGCGGCCGTCCTGGCGAGATTGAACCAGACCTTCGGAGCGCTGAGACGCCGACGAAGCTGGCCTACCAGCGCAGCCAGGACGGCGATCAGGACGACCGTCAGCGGCGGCAGGTAGAAGAAGGCAAGGACCAGCGGGATCTCGGTGACGATGACTTCGAGCGCCTGCCGACGTACGACGACTTGCAGCACCTGGATGCTGGTCGCCACCATCACCCCGAAGAGCGCCACAGCTCCGAAGAGATTGCCCGGAGGCGGCGGCCCAGCCAACGCGAGGACGAACGAGCAGACGATGGCCAGCACAGCCAGAGGTCCAGTGATCAGCCAGGCCTGCTCATTGGATCTACGGGCTGAGGGCGTGCCAGCCTTCATTCCGCTCCCTCGCTGGGTGTTGCGGAACCGGGCCTATCGGGCGACGGTGGCGCCCTCGTCGACGACCGGTGCGCCCCACGTGTAGTCGAACAGCTGAAGATCGCTGGCTTGACCAGAGAGGGCGCCCGCGAACGCGACCACGGCCGCGAACGCGAGGGCGACGCGAAGGCGGCGCGGCGACCGTCCAAACATCAGCGTGCTCCTGTCGGGGGTCAGAACAAGAATCAGTGCCCCTGATCGTGCCACAGTCGAAACGACCCGCAAAGCCCACGTACGGCCGATCGGCATGACCGACCGGGCGAGCGGCGACGCCAGTTGACCACCGTGTAATAACGTGCAGACAGAGCGTCTAGGCAACGCGCTCTTCGACTTCCCATTGGCAGATAGTGCGGCTTCCAGCCAAGGCGGCGAATCGGAACTTTGCCCCTGCTGGCTCAGAGGCGACAAATCGCTCGACCCCTAGCTCCTCAGGACCAGGGAGAGAGCCCGTCCTGGCGGTGTAGATGCTGAGCATCCGGTCTGGACCGCGCGCCGTGTGGATCGAGGAGGGTGCACACCCCTGACCCCCTACGCGCCCCCGGTGGTGAGAGTAGCCGGTATCTCCCAGCCGGTGGAGACCGGAACGCAGAGAATCTCCTCGATCCGCGGATTCCGATAGCTCACCGAGAGGGCCGAGCGGGATGGGATGGCCGAGACCGCTGGGCACCCGGCCGGCCCTCGATCCGACAGCCTCTCTCCGGTAGCCCAGCCCACCGTCGTCGGTGCCGACCCGATGACGTTCAGCCCCACGTCGCGCCGTCGCCGCTGGCCGACATCGGCCTCGTCAGGGAGGGGGCCGCTCCAGCCACCGGCCAGGTTGCTCCTGTTCTGACGACGGACGGCATCCGGCGGAAAGCAGCCCCGAAAGCCCCCGTCTGGCCACTGGCTGGTGCGACGTTCCGCAAGAATGCCGCTGCTCAAGGGCCCTTCGCTGCACAAGAGTGCTGGGCGAGCGGCCCCGATCGCCACGATTCGCAGAACGGATTCATTGAAATGTTTGACGCTTTACAAACCGCCATCCAAGTCCCTCGACAACCGGGGAGAAGGCCGGGTTTATCGCAGTGGCCGGAATGCCGCCCGCACCTCGGCGGAGAAGAGCTCCGGCTCCTCCCAGGCCGCGAAGTGACCGCCGCTGCTGGCCTCGTTGAAGTACGCGACGCCGGGGTAGACCGCCTCGACCCAACTGCGCGGCGCGGCCCAGATCTCCCCGGGGAACGTCGTGAAACCCACCGGGACCGTAACCGGCGGAGGAGCCTGGCCGGATGCCTGGGCCGCGGCCTGGAACCGGCCGAACTCCCAGTACCAGCGGGCCGACGAAGCACCGGTGCCGGTCAACCAGTACAGCGTGATGTTGTCGACGATGGTGTCCCTGGTGAGTTTGCCGGCGGGCTCGCCGTCGACAAACGCGCGGGAGATCTTGTAGTAGCTGTCCGTGTCGTGGTCGAGCATCCACGCGGCCAGCCCGACCGGTGAGTCGAGCAGGGAGTAGCCGATGGTCTGCGGCCGGGTGGACTGCTCAAGGAAGTAGCCGAAGCCATCCATCGTGAACAGGTTGAGCGCGTCGCGCGCCACACGTTCCTGCTCAGAATCGGCCGGCAACTGATCCTTGATACCGATCGCCCCGGCGAGCAGGTTGACGTGGATGCCGAGCAGCCCCTCGGGCCCCTGCCGGCCCATCGCATCCGTGACCGCAGCACCCACGTCGCCACCCTGGGCGACGTAACGGGTGTAGCCCAGGCGATCCATCAGCACAGCCCACGCCTGCGCCATCCGGGCGGAGTCCCAGCCCGGATCGGTCGGCTCACCCGAGAACCCGTACCCCGGCAGGGACGGCAGCACCAGGTGGAACGCGTCCTCCGGAGTGCCACCGTGCGCGGTCGGGTCGGTGAGCGGACCGACGACCCCCAGCATCTCGACGACCGAGCCCGGCCATCCGTGCGTCATGATCAGCGGCAGGGCGTCATCGTGCCGGGAACGGACATGGATGAAGTGGATCTCCACCCCGTCGATGACGGTCGTGTACTGCGGCAGCGCGTTCAGCCTGGCCTCGCACGCACGCCAGTCGTGCTCGGCCACCCAGTAGCGGGCCAACTCCTGGATCGTCGCCAACTGCACGCCCTGCGAACGGTCGGAGACGAGCTCGCGGCTGGGCCAACGGGTGGCCGCGATCCGGCGACGCAGATCCGCGAGAGCCTCCTCCGGGGTGTCGAGCCGGAAGGGACGGATTTCGTCGTAGTCGGACATTTCCCCCCTCCTACCGGATCGAGTCAGCCGGCACCGCCGGCGGTGTTGGCACCCGCCCAGTTTCGCAGCGGACAAGGGCCGGCCGGGCCGTTTTCCGATCACCGGTGAACCGAAGACGGGCGTAGGGACGCACCGAGCCGCTACCCGCCGACGGCAGGTTCCTTTGCGTCGACGAGTTCGACCGAAGTCCGGATTCGCGACCAGCCCCGAGATCCGCCACCCGGGCTACCCGGTCAAGGCAGCATGACGAGGCACTAGTTGCCGACGCCGAGGCTCGACATGAACGCCGCCGGGTAACGGTCACCGCGCGCGGAACCCTTCGGCACGGCCGCCTCGATCTCTTCGAGATCATCGGCCGACAGCGTCACGTCCAGCGCCGGCAACGCCTCGGCCAGCCGCTGCCGGGTGCGGGCACCGACCAGCGGAACGACGGACGGGTCCTGCGCCGCCACCCAGGCGATCGCCAGCTGCGCCACCGTGCACCCCTTCGCGTCGGCGACCCGGCGCAACGCCTCCACCAGGGCGAGGTTGTGCGACGCGTTCTCCGCGGAGAAGCGGGGACTGTGGTTACGCGGATCGTCCGCCCTCCCCGGCACCCAGTTCCCCGAGAGCAGGCCGCGGCTCAGCACCCCGTACGCGGTCAGCCCGACGCCCAGCTCCCGCAGCGTGGGCAGCACGTCGGCCTCGACCGCCCGCGACAGCAGCGAATACTCAATCTGAAGATCAGCAATCGGATGTACGGCGTGCGCCCGCCGGACGGTCTCCGCGTCAACCTCGGATAGCCCCACATACCGCACGTAACCCGCGTCGACCATCTCCTTGATCGCGCCGATCGTGTCCTCGATCGGCACCGACCGGTCGAGCCGGGCCGGCCGGTAGATGTCCACGTAGTCGACGCCGAGCCGGGTCAGCGAGTAGCTCAGGAAGTTCCGCACCGAAGCCGGGCGGGAGTCCTGACCGGCGAAGCGTCTGCCCGGCCCCACCTGCTGCCCGAACTTCACACTCAGCAGGTAGCTGTCCCGGTCGCGTCCCCGCAACGCCTCCGACAGCAGCAGCTCGTTGTGCCCCATTCCATAGAAGTCACCGGTGTCGACCAGCGTGACCCCCGCGTCCAGCGCGGCCCGTACGGTGGCGATGCTCTCCTCGCGATCGGCCGGGCCGTACGCGCCCGACATGCTCATCGCCCCCAGCCCCACCGCGGAAACCGTGGGACCCTTGTTGCCCAGAGTGCGTGTCTGCATCGAAACTCTCCCTCATCGGTCGATCTCGGCTCCACCCTGCGCCGCTTTCCGGCCCGCCGGCAGCGGAGCGCTTATCGTGGGAGCGCCGCTCCCTGGCTCGGCGCCCAGTCCCCGGGGCAGCATGGAGGCATGCAGCGCGAGCAGCTCGCCGACTTCCTTCGGCACCGGCGCAAGGCCATCCGCCCGGCCGAGGTCGGCATCGCCGACGGCCCCCGCCGGCGCACCGCCGGCCTGCGCCGCGAGGAGGTCGCCATGCTCGCCGGCATGTCCGTCGACTACGTCGTCCGCCTCGAGCAGGGACGCAGCAGCCAGCCGTCGACCCAGCTGCTCGGTGCCCTGGCCCGGGCACTGCGCCTGACCGACGACGAGCGGAGCCACCTGTTCCACCTGGCCGGCCACCAGCCGCCGCCCGCCGACGGCATCGCCCGCCTGGCCCGGGCCGGCCTGGTCCGCCTGCTCGACCTGGTGGGCGACACCCCAGCCATGGTCCTGTCCGACCTCGGCGAGATCCTGGCGCAGAACCGCATGTCGATCCTGCTCACCGGCGACCACAGCGGGCTGACCGGCGATCGCCGCTACGTCGCCTACCGCTACTTCACCGACCCGGTCATCCGCGACCTGCACGGCCCCGAGGAATGGCAGCGGCACGCCCGCCAGCAGGTCGCCGACCTGCGCGCGGTTGCCGGCCGGCGGGCCGGCGACCCGGCCGTGACCGGCCTGATCGAACGGTTGCGGGCTGCGAGCGACGACTTCCGGCGGCTGTGGGCCGAGCACGAGGTGGCGGTACGCCGGGCCGACCGCAAGACGTTCGTACACCCGCGCGTGGGCCGCATCACGGTGGACTGCGAAACCCTGGTCACCCCGGACCTCGGCCAGCAGCTGCTGGTGCTGACCCCGGCCGACACCGAGGACCGGGAAAAGCTTGAGCTGCTGCGCGTGCTGGGGGTCGAGGAGTTTCCGGCCGTGCCTCACTGACAGCGCCCGCGGTTCCCCCACACTCATGGCAAGGGACCAGCAGGAGAAGCGTTGGCCGAGGAGGCGGGGGACGCACCGGGCGATGACGCAGATCCCGTCTCGGGTTTGCTCATCGATCCGTCTCGCTGCGCCGGGCCAGCGATTCCCGGAAGCACGAGCGTTTACAGCCCCGGAAGTGTCCTCAGCGGGCAAGATCGACCCGCTCACCATCTGCCCACAACCAGTCGCCATAGGTCGGACGCAGCCGGACCCGGCTAGATCGACGACAACGGCCCCTGATCAGCATCTCTGCTGGTCAGGGGCCGTGTCTGCACCTGGTGGCGGGTAGAGGATTCGAACCTCTGAAGCTTTCGCGACGGATTTACAGTCCGCTCCCATTGGCCGCTCGGGCAACCCGCCAGGGCACCCCACCGCGTCGTAACGCGGCGGCGGAAGCAAGGATAGCGGCTCCCCCCGGCAGCGATGCAACCGGGTACGGTCAGGGGGTCGTGCCGCTGGTCGGCGGCCGACGGCAGGCCCAGACCGCCGGACAGCAGGAGCAGAAACATGGCAGCGAACCCGTCGTTCGACATCGTGAGCAAGGTTGACCGTCAGGAGGTCGACAACGCCCTTCGGCAGGCGGAGAAGGAGCTTGCGACGCGGTTCGACTTCCGCGGCACCGGCGCTGAGATCTCCTGGTCCGGCGAGGAGGCGATCGGCCTTCAGGCGGAGACCGAGGAGCGCGTTCGCGCCGCGCTGGACGTGTTCAAGGAGAAGCTCGTCAAGCGGAACATCTCCCTGAAGTCGCTGGATGCTGGGGAGCCGCGCCCGTCGGGCAAGATCTTCAAGATCGACTGCAAGGTGATCCAGGGCATCGAGACGGACAAGGCCAAGGCGATCAGCAAGAAGATCCGCGAAGAGGGCCCCAAGGGCGTGCAGGCGCAGATCCAGGGCGACCAGCTGCGGGTCACCGGCAAGAAGAGGGACGACCTCCAGGCGGTCATCTCGCTGCTCAAGGGCGAGGACTTCGGCGTCGCCCTCCAGTTCAACAACTACAGGTAAGGAAGACCCGGCCGGCCTGGTTATTGGGCCGGCCACGCCCTGCCACCTGGGCAAACGTAGTCACTATTAGTCGTTGTCGGTCGGCAGCGATCGGCGTGCGACGGCCTGGCGACGGCCTGGCCGAGTCCCCTGGCAGCTCCCGACCGTTGGTCGAGCTGCGATGGCATCTGCGGCATGCGTCGCTTCGTTGACAAGAAAGATCGTCTCCACGTCTTTCAATCCGTACGCATGTTCGACAGTATTGACTGTACCAACTCAGGGAGTGTGGTCATGGCAGACAAGAGCGCCATCGAGTGGACCGAAGCAACCTGGAACCCAACGACAGGTTGCGACCGAATCTCCGCCGGCTGCGACAACTGCTACGCCCTCAACCTCGCGAAGCGCCTGAAGGCAATGGGGTCAGCCAAGTACCAGAACGACGGCGACCCACGCACCTCTGGACCCGGCTTCGGCGTCACGATCCACCAAGACGCCCTGAGCATCCCCCACCGCTGGCGTGAACCTCGGACAGTCTTCGTCAACTCCATGAGTGACCTGTTCCACGCTCGCGTGCCGCTGGACTACGTGCGTCAGGTGTTCGACGTCATGGCAGACACCCCACGGCACACCTACCAGGTGCTCACCAAGCGGGCATCCCGGCTGGCAAAAGTCGCCAGCCATCTCGATTGGCCGTCGAACGTGTGGATGGGCGTCAGCGTCGAAACGGAGCACGAGCTCCCACGCGTCGACCACCTCCGCGCCGTCCCGGCGGCAGTGCGGTTCATCTCCGCCGAACCACTACTCGGCCCCCTCGACAGCGTTGACCTAGCCGGCATCCACTGGCTGATTGCTGGCGGCGAGTCCGGGCAGGGCGCCCGCCCCGTCGATCCTGCATGGGTCCGAGCCCTCCGGAGCCAGTGTGTTGACGCAGGGACGGCCTTCTTCTTCAAGCAGTGGGGCGGAAGGACACCGAAGGCAGGTGGCCGGATGCTGGACGGTCGGACGTGGGATGAGATGCCATCGCGGGAGCTTACGCCGGTTCTATGAGCTCTTGGAGCAGCTTCTTCTTGCCCCTAGGGCTGGTCCTAGTGACATCCGGGTAAAGCCGTGTCCACGCCTTTCGTAGGTGGGTCTGGCGGGCCTGACCGGCAGCCTTCCCATAGACCTCGCTGTAACGCTTGCTGATCGCGACGGGCTTGCCCTCTCCTAGCAACCGACGCAGGTTCTGTTCGATCTCATTGATCCAGCCGTTTTCCAACGCCTGCTCACTTGCCAGGAACGTCGCCTCGTCCGCGAATAAGGTGTCAGCGTTCTCCAGGTCGTACACGGCTTTGCGCCACTGAGCAAGGCCAAGCGACAGGGCTTCGGCGAACTCGGTGAACCCGTCGCGGTGGCGAGTAAGGAACACAAGGTAGTAGACGGGCTTGTGGTGGGCACGGTTACGAACGGGAGTCACGCACCAGCTGCATCGTTGATCGGTAGCTAGACGCCTCGTGTACTCGACCACCACCGCCTCCTCAGCACGCACCCTGTCCTCGCCGTGATCCAGCCAGACCTTCTGCCACCAGTCACCACCACACGCTGCATCCATCCGGGCAAGGGTCGCCGGCGTGCCAGGGCTGTCCTTGGTGCTTGTAAGTAGTCCAGCCACCCTCCGCAGACCAACCGCACTGAAGTTGATCAGCATCTCGGTAGCTGGAGGCTGCGACGGCCGTTGAGCGAACACCTGCGCTGCCTTCTGGAACGGGATCATGACCCCGAACGGATCAAGATAGACCAGCGCAGGGATGCCCTTGACCAAGGTCAGCAGATCGTCAAGGTGATCTTCAATGCTGCCCGGGAAAACCTGCATGGGCAACTCCGCCCCCTCGGCCGCGATGACCTGCCGAAGCCTTGCCAGTGACTGTGGGTGACTCTCAACGAAGTAGCACTCCAACTGCCGGTTGATAGCTTGAAGCTCGCGCGCTTTACGGAGCAGCAGCGCAGGTGAAGCCTCATCTCCGTTGTCGTACCGCCCCTCCCCCGCATATCCATCGACAATCGCAACCCTGTGACCAGGGGAGTACAGGCCGGTTTTTCCAACGAACGGGCTGACGTACTTGTCGATGATGGCGTGTTTTAAGATCGCCGCCGGCTTTTTGCCTTCGAAGAAGCCCATGTGTCCCCCTTGGCCCCTGCCTGCCAGCTCACCCATAGCAAGCAGTCGATGTCAGGCAGTCATTATGATCTACTGGCGTAGATCCGATGCACCCTCATGCAGGCAGACCTTCTGTCAGGTGGACGACAGTACGATCTTGCGCTGCCACCCTCTCGCGGCAACTCGCGATCTCACGCCCCATGCCCTTGTTGGACCTTGGCGAACCGGCATATGGCACGTAGATCGCACGGACCAACGACAGCAGGTAGCGCGGGTCGCTACAGCTGCGGTCGGTCCCGTGCGACACTCAGTTGATGGATCTCGGTCCCATCGACAAGCGCCCCGAAGCGCTTCTCGCCATGCTAGAAAAGCTGCTTGCCGGCGGCCATCCTGCGACCTTCACTTACTTCGGCCACTCTGCGGCGATCTTGCCGTTAGACCGGCTTCGAGCCGGGCAGCCCTTGTTCGTCGAGGGCCAAGACGCATTCGTCACGCTTTCGATCGAGATGTATGAGTCGCTCATGGAAACGCTCGATGTGTTGAGCGACCCCGGCGCTGTAGCTTCGATCAAGGAGGCGGACGCTTCTACCGAAGAGGATCTGAGCCTAGAAGAGATGCGCCGCTTGCTTGCGGAGCGTGACGGAACGAGAAGTTCACGGTTGCCTTTGCGCCGACCGCCAGTCGTGAACTCTCTTCACCCAAGATTCCACGTCGCGCAGCTGACGCCGTCCTTATGTTCATCTCGGGACCGCTAGCTGAGTCGCCGTGGCGCGTCGGCAAACCGCTCGTAGGAACCCTCGCTGGCACCTATAGCGCTCGCCGAGAAGACTTCCGCATTCTCTACACCATTGACTTCGACGCGCGGAAGGTACGCATCATCTCCGTCTCTCACCGATCTGACGTCTACCGCCCTCGTTAGTGACCATCCCGTCTGCCGTCGACCCGCCCCGCTGGGGAGCGGGCCGCCGACCGGCCCGCCACGTCAAGACGGCCTTGACGCACGTTCGGACGCTGGCGGGCCGGGTGGTGGTCTGCTCGGCTCGCCCGGGTCGTCGGCTGGCGGGATGGTCCTGCGCCACCACCCATGGACCGCGACCCGCCGACGGACCCCCGGCCATCTCGGAGTCGTTGCGCCCCCGCCGGAGGCGCGGTAACCGCCACCGACCCGCCCGCCCCGATCCGCTGCGCGGACCCGGCGTGCCCTTTCCTGCGCCGCGCCGATCGGGCGCGGCCCGGCCGGCTGCCGGCCCACGACCTCAACCACTCTCGCCGCTACCGTCTGCGGCGGCCCCCGGGCCTCCCGCCCTCCGCGCCAGCCGCCGGGCGTTCTGCGCGTCCGGAGTTGGAGCGCCAGCGGAGCGACGGATGCGCGCCCAGGCGGCGGCGCGTGCGGCCCGTCTAGGGCCGCCTTGAAGACGTACAGAAACTTTGAACACATCGGCCGGCAGCCGGCGGTGTCCCGTCACGGCTGATGCTTGACACTCGCGTCCCACCACACGCTTGACGGCTGCTGTGTGCAGCGGGTGAGGGCTAGCGCGTCGGGTCGGTAACGAGCATCGGCGAGCACTCGGCCAGCTCGCTGAGTACCTCGGCCGTCGTGGTGGCCTTCATGCGGTCCAGCTCGTTTGCGGTGATCCCGACGACAGTCAGGAACCGCGCTGAGCCGTGCGGGGAGTTGATGGGCGGCAGTTCAGGGTCGGCAACGAAGGTCAGTGCGCGGAGCCGGGTATTCGCCTGTCCGGTGATCGGGCCGCCCGGGTCCATGCGATGGCCTTCGGCGAAGGGCTTGCCACTGGTGAACACGTAGTCGGCCAGTCGTTCGAGCAGACGCAGGGACCACGCGGGCGGCTCGTCCGCGTCCCTGGGGACCCTCATTGTCAGCTCGTATCCCCAACCGCTGACGTCCGGATCGTCGCTGCTCTTGGAGAACAGCTCGGTCATCCCGAACGTAACCAGCAGCCATTGGCCGGCGGACCGGTACGCGCTCAAGCCGTAGAGGCCCTGTCCTGGGAGGCTGTTCGTCCCCCAGTGCAGCGGATTTTGATCACCCGCTCTGGTTGCAACTGCCGCCTCAATCGCCGCCCAGCCGGGAGCCTCATCTGCAACCTTCACCATGAGCTCCCTCGCTACAGCTTCGCCACCTTGATTACCTGGCGTAGCTAGGCTAGATCAACTGTCAAGCATGTGCCGGGACGGATCTGTCGAGCATGTGGTGGGACTAGACACGCCGGCAGCCGGCGGCTCACCCGAGTGCCGGAACTCCCCTGGCCGCCCGGTCCCCGTCGAGTTTCCTGCTCACGGCGGGCCAGTCTTCGCTCGTGACGCTGTAGTAGATCGAATGCCGGACGTGGCCGTCGCGCAGGATGCGGTGGTTGCGGAAGATGCCTTCTTCGGTTGCGCCTAGGCCCTTAATGGCCTGTTGGGATCTGGTGTTGCGGCTGTCGGTCTTGAAGGCCACCCGGATGGCCCCTAGGTCGTTGAAGGCGTGGCGCATGAGCAGGTGTGATGCTTCGCGGATGGCGCCGGTACGCCAGTAGCTCGGCGTCAGCCAAGCCCACCCGATCTCCAGGCTGTGGTGGTTCGGTGAAATGTCGATGTAGCTAATGCTCCCGACAGCCTTGCCCGTGGTGAGGTCAACGATGGCGAAGGGCAGCCGGTCGCCTCTCTGCTGCTCGTCAAGTGCTTCCTGGATAAGCACGGCCACCGGTTCCTGGTCTGCCGGTGTCGCCTCGTCCAGGTAAGCCCAAACCTGATCGTGGCTCGCCGCTTCGGTGAGATCGCCGAGATGCCTCATCGACAGGGGCTCAAGGCGGACGATGCTGCCGCGCAGCTCGACCGGCCTGACCGTCATCGGCTCTGGCCTCATTCGGCAGACACCTCGTAGACCAGGATGTGCTTGTCACCGGCAAGAAGCTGATCGAAGGCTTCCAGCGGTGTGTCGTCCTCGTCGTAGGCGATCCGCACGGCTCGGACCACGCATACGCCGGGATCGAGCTTGAGGGCGGTGCTTTCTTGCGGTGTTGGCATCCGGAAGCTCAGCTCGTCGATGTAGTACGAGATGGGCTTGCCGTGTACCCGCTCCAGCACTGCCAGCACGCCCTCTTCGACCGGCTGTGGCTGTGCGATGGCGGTGTCCTTGACCAACTCGTGCCGGTAGTAGCTGTCGCCGAGTTGGTAGGGCTCCTCGTCGACGAGCATGACACGACGACGGACGAGCACCGGAGCGCCCTCAGGCATGGATAGCCAGCGAGCCACCTCCGCTGTGGCCGACGCAGGGCTGACGTCAAGGATGTCTTGCCGTCCAATTCTCCCTTGCCGGGCAACTTCGGCATTGAACGTCGCCGCATGGTTCTCAGCGCGACGTGCGCGCCGGTCCTGGTCCATCGCAAGAACCTGGAGCGGCCGGGCCTTCCTCACGTAGGTCCCCTGGCCCTGGCCCGACCCGATCAGCCCTTGCGATTTGAGCGCCGAAAGCGCCAGACGCACCGTCGTACGGGAGGCGTTGAACCGGTCGGCTAGCTCCCGCTCTGCGGGCAGCCGTTCTCCGGGCGAAAACTCGCCCCGCTGGATTGCGTCGCGCAGCGTATTCGCTAGAGCTACATGGATCGGCTCGCCGGCCGCTGTATCAGGCATCGGGGCACCCGGCCCTGGCTGTGTCCATGCCACCAGTCTAGAACCTTGGTACGGACCAAGCCTTGACCGTGGGGTGTGTCACGTGGTCTCCTTGGTATGTACCAAGTGGGCCACCCAAGGTTCCCGGTACGACAGGTTAAGCCCACGAGGGGCTGACCTACGACCCAGGAGGTTTGTTGTGAAGCTGTACGTGGACACCCAGAGCAAGCAGGTCCAGGTGACGAAGGACCCGGAGCCGAAGAACGACCAGAACGGCAATCAGCGGTCGGAGAAGAACACTGGCCGGCTCATGTGGTCGACCCAGGTCTTCGTGCTCGACGAGACTGGCGGCGAGATCATCACCATCACCACGGCGGGTGAGAAGCCGGGCGTGACGGTGGGACAGCTCGTCGCTGTCGAGCAGTTGGAGGCCATTCCGTGGGCGACCAACGGGCGCAACGGCGTCGCGTTCCGTGCCGTCTCGCTGAAGCCGAAGGCTGGTAACTCGGCGGCGAAGTAGGTCCCTCGCTCACCGCGCTGTGTGAGCCCTGGTGTCTGGCACAAGGCGGCCTGATGGTCCGCTGATCTGAGATCCAGGTCCGGGAGTGGTTCCGACTCCTACATTCCCGGCCCGTCATCACCAGTGGTGGTGGCATCCCCGCAAGAGCTGGCGCGGGGTCGGTCCGACTCCTACATCTGCCGACCCCGTGCCCTCCAACTCATCCACCCCAACTCGCGATTGGGAGGACTCGTCGTGTCCAAGTCTAGCCCCCGCCGCCCCTTCGGCGGCAGATCCGGAACGGTGACGGTCATCGAGGCCAAGGTCCACCGTTCCTCGGGCCGCAACGCCCGGTTGGCGTTCGTCCTCACGGCGGTCATCGTCGGCCTTCTCTCGGCCGTGGTGGCCGCATCGTCGGTTCACCCCATCGTGGGCCTGTTCATCGGCGCGGCCATTGGCATCCCGTGTGGTGCTCTGGCCTGGCTGCTGGTGCGGATCTGGCCAGTGATCCGGCTGCTGTGGTGGTGGAGCACCGAAATCGTGCTCTCGGTCCTGCTGCTCACCTTCTGGGTCCAGCTGGCCAACCACACCCCAACCCTGGTGACCCTGCTCGTGGTCGCCCTGGTCGTCGGCGTCCCCGCCGCTATCCCGACCATCCGCCGCCAGGTCATCGCCTGGACCTGGTGCCTGATCGTCAGGCATCGGCTGCGCGTGTGCTTCGCGCAGTTCATCATCGCCAACCAGTCCGGCAGCCTCCCGCTAATCCTGTGGGCTCGCCCCACCCCGGTCGGTGAGCGGGTCTGGGTCTACCTGCGCCCCGGCCTGTCGATGGCCGACCTGGAAGGCCGCCTCGACAAGATCGCCGTCACCTGCCACGCCTCGACCGCGCTGGTCGAGCGGGCCTCGGACGGCAATGCCGCCTATCTGCGGTTCGACATCAAACGGCGTGAAGTCCTCACCGCGCAGGTGAACTCGCCGCTGGTCGACGTCATCAACCCGGACACCCCCACCGCCGACCGGCCCACGCCGGTGATTCCGACGGCTCTGGACCTGCCGGACGTCGACGCACCCACCATCACCCTGCCGGTGCAGAAGAAGCCGGCCACGACCGCCAACGGCAGCAAGCCCGCGGGCTCGTCCGCGCCGTCCGACGCTGACGACGTCTCCGACTGGATCTGACCGGTGACGCAGATCGAGTACGACGAGGCCACCGACGGCTTCTACTTCCACTGCTACGCCTGCGGCCAAGAGGGCCGCTCATGGGACCGGCGTCGTGACGCCGAGCTCGATGCCGATCGGCATGACGAGCTGCACGACGACGACCTGATCTGACCCCAACCACCCATGGACGCGGAGAGCCGTTGCGGCTCGCTCGTGTGGCTCTCCGCGCCCACTCATCGCCCAAGGAGGGCACCCATGACCACCACGACACCTGCCACCGTTGGCGCGGTTCCTGTGGGGCCTGGCCTGTCGATGTTCGACCCCATCTTCGTCGGCATCGACGAGTTCGGTCAGCCCGTCTACATCACCCTCGCCTACCGCAACCTGCTCGCCGGAGGCGAACCCGGCGGAGGCAAATCCGGCCTGCTCAACGCCATCGCCGCACACGCCGCCCTCGCCGTCGACTCCCGCCTCGTCCTCTTGGACGGCAAGCTCGTCGAACTCGGCCAGTGGGAAGACTGCGCCGACGCCTTCATCGGCCCGGACATCACCGCCGCGCTGACCGTCCTGCGACGGCTCCAGCAGGTGATGAACAACCGCTACGCCTGGCTCCGCGCGTATGGGCGCCGCAAGCTCACCGCCGCCGACCGACTGTCGGTCATCACCGTCTTGGTCGACGAGATCGCGTTCTACTCCGCCACCGTCGGATCTAAGCAGGAACAAGAAGAGTTCGTCGCGCTCCTGCGTGACCTCGTCGCCCGGGGCCGCGCCGCCGGCATCCCCGTCGTCGCTGCGACGCAGCGGCCGTCGTTCGACATCATCCCCACCAGTCTGCGGGACCTGTTCGGCTACCGCGCCGCGTTCCGCTGCACCACACCCAACTCGTCGAACATCGTGCTGGGTCACGGGTGGGCCGAGCAGGGCTACTCCGCTACCGACATCTCGCCCAGCAACCAGGGCGCGGCCTACCTCATCGCCGAAGGCGGCATCCCCCGCCGCATCAAGGTCGCCTACCTGTCGGATGCCCAGATCTCCGGCATCGCCGACTACGCCGCCTGGATCCGGCGACCCCGCCGGTTACCGGACCGGGTTCCGGACCTCACCCACGCCGACTTCGGGATCGCGGCATGACCTCCCGCGAACGCGCCTACGCCCGTGCCAACAACCAGCGGGCCGCCCAATTCACCGAACTCTGGATCACCGGCAGTCCCGAGGACATCGCTGCCCTGGTCCAGGCCATCGCCCGCAGCGGGCGACTCGTCTACCTCTCCGCACCCACCCAGATGCCGGGTGACGACAACCGGCACCGCCGCTACCTGCGGCTACGCGCCCGATAACCGGCCGACAGGACCAGGTCACCGCCTGCCAGCAGAGCTGGTCCTGCCGACCTCCACCAACAACCTCGAAAGGACGTGGTTGCCATGAAGGCTACCCAAAACCCACCCACACAGGTCCAGGTCACACCTGCGGATCTGCTGCGGATGGCGGCCCTCTACCTGCGCCGGCACGGCTGGACCCAGGGCAGCTACTACGA
This sequence comes from Micromonospora sp. WMMD961, assembly GCF_029626145.1. Classification (NCBI taxonomy): domain Bacteria; kingdom Bacillati; phylum Actinomycetota; class Actinomycetes; order Micromonosporales; family Micromonosporaceae; genus Micromonospora; species Micromonospora sp. WMMD961. Next base: position 6,602,167 of record NZ_JARUBJ010000002.1, read on the forward strand.
CATCTACGAAACCGCCGACTACCTCACCCCGCCGGCCTGCGCCGCCGGGGCCATCGGCATCGCCTGCGCCGGACACCGCGTGGAGCACTTCTCCCAGCTCGACCCCGACGCCCTCGCCGACTACCTCGCCGCCCTGGGCGTGTTCGTCGACTACCTCGACACCACCGCCCCGGTCTTCCACATCGATGAAGACGGCTACCTCCTCGACGAGCACACCTCCCCCTACTCATGGAACGACGACCCGGCCCGCACCGCCGAGCAGGTCATCACCGCCCTAGACAGCGCCGCTGACGAGTGGGACTCCCTCCGCATCACCGGAGGTGAGAACGCATGAACACCGTCAAGAAGCACTTGACGCCCAACCTGCCCCGGCAACGGCGTCGGGACGTCGTCGAGAACGACGCCTTCGCCTCGTTCGCCCGGCGCATCATCCGCGCCCACGGCCGCCGCGTCGCCACCGGAGACGTCGAAGCCCTGCGCGACCTCATCGCCCTGTCCGCCGTCATTGACGACGCGATCGGGGAAGCCGTGATCGGCCTACGGGCCTTCGGCTACTCCTGGGCCGAAATCGGCTCCCGCCTCGGCATCACCCGCCAAGCCGCCCAACAGCGCTGGGGTGGTGACAAGCCATGACCGACCTCCGTAGCCGCAACCTCGATGATCTGGCCGAGCGCACCGGCATCCGGGTCGAGTTCTACGACCCGGACGGCACCCGCTACGGGTTCCCCACCTTCCCCTACCACTGCGCCCCCACCGGCCTAGCCACCCTGCGGCAACTCCGCGCCGCCGGCCTCCGCCCGGGAGGGCACGACCCGGTTGCGCAGATCTATTGGCGGCACCGCAAGAACCGGCGGGTCGCCTACCTCTACCGCACCGACCTCGCCAAAGCGAAGCGCACCGCCACGCCCGCGCAGCGGGAGGCCATCGCCAAAGCCCTGCTCGCCCGCCGCACCTGCCGGCACTGCGCCCAGGTCAAGCCCTACTACATCCCCCGCCGCTACGGCTGCTGCCTCGACTGCCACGGAGGCCACCAATGACCACTACCCCGGTTAGCGCCGGCACCCGCCTGGAGGGCCTGGTCCTGGTCCTCATCCTCATCGTCGTCGGCGGCTCCGCCGGGGCCGCCTCCTTCACCCACGTCCACGACTGGACCATGGCCAACAGCCCCGACAACACCCCCGGATGGTTCGGCTGGGCCAACGCCGTCATCTCCGAACTCGTCCCCATCGCCGCCCTCCTCACCATCCGCCGACGCCGCCGGATTAGCGCACCCATCGGCTACCCGATGGTCCTGCTCATCGCCGCCGCCGGCCTCTCCCTCGCAGCCCAACTCGCTGTTGCCAAACCCGGCCCGTCCGGGTGGCTTCTCTCGGCCGTTCCTGCGCTGGCGTTCATGGCCCTGGTCAAACTCGTCCTCGCCCCCGCACCCACCGCGCAACCCGTGGCACCGGCTCCTGAGCCGATCCGCGTTCAGGTGGCCGAGCAGGTCACCACCGAGCCGACACCACCGGCCGCCATCACCCCAGCACCCGAGCCAACCCCGGCCGTCACCGCGCCGGCCTCGGAGCCGGTCGACGTACCCGCCCACCTACTGCCCACCGCCCGCTTCGCGGCCGTGCAGCACGAACAAGCCACCGGCCACCCCATCACACCCGCCGAGCTGGCCGACCGCCTCGACATCACCCCGACCGTCGCCGGGAAACTCCTCACCACCATCGGCGGTGTCCGATGACCATCGTCCTGGTCGACATCGAGCAGGTCACCCACACCTGCCCCGCCCACCCCGACGCCCACCCGTTCGACACCCGCCGAACCCTCATCGACCTCATCCCCGGCGGCCCGTGCCGGGCACCGGTCACCATCCGCTGCGGCCAGGTGACCACCATCATCCCGTGCCGTCAGCACGAACCGGTCAAGCGCCAGTGCGGCGCCTGCCGGGTCATCGTCACCGAACACACCATCACCACCCGCCACCTCACCACTGAGGTTCGCGGCTGATGGCCTCGACGCTGGACCTCACACCCCGTGCCTCGGCCCGGGGTGTGGGCTCGAACGCCGACACCATCGCCCCCGTCATCACCTACACCGCCGCCGGGTCGGCCTTCACCCGCGCCACCCAACCGGGATACTTCGGCTGGCTGGAACACGTCCGCGCCGCCGCCGGCTGCACCCGCCCTATCCGCCTCGCCGGGCAGCTCCTCACCGTCGAGCAGAGCACCGGCCGGGTCCTGGAACAGCGGCACACCGACGCCATGCCCGACGCCGCGATCTACACCGCCTGCGGCAACCGCCGGTCCAGGGTCTGCCCGTCGTGCGCACAGACATACCAACGAGACGCCTTCCAACTGCTGCGCGCCGGCCTCGTCGGCGGCAAAGGCGTCCCCGACTCGGTCGCCTCGCATCCGGCGGTGTTCGCGACCTTCACCGCACCGTCGTTCGGGACCGTGCACGCACGGGTGGTCAAGCGCCACACCTGCCGCAACCGCCGCCGCTGCGACTGCCGCGCCGAACCCTGCCACGCCCGCCGCGACACCGGCCTCTGCACCCACGGGCGTCCCGCCGTGTGCTGGGCACGCCACGAAGCCGCAGACACGGTGCTCGGGCATCCGCTGTGCCTCGACTGCTACAACCACGACCACCAGGTCGTCTGGAACATCTTCTCCGGCGAACTGTGGCACCGCACCAAGCAAGCCGCGGAACGCTGGCTCGCCACACTCGCCCGCCGCCGAGGCATTCCCCGCGTCGACGTCGTCACCGCCTCCGGCAACATCCGCAAGGTCCCACCGGTCCGGCTCTCACCCGGGAAGGTCGCCGAACTCCAAGCACGCGGAGCGGTCCACTTCCACGCCATCGCCCGCCTCGACGGCGTCGACGGCCAGGACCCCGACGCCGTCATACCCCCACCCGCCGGGTTCGGCGTCGACGAGCTGGTCAACGCGCTCCGGCACGCCGCCCGACACGTCACCTTCCACACCCCCACCCACCCCGACCGGCCCGAAGGGTGGCCGATCACCTGGGGCGAACAGGTCGACCTGGAACCCATCACCACCGACGGCACCGGCGAAGTCACCGACGGCATGGTCGCCGGCTACCTTGCCAAGTACGCCACCAAGAGCACCGAGGCCACCGGACACACCTCCACCCGCCTCACCGCCGACACCATCGGCGACTACGCCGACCCCGACGGCGACCACACCGCCCGCCTCATCGACGCCTGCTGGCGCATCGGCCGACCCACCCACACACCCGTGGCGCTCTCCCAGCGGCCCCGCGACCCACGGCCCCGGCCCGGCTTCGTCGACCGCTGGGACTGCCCCGACTGCGGCACCCACACCCGATACGCCGCCTGCCCCGTCTGCATCGCCACGCGTCAAGCCGCCCTTGACAGCGAACCGACGAAACCAACGACGGCCAACCCTTACGCCCGGCTACGCCGTTGGGCGCACATGCTCGGCTACGGCGGCCACTTCCTCACCAAAGCCCGCCGCTACTCGGTGACCTTCCAACTCCTGCGCGACACCCGCGTCAGCTTCCGACGCCACGAACACGACCACCAGGCCGACGAGCAACCCGGCACCCTCCGCGCCGTCGACCACCTCGACAAAGACGACACCACGCTCGTCGTCGGCACCCTCACCTTTGCCGGCGTCGGCTGGCACACATCAGGTGACGCGCTACTCGCCAACACCGCCGCAGCCATGGCCCGAGAGCGACGAACCACCGGTCGCGAAGAACTCGCCCACGAACTCAGCGCTACCCCCGCCGGGCTGTCGCCGGCCGCCGCCTGATCACCCCTCACTCACGGGAGACGACATGACCACCGCACAACCGCTCAAGCTCTGGACCGTCGAAGACGTATCGGCCTACCTCGGCGTCCCGGTCCAGACCCTCTACACCTGGCGCAAGCGCCGGATAGGTCCGCCCGCCGGCCGCGTCGGTCGGCATCTGCGTTATGACCCGGACGCCGTCCGGGCCTGGTTCGAGCAGCAAGCCGCAGCCTGAGGGGAGGAACGTCGTTGGCTCACGTCGAAGATCGCTGGTACAAGGTTGTTGTCCGCCCGGAGGGCAAGTCGGAACGGGTCAAGACCCCTCTTCATGGGAAGGGGCTCCGTTACCGGGTTCGATACATCGCGCCGGATGGTCGGGAGCGGTCGAAGTCGTTCCCGGACAAGGAGAAGCGGGCCGCTGAGGCATTTCTCGTCTCGGTGGAGTCCGACAAGTTGCGGGGCACCTATATTGACCCCGCCGCCGGGAAGCTGACGTTTCGTCAGTACGCCGAGCACTGGTTGGCCGCACAGACCTTCGACGAGTCGACCCGGGAAGCGACGGAGCGGCGGCTACGTCGGCACATTCTTCCGTTCCTCGGTAGCCGTTCGCTCGCCGCGATCCTGCCGACCCACCTGCGCGAGCTGGACCGCTCACTCCAGCAGCTCGGCCTGGCGGCCACCTACCGCGTCGTCGCCTACAGCAACGTCGCCACGATCCTCAACGCCGCTGTCGACGACGGTCGGATCCCTCGTAACCCGTGCCACGCGAAGACTGTCCGGCCGCCGAAGGTGCCGCCCCGCAAGGTGGTGCCCTGGTCCCGGGAACAGGTGCTCGGCATCCGTGCCGGCCTGCCGGCGCGCTACCGCGTCGCCGTCGATCTGGGCGCGGGCTGCGGACTTCGTCAGGGAGAGGTTCTGGCCCTGGCCGTGGAAGACATCGACTTCCTTCGGGGCACCCTGCATGTCGTCCGCCAGTTGAAGATCGTGGGTAGCCGCCTCGTCTATGCGCTGCCCAAAGGTCGCAAGACGCGAGATATCCCGTTGCCCGCGTCGGTGGGGACAGCCCTTACCGATCACCTGGAGGCGTTTCCTCCTGTGCCGGTGACGCTGCCGTGGGAGATGCCCGGCGGTGCTCCGGTCACCGTCAACCTGGTCGTTCACGGGCGCACAAACGTCGCCTTGGACCGACACACGTTCAACCGGGACTACTGGCACCCCGCTCTCACGGCTGCTGCGATTCAGTCCTCACGGGCCACCGGGATGCACGCGCTGCGGCACTTCTACGCCTCGGTCCTTCTCGACGCTGGGGAGAGCGTCAAGGCGCTGTCGGAGTACCTGGGCCACGCCGACCCGGGCTTCACCCTGCGCACGTACACGCACCTGATGCCGACCAGCGAGGACCGAACACGGCGTGCTGTGGACAAGGTATTTGGGTCACCCTCGGACGGCCTGGCGACGGCCTAGCAGCGATCATGGCTACGTTCTGGCAGGTAGCGGGCGGTATCCCTCCAGTTCAACAACTACCGGTAGGGCAGATCCGAGGGCTGGCCGATCGGGCCGACGACGATCCGCCAACCGAGCCGGTCTCAACCCACCGATTCGGGGGCGCCACCCGGCGAGCCGGCGTCAAGCCCACGCGAACTGAGGACGCCACCCGCCGAGCCAGCGTCAACTCCACTGAAGCTGAAAAGCGCACCCGCCCGAGTCGGCGTCGACCACCCCGGTCGGCGTCGACTCACCCCGCCGGTCAGGCTGATTCCGCGTTGAGTCCGTCGAGCACGAGTGCGTTGACAGAGCGCAGCACGGCCGCCTCCTGCTCGTGGCCGACGCTGCCGGCGACAGCGGCCCAGTGCGCGGCGCACCGGGCGGCCAGCTCCCATTGTCTGCGCGACAGCTTGACGGCGACCTCCTCGTCGTCGGCCGGCCAGTCCCCGGAGCCGGCGACGCCCGGGGTCCAGTGCGCGACCTGATCCCATCCGGCTTCGCGGATGTCCGATCCTGTCTGCACCACCTGGTGCGGATCGTCGCTCTCCGCCGCAATGCTGACCTCGCTGTCGACGGCACCATCCAGGTGTCGCCACTGCCGAGTGGTCATGCGCAGGCTGAAGGCTCGCTCCGGGTCGTCGACCTGTTCCATGTGGCTCACTCCATCGGTACACGGGCTCAGTAGACGACGCGGTACCAGTGCTCGGTCTCGCCGGGCAGCGGCTCCAACCGCACCTTGGTGCCGCCGGGGTGGTCGAACATGCGCACCCCGTCGCCGAGAAGCACCGGGGCGAAGAACATGAGGACCTCGTCCAGCAGCCCGGCCTCGATGCACTGCTTGGCGACGTTGGCGCCGAGGATGTTGACGTACCTGTCCCCGGCGGCCTCCTTGGCCTGGGCGACGGCGGTGTGCAGGTCACCGACGAACGTGACGTCCGCGGGTGGCTCGGCCGGCGGCCGGTGGGTGAGGACGAACACCGGCCCGTGGTACTGGCCGCCGAACGCGCCTTCGCTGTCGGTGCCACGGTTCGGGTCGTCGCCGCCGAAGGTGCCGTTGCCGGCCAGGATCGCGCCGACGCTGTCGAGTAGGCGCTCCGCCGTCGGGTTTTCACCCCCGATGTAGTCCGTCAGCCATGACATGTCGCCATCTGGGCCGGCGATGTAGCCGTCGAGCGACGCCGTCGCCGAATAGAGAACCTTGGCCATGAAGCCAGGGTAGGCGGGCGGAACAGCACACGGGTTCCTGGAAGTCGCCGGTGTCCGGCGCGCAGGGACACCCCGACTTCCAGGAACCTGAGTGGATCAAGCCGACGGGAACCCGTGTGGATCAAGGACCGGCGCGACGCGCAGAGCGCAGGTCAGGCGGGGACGGGGTGTTCGGCGCGTACCGCTGTGGTTTCCGCGCGGGCGATGGGCCCGGCGGGGAGCGCGGCGACCGCGGCCCCGACGGCGACCGCCGCCCCGGCGAACAGGAACGCCCAGCGGACGCCGCCGGCGTGGTCCACGATCACGCCGGCCACCGAACCACCGGCCGCGCTCGACGCCACCGCGACGGTGACCACCCAGGTGTACGCCTCGTTCAGCATGCCGGTCGGGGCGATCCGGCCGACCAGGGTGTTCTCCAGGGTCAGCGCGGGCGCGATGGTGGCCCCGCCGACGACGAGCGCGACTCCCAGGGCCAGCGGGGTGGGCATCACCGAGAACACCGCGAAGGTGCCGGCGAGGGCGGCGAGGAGCAGGGCGAACTGGCGGGTCATGTTCGGTGCCGGCTTGCGGACGCCGAACCAGACTCCGCCGGCGGCGCTGCCGAGCCCCCAGACCGCGAGCAGGAGGCCGGCCAGGCTCTCCGGGTCGTCGGTGGTGTGGCCGCTCGCGTACGCCGGGACGATCACCCCGGCGGCGCCGAACGCGATGCCCAGCCCGGCCACGCAGACCAGCAGGGCCGGGAATCCGGCGACCCGAAGCGGCCCGAGGCCTCTGGCGTGGTGCTCCTTGGGGTGCGGACGCCAGCCGCGCATGACCCGGCCGAGGGCCACGGCGGTGGTGCCGACCAGGGTGACGACGGCCGCGCCGATCAGCGCGGCGGCCGCGTCGGCGACCAGGACGAAGCCGGCGACGAGCAGCGGGCCGAGCACGAAGACGATTTCGAAGAGCGTGGTCTCGGCGGCCAGTGCGGTGTTGCGCAGGGGGTACCGGCCGGAGGTGGGGCCGGTCAGGTCGTTCCAGGCGCCTCGGATGGCGGCGGTGAGCGGCGGGTACGTGGCACCGGCCACGCCGCTGGCGAGGTAGATGGCGGGTAGGGCATCGTCGCCCGAGCGGCTGGCCAGCAGCAGGCCGGTGAGCGCCAGTGGGTGGGCCACGGCGGTGACCAGCAGGACGGGGCTGGGGCCGACCCGGTCGGCGATCCGCCCGGCTATCGGGCTGAGTGCGGCACCGGCGACGGCGTAGGTTCCGCCCGCCACGGCGGCCAACGAGTATCGCCCGGTCACCTGCTCGACCACCAGGAGCAGCGCCAGCGGGGTCATGCCGATCCCGAGCCGCCCGATGATGCCGGTCACCAGCAGCATCGGCGCGCCGGGGATTCGCCAGACTCCCAGGTACTGACGCAGCGCGACCACGGTGGACCTCCCGAGGATGTAATGAGCGTGGACCGCTTACGACCCTAACGGCACCGTACGACGGCAGACAGCGGTTATCCGCCCGACACAGCACTCCGCCCGCACCCGGGCTGACCGGGTACGGGCGGAGGCGGTGGATCAGCGGGTCAGCGCTGGAACTGCACCGGCCCGGCGTTGCGGGCCATCTGCTCCAGCCGGGCGACCCGGTCCTCCATCTTCGGGTGCGTGGCGAACAGCGACGCCATGCCGCCGCCCCGGAACGGGTTGGCGATCATCAGGTGCGCGGTGCTGGTGAGCTGACCCTGGGCCGGCAACGGCCGGCGGCGGGCCACCGCATCGATCTTGCGGAGCGCGCTGGCCAGGGCGAGCGGGTCGCGGCTCAGCTCGGCGCCCGAGGCGTCCGCCTGGAACTCGCGGCTCCGGCTGATCGCCAACTGGATCACGGTCGCCGCGATCGGACCCAGGATCAAGGTCAGCAGCAGGACGGCCGGGTTCGGCCGGTCCTCGTCGTCCCCACCGCCGAGCGGGATGAAGAAGGCGAGGTTCGCCAGCAGGGTGATGATGCTGGCCAGGCCGGCCGCCACGCTGGAGATCAGGATGTCCCGGTTGTAGACGTGGGACAGCTCGTGCCCGATCACGCCGCGCAGCTCGCGGTAGTCGAGGATCTCGGTGATGCCCTGGGTCACGCAGACCGCCGCGTGCTGCGGGTTACGACCGGTGGCGAACGCGTTGGGCTGCGCGGTCGGGCTCACGTAGAGCCGGGGCATCGGCTGCCGGGCGTCGGCCGCCAACTCCCGCACCATCCGGTACAGCTCGGGGAACTGTGCCTCGGTGACCGGTTGCGCCCCCATCGAGCGCAGTGCGAGCTTGTCGGAGTAGAAGTAGGTAACGCCGTTCATGACCAGCGAGACGACGACAGCGATGACCAGGCCACCGCTGCCACCGAACCAGTAGCCCACCGCCAGGATCAGGGCGCTGAGCAGGCCAAGCAGCGCTGCGGTCTTCAGACGGTTGTGGTGCACGATCTCTCCTTCGGTGCACGGATCGCCGGGATCCGCTGACCGGTGCAACAACCCGGTACCCGCCAACCATCCGTTACAACGCTGAGAGTTGACTGAGACTGCGCCGCAGGTCAGGTCGGGTCAGCGGCCGGCCAGGTCGAGCACCAGCTGTGGGGCGACGCCGAGCACCACGGCGGCCACCGTAGCCACCGCCAGCACCACGGCCACCACACCCACCACGGGTACGGCAGCGGCGCCGCCGCCACTCGGGGTGGCAGGAGACGTCGGTGCCCAGAGCGCGGCGGTCACCCGCAGGTAGTAGGCGAGCCCGATCACGGCGTTCACGGCCACCACCAGCGCCAGCCAGGCCGCACCGCCGTCCAGCAGCGCCCGCACCACAGTCACCTTCGCGAACAGGCCGGCGAGCCCCGGTGGCAGACCAGCGAGGCCCACCAGCGCGAGACCGAGCGCCGCGCCCCGCCACGGGTGCCGGCGGGCCGCCCCGCGTAGGTCGTCCAACGTGCCGCCGTCGGCACCGGTCGGCCGCAGCGCGGTCACCGCGGCGAACGCGGCCAACTCCAACACCACGAAGAAGACGGCGTACGCCACCGCGGCGGCGTACGCGGCGGACCGGGCGTCGTCCGTGCGGCCGGCGGCCAGTGCCAACGCCCCCAGCGGGGCGAGGATGTAGCCGGCCTGTGCGACGGACGACCACGCGAGCAGCCGGACGGTACGCCGCTGGCGTAGCGCGACCAGGTTGCCGACGGTCATGGTGAGCACCGCGAGCAGGGCGAGCACCGGGCCGGTCTGGTCCGCCGGGAGGGCCCGTTGCACCACGGCGAGCAGGGCGACCAGGCCGCCCAGTTTCGAGGCCGTGGACAGGTACGCGGCCACCGGCAGCGGCGCGCCGTCGTAGGTGGCCGGCGCCCACGCGTGGAACGGCACCGCCGCCACCTTGAAGGCCAGCCCGACCAGCAGCACCGCCACCGCGGCGGTGGTCAGTGGAAGATCCCGCAGCTCCGGCCGGTCGGCGAGCAGCGTGCCGAGCCGGTCCAGGTGCAGCCCACCCGTCACCGCGTACAGCAGGGCCGCGCCGAGCAGGGTCAGCGTGGTCGCCACCACGCTGACCACGAAGAACGTCACCGCCGCCTCGGCGCTGGCGAGACTGCCCCGGCGCAGGCCCACCAGCACGTACAGCGGCAGGGTCAGCGTCTCCAGGGCGACGATCACTGTGATCAGGTCACCGGCCGCGCCGAGCACCACGCCGCCGGTCATCGAGCAGGCCAACAGGAAGCAGTATTCCCCCACCGGCGACCGCCCGGCCCGCAGCGCGGGCACGGACAGCCCGAGCACGCCCACTGTGAGCAGTGCCACCACCACGCCGACCAGGGCAGCCCGGCCGCCGAAGACCCAGGAGCAGTCGACGCCGACACAGAAGGTCCGCCGCTCCCCACCCGAGCCGACCAGGGCCGAGCCGACGGCGGTGCCGAGCGCGCCCAGCGCGGCCACCACGATGGTGGCCCGTGGCCGGGCCAGCAGCAGGTCGGTGAGGAGCACGAGCACGGCGGTGCCGGCGGCCAGGTAGGCCGGCAACAGCGCGACGCTGTCCACGCTCTGCACACCAGTCATGGGTAGACCACCCCGATCAGGGCGTCGACGGGGGCCTCGGCGACGCCGAGGACAAGCGCCGGGGCCAGCCCGATGGCCAACGCGAGCAGCACCAGCGGCACCCACGCGGTCAGCTCCGCACCGGCCAGGCCGGCACCGATCCGCCCGACGGCGGGGCTCGGACGGTTGTGGGTGACCTGACGCAGCAGCCGCAGGAAGTACGCGGCGGTGAGCGCCCCGCCGACCGCCGCCAGCACCCCGAGGGTGGTCCAGAGCGGGCCACCCACCTGCACGGCCGCGATCACCGCGAACGCCTCACCCCAGAAGCCGGCCAGCCCGGGCAGGCCCAGCGACGCGACGGCCGCGAACGCGAGCAGACCCGCCAACCGGGGCGCGGTCTCCCGCAGCCCGGACAGCTCGGCGAGGGTTCCCGTGCCGGTACGGTCCTTCACCGCCCCAGCCAGGAAGAACAGCAGGCCGGTGATCACCCCGTGCGCGACGTTGCCGATCAACGCCGCCTGGATGCCGGTCGTGGTCAGCGTGGCGACGCCCAGCAGCACGAAGCCCATGTGCCCCACGCTGGAGTACGCGATCAGCCGCTTCACCTCCGACTGGGCCAGGCAGACCAGCGAACCGACCAGGATCGCGGCGACGGCGAGCACACCGAGCACCGGCGCCGCCCAACGCGCCCCCTCGGGCGCCACCCCCACCGCGACCCGGATCAGGCCGTACGTGCCCATCTTGAGCAGCACACCGGCCAACACGACGCTGCCGACCGTTGGCGCCTGGGTGTGCGCGTCGGGCAGCCAGGAGTGCAGCGGCCACAGCGGGCTCTTCACCGCGAACGCGGACGCGAGCAGGGTGAACGCGGCCAACTGGATGCCCCGGGACATCCCGGCACCACCGTTGAGCGTTACCAGGTCGGCGGTGCCGGCGGCGGCGACCACCACGTACACGCCGACCAGCAGCAGCACCGAGCCGAACAGCGTGTACAGCGCGAACTTGCGGGCCGCCCGACGCCGGTCCGCGCCACCCCAGCCGGCGATGATCGCGTACATCGGCAGCAGGACGACCTCGAAGAAGAGGAAGAACAACACCAGGTCCAGGGCGAGGAAGGTGCCCAGGATGCCCACCTCGACCACCAGCAGCAGCGCGACCAGGGCCCGGCCGCTGCCGCCGCCGGGCACCCGCCACATCGTGTACGCGCAGCAGAGCAGCGTGAGCAGCGCGGTCAACACCACCAGGGGCCAGGAGATGCCGTCGACGCCGAGGTGGAAGCGCAACTCCAGGCCGGGCACCCACTGCAGGTCCAGTTGGTGCCACGGACGCACCGCCGTTGCGTCGGCCGACCAGGCGATCCAGCCTCGACCGCCGAACACCAGCGGCACCGAGGCCAACAGGGTCAGCGCTGCCGCGACAGTGCCGACCAGCCGGGCCGCCCGGTCCCGGGGAGTCGCCGCCACCGCTACCGCGCCGAGCGCCGGCACCGCCAGGACAGCGACCAGCAACACCTGCCCGAAGGTCACCGGACCACCTCTGTTCGCGACTGCGGGGCTCGCAAACCCGGCTCACTCCTCGCGCTCACCGGACCCCTCCGATCACGGCGGCGGCCAGGCCGATCAGCAGCGCGCCGGCCAGTACGCCGGCGGCGGCCCGGGGCAGTGCCGCGCGGTGCAGCACGGCCAGCCCCGCCCCCAGCGCGGACGCAGCTCGCCCACTGCCCTCGACAGCGCCGTCCACGACCACCTCGTCGGTCGTGCGCGCGGCGCCGGCCAGCGCCCGGACTGGGCGTACGACAACTGTGTGCTGGGCGTCGTCGAGCCGGAACGCGCGGGCGAAGACCGGCCCCAGCGGACCCAGCGCGACCGCCGGGTCGGCGGTCGGGTTCCGACGCCAGCCCAGCGTGACCAGCCCGGCGCCGACCAGCAGCAACGCGAGCGGCAGCAGCACCCCCGGCCCCACGTGGACCAGGCCGTCCTCGGAGCCGGCCACCGGCACGGTCGGGAACCGCAGGCGGTCGGCGAACGCCCCGACGAACCCGGCCAGACCGAGCAGCGCGGCCGGCACGGCCAGCAGCAGGACCGGCCAGCGCAGCACCGCCGGTGGGTCGTGCGGTCGGACCAGCGGCAGGCGGGGTACGCCGAAGAAGGCGCGCAGCAGCAGGCGACCGGCGTACCAGGCGGTGATCGCCACGCCGAGCAGACCGGCCAGCCACACCAGCCAGCCCACCCAGGACGGCGCCGGGCCGGTGCCCTCCAGCGCGGCGGCCTCGGCCACCGTCAACACGCCGTCCTTGCTCCAGAAGCCGGCGAACGGTGGCACCCCGGCCAGTGCGCCCAGGCCCACCACCGTGCACCAGAACGTGACCGGCATGCTCCGCCGCAGCCCGCCCATCTCCGACATCAGGGTGGTGCCGACCGCGTGGATCACCGCGCCGGCGGCGAGGAACAGCAACGCCTTGAACGCGGCGTGGGTGAGCAGGTGGAACAGCGCGGCCGACGGGGAGCCGACGGCCAGCGCACCGGTCATGTAGCCCAACTGGGACACCGTCGACCAGGCCAGCACACGTTTGATGTCGTCCTGCGCGGTGGCGGCGAGCGCGCCGAGCAGCAGGGTGATCGCGCCGACCACCCCGAGCACCGTCAGCGTCACCGGCGCGGCCGTGAACAGCGGGTAGAGGCGGGCCACCGCGTACACCCCGGCGGCGACCATCGTCGCGGCGTGGATCAGCGCGGAGATCGGCGTGGGGCCGGCCATCGCGTCCGGCAGCCAGGTGTGCAGCGGGAACTGCGCGCTCTTACCGGCGACCCCGGCGAGCAGCAGCAGGCCGGCAGCGGTCAACGTCGCGCCGGAGTGGTCGTGGGCGAGCACGTCGGCGATCCGGAAGCTGCCCGTCGACACGCCCAGCAACGCGATGCCGAGCAGGAACCCGACGTCACCGACCCGGGTCACCAGGAACGCCTTCATCGCCGCCGCCGGCGCGCCGGGCAGTCGGCGGTCGTGGGCGATCAGCAGGTACGAGCAGAGGCCCATCACCTCCCAACCGACCAGCAGCATGATCAGGTCCCCGGCGACCACCACCAGCAGCATGGCACCGGTGAAGAGGCTGATCTGGGCGGCGTACGGCGGGTAGCGGTGGTCGACGTCGATGTCGTCGTGTGGACCGCGCCGCAGGTAGCCGATCGAGTAGACCTGCACGGCCAGGGCGACAGCGGTGACCGCCACCGCGACCAGCGCGGCGGCGCCGTCCAGCCGTACGCCGAGGGTCACCATCAGACCGCCGACCTCGACCCAGGTGGTCGACGTCTCCGTCGGCCCGTCGACGGTCAGCAGCAGCGCGACGGCCAACGCCAACGCGCCGGCCGCACCGGTGACGCCGAGCACGACGGCCGCCCGTCGGGCCCGACCGCCGCCGGTCGTGTCGTCGTGGCGCGGGGCCGGCGGCAGTAACAGGCCAGCCAGACCGGCGGCGAGCGGGACGGCGGGCAGCAACGCCCCGAGCAGCCCGGTCACCGGCCCGCCTCCGTGTCCAGGACGGCCGGCTCACGCCCGTCGACGACCTGTGCCGGCTCGGTCAGGGGCACGTCGTCGACCGCCACGGTGGCCCGCAGCCGGTAGAGCTGCAGCACGATCGCCAACCCCACGCCGATCTCGGCGGCGGCGAGGACGATGACGAACAGCGCGAAGACCTGCCCCGAGTGCGGGAGCACGGCGCGGGCGGTGGTGTCCGCGGTGACCAGGATCAGGTTGACCGCGTTGAGCATCAGCTCGACCGACATCAGCACCAGCACCGCGTTGCGTCGGCGCAGTACGCCGTAGACGCCGAGCCCGAACAGCAGCGCGGCGGTGACGTACGGGATGACCGGCCTCACCGGCGCCCCCCGGTCTCCGCGTCGACCAGCTCGGTGGGTGCCGCCGTCGCGCGGCTGGGCGGACGGCCGATGTCCGGCCGGGACAGCACGATCGCGCCCACCAGGGCGGACAGCAGCAGCACGGAGAGCACCTCGAACGGCAGCACCCAGGACTGGAAGATCTGCTCCCCCAGCCGCTCGGCGGTGCCCGTGTTGGGCAACGCGACGGTGCTCCAGCGGTACGCGTCGACGAGCAGCACGGTCAACCCCAGCCCGGCGCCACCACCGATCAGGGCGGCCGGCCAGCCGGGCCGGTCCAGGTCGTCGGAGGCCCCGATCGGAGCCCGGGTCAGCATCACCGCGAAGAGCAGCAGGACGACCACCGCGCCCACGTAGATCAACACCTGCACCCAGGCCACCAACTCGGCGCTGAGCAGCAGGAAGTCACCGGCCAACGCGCCCAGGCACACCACCAGGTAGAGGCCGGCCCGGACCAGGTGTTTCGTGGTCACCACCAGCACACCCGCACCGACCGCCACCGCGCCGAGGGCGAGCAGCAGCACGTCCGCCCCGGTCACCGGAGCGCCTCTCCGGCTCGGGCGGTCACGACGCGGGGTCCTGGTCGGCTTCGGGGCGTACCGCTGGAGGGGCCGGACGGGCGGCGGCCTTGCGCGCGGCGGCGGTCTCCTCCTTGGCCGGCTCGCCGTTCGGGTCGTGCGCGGGCGGCGGCGGCACGGTGGCCATCCACTGACCGAGGTGGTCCTTGTCGTGCAGCAGGTCCTTGATGTCGTACTCGGCGTACTCGAACTCCGGTGACCAGTACAGCGCGTCGAACGGGCAGACCTCGATGCAGATGCCGCAGTACATGCAGAGCGAGAAGTCGATGTCGAACTTGTCGAGCACGTTGCGTTGGCGAGGACGGGCGGCGCCGGGCACCGCCACCTCCTCCTTGTGCGAGTCGATGTAGATGCACCAGTCCGGACACTCACGGGCGCAGAGCATGCAGACCGTGCAGTTCTCCTCCGACAGCGCGATCACGCCACGCGAGCGCGGCGGCAGCTCGGGGGCGACGTCCGGGTACTGCTGGGTGGTCGAGCGGCTGGTCATCGTCTTGAGGGTGACCGCCAACCCCTTCACCAGGCCCGCGCCGGGCAGGCTGCGGTCGCTGGTGTCGCCGCGCTCGCTGGGGTCGCTCATGTCGACCATCCTGCCCTGTGGCCACGGCGCGCGCGACCACCACCCACAGGTCCAGGGCGGTACGGTGGTCGTGGGGAGAACGACGCACCCGGAAGGACCTGCCATGACCGCCGCGCTGCAGAGCGACCACCCGCCCGAGAGCGAGTGGACGACTGACGATCTGGATGCGCTGCCCGAGGATGGCCGCCGCCGGGAACTGCTCGATGGAGTGCTGCTGATGTCCCCCTCCCCCACCCGTACCCACCAGACCATCGCGATGCGTCTTGGTGCCGCGCTCGACGAAGACTGCCCCGACGGCTACGACGTGACCCAGGGCGTGGAGGTGCGGATCAACCGCACCCGGTCGTTCATCCCCGACGTGCTGATCACCACCGCTACCGCGGCGGCTCGGGAGCCGGCGAAGTACGAGCCGCACGAGGTGGTCCTGGCCATTGAGATCGTCTCGCCCAACACCCGTTCGATCGACCGGGTGTTGAAGCCGGCGCTGTACGCCCAGGCCGGCATCCCCTACTACTGGCGGATCGAGACGGAGGGCGGCGAGTTGGAGGTCGTCACCTACCGGATCGACGCGGTGAACGAGGTCTACACCGAGACCGGGCGGTGGACGAAGTTCGTCGACACCGGCGAGCCCTTTCCGATCAACCTGCCGATCAGTCGGATCACGCCCCGGGTCCGTTGACGACGGTCGGGGGCAACATCTCGACGCCGAGTTGTTGCAGCAGTTGGAACAACTCGTTGCAGCTCCACACCTCGACGATCCGGCCCGCCACGTCGAAGCGCAGGAACGTCGCGCCGGAGTAGCTGACCACCTGACCCGTCGGCGGCACCGGCCCGAACTGCCCGACGTGGGTGCCGGCCGCCCGCCAGTGCACCGCCACCCGCTCGCCGGCCGCCACCACGTCCACGACCTTGTAGCGCAGGTCCGGGAAGGCCGCCCGGCGCTCGCGGTGCCAGGCCAACGTCGCCTCCGGCCCGGTGCCGCCCAACCCGGGGCACTCCTCGGCCACCAACTCGTACGCGGACTCCTCCCGACGCGCGTTCCACACGTCGGCGATGAACCGCCGGGCCGCCGCCTCCACATCCGTCATGCCGGCGAGGGTATCCGGGCTCACGCCGTCGGCCGGTTGGAGATCGGTCAGGATGGGAAGCAGGGCAGTAACAACACCGGGAGGGTCACGTGGGCGAGGAAACAGGCGGCAAGTACGTCGAGCCGGGTGGCGAGTTCACCCGCGACCAGCGGTACATCGCCACCCGGATCACCAAGGACGGGCGCGACGGGTACCCGGTGGAGCCGGGCCGGTACCGGCTGGTGGTCAGTCGGGCCTGCCCGTGGGCGAACCGCCTGATCATCGTGCGACGGCTGCTCGGCCTGGAGGACGCCCTCTCGATGGCGGTGGCCGGCCCGACCCACGACGCCCGGAGCTGGACCTTCGACCTCGACCCGGACGGCCGGGACCCGGTACTCGGCATCGAGCGCATCCAGGACGCGTACTTCAAGCGCTTCCCCGGCTACGAGCGCGGCATCACCGTGCCGGCGATCGTGGACGTGCCGACCGGGCAGGTGGTGACCAACGACTACGCGCAGATGAGCCTCGACCTGTCGACGCAGTGGGTCGCGTACCACCGCGACGGCGCCCCGCAGCTCTATCCCGAGCACCTGCGGGCGCAGATCGACGAGGTCAACGACGTGGTGTTCCGGGACGTCAACAACGGTGTCTACCGGTGTGGATTCGCGGGCAGCCAGGAAGCGTACGACAAGGCGTACCACCGGCTCTTCGACCGGCTAGACTGGCTGACCGAGCGACTGACCGACCAGCGTTACCTGGTCGGCGACACCATCACCGAGGCGGACGTGCGGCTGTTCACCACCCTGGTCCGCTTCGACCCGGTCTACCACGGTCACTTCAAGTGCAACCGGCAGAAGTTGAGCGAGATGCCGGTGCTGTGGGCGTACGCCCGGGACCTGTTCCAGACACCCGGTCTCGGTGACACCATCGACTTCGACCACATCAAGCGGCATTACTACGAGGTGCACCGCGACATCAACCCGACCGGAATCGTGCCGCTCGGTCCCGACCTGTCGAACTGGCTCAGCCCGCACGGCCGGGAGGCGCTTGGTGGCCGCCCCTTCGGTGACGGCACCCCGCCCCCGCCGCCGCTCGAGCCGGTCGACCCGGCGCACACCCCGCTGCGCTGACCGGTCCACCTCGCGTCATTTCGTCGCCCCTCGCCGGGCTCGCCGCAAGGTCCGCGCAAACGATCAAGTCGCCAACCCACGACCTGAACAGTTACCCGGGAAGTTGCACGGATCTCGGGCGGTCGGGCGTGGGGGTGGGCGTGGGGCGTGGGACGTGGGGCCGGCCGGGTTTGCCGGTCGCGGGCCTGGCGCGGGGATGGTCGTGAGGATGCTTTCGAGCTGAATCGTTTGTGACATCGGGCGGCATCCCGGGCAGCGGCTGCGGCAGCGGCAGCGGCAGCGGCAGCGGCAGCGGCAGCGGACGATTCGTTTACGACATCAGCTCGAAAGCGTCTCTCGGGACCACCTCGACGCGCCGCGCTGAGCGATCCGGCCCACCTCGCGCAAGATGATCGCGCGCGGCTCGGGCACTGTCGCGCGAGGTCAGAGGGCGATGCGGACGGCCGCCGTGAGGACCAGTTGCCCGAGGGACGCCGGCACCAGCACCAGCCAGCAGAGCCGTTGCAACTGGTCCTCGCGCAGCCGGGGGTAGGACACCCGAAGCCAGATGATCACGAACGACACGGCGAATATCTTGAGCAGTGTCCAGAGCCAACCGAGCTGGTCGTCGGCGAACGGGCCCTGCCACCCGCCGAGGAACAGCACAGTGGTCAGCGCGGCGATCACCACGATGCCGACGTACTCGGCGAGCAGGAAGAACGCGAACCGCAGCCCGGTGTACTCGGTCATGTAGCCGAAGACCAGCTCCGAGTCGGCCACCGGCATGTCGAACGGCGGTCGGCGGATCTCGGCCAGCCCGGCGACGAAGAAAATGATCATTGCGGGCGCCTGCCAGAGCAGCCACCACGGCTGCCACGCCTCGACGATGCCGGAGAGGCTGAGCGTGCCCGCCGCCATCGCCACCGAAGCGGCCGCCAGCACCAACGGCAGCTCGTAACCGAGCAACTGGGCGGCCCCACGCAGCCCACCGAGCAGGCTGTACTTGTTGGCCGACGCCCACGCCGACATCAGCACGGCCACCACCCCGACACCGACCACGGCCAGCACGAAGAACAGGCCGATGTCCAGCGGTTGCCCGACCAGGTCGTTGGGGCCGAGCGGGATCACCAGCAGCACCAGCAGGTAGGGCACCAACGCCACCGCCGGGGCCAGCCGGAACACCGCCCGGTCCGCCTCCCGCGGAGTCACGTCCTCCTTCTGCACGAACTTGACCCCGTCCGCGACCAGCTGGGCCCAGCCGTGGAAGCCGCCCGCGTACATCGGGCCGAGCCGGCCCTGCATGTGCGCCATCACCTTGTGCTCGGCCTGGCCCACCAGCAACGGCAGGGTGAGGAACGCGACCACCACGCCACCCACCCGCAGCACCAGCTCCACCCAGAGCGGCATCAGGTCGTACCCCCATCGTGGTCGGGCCGGTCGGTCGGCGCCGGGCCGTCGTCACCGGCGGCAGGCCGGGGAGTACGCGCCGGCCGGGCCCCCGGAGCGGGCCGCGCCGGCCGCTCGCCGGCCGGCCTGGCCGGGGTGCCGCCGCGCGGGCCCTCCCCCACGCCGCCCGCGCCGGCCGGGGTGGGCGTGGTGCCCCACTCGCCGGGAGCGGGAACGCCCGGCGGGCGGATCGGCCGACGTCCGCCGCCGGCCTCCGACTCGCCCGGTTCCTTCGCGCCCGGCCAGGGCTTGGCCACCCGGGACGCGAGCACGAACTCCTTACGCAGCGGGTGGCCCTCGAACTCCGGCGGCAGCAGCAGCGGACGCAGCTCCCCGTGGCCGGCGAAGTCGATGCCGAACATCTCGTGGGTCTCCCGCTCGTGCCAGGCGGCACCCGGGTAGACGTCGACGACCGAGGCGACAGTGGGTTCACCGCGCGGCAGCCGGGTACGCAGCAGCACGCCGTGCCGAAGCCGCGTCGACCAGAGGTGCGCTACCACGTCGAAGCCCTCCGCCAACTCGTCGACGGCGGAGAGCCAGTCGAAGAAGTCGCAGGCCAGCTCGGTGTCGTCGCGGGCGGCGTGCACAGCGGCCAACCAACTCGCCGGTGGCACGTCGACGGTGGCACGGGCGAACCGTTGCCCGCCGGAGACCGACGGGGTCGCCTCGACCGGCGCGAGCAGCGCGATCAGCCGAGCGCCGACCTCTTCGGGAGTCATGCCGCTGATCCTAGTGCCGCCCGCGCCCGCACCTGGCCGCCGCCGATCCCCCGCGATCTGCCAGCTTCGCGCGCGGCGCAGCCCGCGACGAGGAAGGATGAGGGAGTGCGCGCTGTGACTGTGACACCCGGGGTGGCCAACTCGCTGCACCTCGTCGAGGACCAACCGGAGCCGGCTGCCGAGGAGGGCTCGGTCCTGGTCGAGGCGCTCGCCGTCGGCATCTGTGGCACGGACCACGAGATCATCGCGGGGGACTACGGCGAGGCGCCGCCGGGGGCGGACCGCCTGATCATCGGGCACGAGTCGCTGGGCCGGGTGATCGAGGATTCAAGCGGCACCCTGCAACCCGGCGACCTGGTGGCGGGGATCGTCCGGCACCCCGACCCGGTCCCCTGCCCGAACTGCGCCGTCGGCGAGTGGGACATGTGCCGTAACGGGCAGTACACCGAACACGGCATCAAGGCGCTACCCGGGTTCGCCCGCGACCGTTGGCGGATCGAACCACAGTTCGCGGTCGCGCTCGACCCGGCGCTGGCCCAGGTCGGCGTGCTGTTGGAGCCGACCAGCGTGGTGGCGAAGGCCTGGGACCACATCGAGCGGATCGGGCACCGGGCCGAGTGGCAGCCGCAGACCGTCCTGGTGACCGGCGCCGGCCCGATCGGGTTGCTGGCCGCGTTGCTCGGCACCCAGCGCGGGCTCAGCGTGCACGTGCTGGACCGGGCCACCGAAGGCCCGAAGCCGGAGCTGGTCGCCGGGCTCGGCGCCACCTACCACGCGGTACCGGTCAACGACCTGCAGTTCGAGCCGGATGTGGTGATCGAGTGCACCGGCGCGCCCACTGTGGTCCTCGACGTCATGTGCAAGGCGGCCCCGAACGGGATCGTCTGCCTGGCCGGGGTGTCCAGCGGCGGCCGGAGCATCGACTTCGACGCCGGGGCGCTCAACCGGTCCCTGGTGCTGGAGAACAACGTGGTGTTCGGCTCGGTGAACGCCAACCGGCGGCACTGGAGCATGGCCGCGCAGGCTCTCGTCCGCGCCGACCAGGTCTGGCTCGAGTCACTCCTCACCCGTCGGGTGCCGGTGAGCCGGTACGCCGACGCGTACACCCCCGGGCCGGACGACATCAAGGTGGTGCTGGAGTTCGCGTCCTGAGTGACGCCTCGCCCGATCAGATCCCCGGCAGCCGACCGTTGCGGAACAGGTCGACGAAGAGCTGGTGGTCCTGCCGGGCGCGCACCCCGTACGCGTGCGCGAAGTCCACCAGGTGGGCGACGAAGCCCCGCTCGTCGGTGTCCACCGCCGCGACGATCGCCTCCTCGGTGGAGTAGTCCACCAGGTCGTGACTGGACTCGTCGTCGGCGACCGAGTGCATCCGGGCCACCGCCCGACCGAGGTCGACCAACACCCCGGTCAGCTCCTCCGGCTCGTTCACGTCGGACCAGTCCAGGTCCGCGGCGTACGGGGACACCTCGGCGACGAGCTGACCGGCCCCGTGCAGCTCGGTGAAGCCCAGCCACGGGTCGGCGTGCGCCTGCAACGCCCGCTGCGACTCGGCGGTCCGGTGCCCCTGGTGCTGGAAGTATCCGCGAACCGACTCGTCGGTGACGTACCGTGCCACGGCCGGCACCTGCGCCTGCTTCATGTAGATGACGACGTCGTTCTCCAACGCCTGGGTGTGCCCCTCCAGCAGCAGGTTGTACGACGGCAGTCCGGCCGAGCCGATGCCCACCCCCTTGCGCAGCACCACGTCCTTGATCCGCGCCGCCACCGGCCGGAGCTGCGTCGAGCCGACCGGCAGGGTGCCCAGGTAGTCCTGGAAGGCGGCGCTCACCAGGTCCCGGGTGGCGTCGTCGATCTCGAAGACCCCGTCACCGATGGAGAAGCGTCGCTCGTAGTTGTCGATCGTCGTCTGCGCGGCGAGCAGGTCGACGCGGGTGTTGAGCCGGGCCTGCTGGAGCACCCGGCGCAGCACGCCGTCGGCGTTGTCCAGGGTGATCGAGCCGATCGCGTCGTCACCGCCGGCGGCGATGGCCCGCAGCTCGGTCAGGTACGACCGGGCGAAGCCGGCCACCAGATCCCCGATCGCCGTGTCGGAGAGCGCCTTGCCGTAGCCGAGCAGCGCCACGCTGGCCGCGAGCCGTCGCAGGTCCCAGGTGAACGGGCCGACGTACGCCTCGTCGAAGTCGTTGACGTTGAACACCAGTTGCCCGGAGCCGTTCATGTATGTGCCGAAGTTCTCCGCGTGCAGGTCACCGTGGATCCACACCCGGCTGGTCTGTTCGTCCAGGAACCGGTCGTCGGCGAAGTCGCCGAGCTGGTCGGCGTAGAACAGCGCGGCACTGCCGCGGTAGAAGGCGAACGGCGAGGCCGCCATCTTGCGGAACTTGCGGCGGAAGGCGGCCGGGTCGATCGCCATCGACGCGCCGAACTCCTCGGTGAGCACGTCGACGATGTGGGCGGTCCGCTGCTCCACTGAACTGCTCATGAACCGCAGGCTAGCCCGGCCCGGCCACCCCGAGCCTCGGACAACCGACTTGTCCCCTTCGACCGGGAAGTCGACCCGGGACAGCCCTGGGCGGCCTCGTCACCCATGCTGAACCGACGTGAATCGATGGTGGTGCAACCAACATGGGTTCGCTGACGTCTGTCTAGGCAGCCGGCGCGATCGGCGCCGGCTGCCATCACGGGAGGACCAGATACACGTGTTCAAAAAAACGGGGACCCTACTCACCGCCGCGCTGCTCGGCCTGACCGCGACGGTCGCCACGACCGGCCCGGCGGTCGCCGCGCCCGTCCGCGCCGGTGACCACACGCTCTCGGTGGGCAGGCTGATCCTGAGCCCGACCGACCGGGGATACCAGGGCAGCGTCTCGGTGACCGTCACCAACACCGGCAGCGCCACCGACTACTTCCACTACAAGCTGCGGGAGCCGGTGCCGGGCGCCTTCCAGCGCGACGACCTCAACTGCGACATGTTCGACATGCGGGTGGAGCAGAACCGCCGGGTGTTCAACTGCGCCCTGACCGACACCTGGGTCGAGTTGGCCCCGGGCCAGAGCATCCGGAACGAGCTGGACTTCCACGTACTGACCGACCCACGGCGGTACCCGATGAGCATGAACGGCGGCTGGGTCGAGGCCTACTCCACCAACGGCGGTCTGGTGGCGCGCACGTCGTTCGGCGCCCTGTTCCGGTCCACCACCGGTTCGCTGATCCGTCCCCGGCCCTACGTCCAGGACGCCCAACCGGACGCCTCGATCAGGCTGGACGGCCCGGTGACGGAGTTCCCGGGCGGTGAGGGCAACCTGCGGGTGCCGGTGACGATCCGCTACGACGGCGACGCGCCGCACAACAGTTTCTGGGTGCAGGCCAGTTCCCTGCCGGCCGGCTCCGTGTTCTGGCACACCGACCCGGCCGACGGCCCGGTCGGCGGCAGCGGCGCTCTGGTGCCGGTGCCGGGCCTGCGGTTGATGCCCGGCGAGGAGTACAGCTTCGCGCTGGTCATCAGCCCGCCGACCGATCCGGCCGACGCCACCAAGTTGATCGACATCGAGGTGACGACCGACTGGTACCCGACGACTCCCGACGTCGACCCGAGCGACAACGTCGTGCGGACCGCGCTGGCTGTCGGCGCGAACGGCTGACCTGTCGATCCGGTCGCCGCTCGGACCCGTCCGGGCGGCGGCCCGCGCCGTCAGTTGGCGGCGGGCGGGCGCACCGGCGCAGCGGTGAGGGAGTCGACGGAACGCGGGGCAGCGGCTTCGCGGGGCGGCGCGTCCAACGGCGCGGCCAACACGTCGCGTTGCGGCACGCCACCGATACCGGACTGCTCGGCGGCGATCTTCTCCTGCAGGCGCAGGATGCCGTGCAGCAGCGCCTCCGGCCGGGGCGGGCAGCCGGGCACGTAGACGTCGACCGGGATGAGCTGGTCCACACCCTTGGTCACCGAGTACGAATCCCAGTAGGGGCCGCCGCAGTTGGAGCAGGCACCGAACGAGATGACGTACTTCGGCTCGGGCATCTGGTCGTAGAGCCGCTTGATCGCCGGAGCCATCTTGTCCGTCACCGTCCCGGACACCACCATCAGGTCTGCCTGCCGGGGGCCGTGGGCGAACGGGATCACGCCGAGCCTGATGAAGTCGTGGCGACCCATGCTGGTGGCGATGAACTCGATCGCGCAGCAGGCCAGGCCGAAGTTGAACACCCAGAGCGAGTAGCGACGCCCCCAGTTCAACACGAACCGGATCGGCTCACCGAGCACTGCCGGTAGCTGCACGACCGCCCCCTTCTGTCCCCCACCGGACAGTCAACCACAGCGACTCCGAGCCTCGTTCCTGGCTTCGGGCGCCAATCAGAGCCGCCGCCGACGAGAGGCGCAGGAATCACCATCGAAGCTGACACGGGAAGACGGTTGACCTGCCGATCGGGCCCGGCCGAGATTCTCGGCCGGGCCCGATCGGGCGCCGTCGTCCCGACGGCACGTCACACTCAGGCCGTCGTCACCGTCGAGCTGGGTCCGGCCAGTTCAGCGACACCCGGGCCGGGGCCGATCTCGCCGGGAGCACCCGGGCCGGGGCCGATCTTCGCGGCCACACCCGGGCCGGGGCCGATCTCGCCGGGAGCACCCGGGCCGGGGCCGATCTTCGCGGCCACACCCGGGCCGGGGCCGATCGCAAGGACCACACCCGGGCCGGGGCCGATCTCGCCCGGAGCACCCGGGCCGGGGCCGATCGCCGTGACGGCTGCCGCCGCGCCGCCCAGGCCGAGGGCCAGGCCGGCTGCCGCAGTCACTCCGGTGATCAGGATCTTTCGCATCGTCATGGTCTCTCCCCGTGCCGTTTGGTTGATGACCTGACCGTACGGAAACGACGAATAACACAAAACCTACTTATAGCGGCACTTATCTATACTTATGCCCGTTGATGTACCACCTGATCTGTGCCACGCGGGCGCGATGTCTCGGAGACGACAGGGAACGCCTACCGGTTCTCCCGCAACCTGCCGGCGTACCCGAATGTGTGACCGGTGCTGGCGAACACGCCGCCCGCGGCCACCACGGGGAGGACGAGTGCTTGTGACGAGAGAAGTACAGGTGGGCGGACGGCCGCCGGACCCGCTGGGCAACTCCACCTCGGCCGCCAACGAACTGGTCTTCGACGACTTCTACCACGCCCACTTCCGCTCGCTGGTCGTGCAGCTCACCGCGTACACGGGTGACCGTGGGCAGGCACAGGACCTGGTCCAGGAGGCGTTCTGCCGGGCGTACGCCCGCTGGGACCGGGTCGCCCGGTACGAGGACCCGTTGGCCTGGGTACGCAAGGTCGCCTGGAACCTCGGACACAACCGCTGGCGGCGGTTACGGACCGCCCAGTCGTGGCTGGTACGGCAACGGGTTACCCACGTCGCCGGGCCGAGCCCCGACCGGGTCGCCCTCGACGTCGCGCTGGCGAAGTTGCCGCCGAAACAGCGGCGGGCTGTCGTTCTGCACTACCTCGCCGACCTGTCGGTCGCCGAGATCGCCGCGCAGGAGCGGGTCGCCGAGGGCACCGTCAAATCGTGGCTGCACCGGGGCCGCACGGCCCTCGCTGCCCATCTGCGGGACACCAACGAGGAGGTGCGGGATGTCTGAGCAGGAGACCCTCGGCCTCGCCGAAGAATTTGCCCACTACCGCCGTACCGTGCTGGACAAGGTCGAGGTGCCCGGTCCCGCCGCCGTCCGTCGGACGGTGCGGGGTCGCAACCGACGCCGGTGGGGTGCCACCGCCACGACGGCGCTCGCGCTGTTCGGCGGGTCCGCCATCGGGTACGCGGCGATGAGCGGCCCGGACCACCAACCGGGTCCGGTCGACCCGACGCCGAGCATCTCGGTGTCGCCCACGCCGGAGGGATCGACGAGCCCGACCCCCGGCCCCTCCGTGACCACCGGCGGCCCCGCCTCCGCCGTGCCCGACGGCCGGATCAGCCGGGCGCAGTTGCTCGGCGCGTCGGTGACCCTGCCGGCGTGGCGGGCCGGGCGCGGCTGCCCGACGTCGGCCGTACGGATCAGCGGTGACGACCGCGAGGGGGTCAACTGGCTGGTGGCGCTCGACCACGGCGACGTCGACGGGGACGGTGCGGTGGAGACGGTGGCACTGGTGCAGTGCGTGCTCGGCACCGGCGGCCCGATGCAGGTGGTCGCCTTCGACCGGGACGAGCAGGGGAAGGTGATCACGCTCGGCCGCGTGGTGGCGACGACCATCGACAAGCCGCAGTGGTTGTTCGCCCTCGACGTGGTGGCCGACGGCACGGTCCGTGTGCAGGTGGGTGACATCGCCCCCGGGGGCGGCTGGCCCGCCGAGTGGTCACAGCGGCAGTGGCGGGGCTACCGCTGGAAGGGCGACGCCTTCGCTCAGGTCTCCGGGCCGACGAGCTTCGGCCCGAACCGGCACGACGTCAACCTCGTCGTCACCGCCACGAACCTCGTGCTTGCCGACGCCGGGGACGGCTCCAAGGTCGGCACGGTCACCGTGCGCATCAGAAGCACGACCGGATCGGCCGCCTACGTGGCTCTGCGGCTCGGCCTGCCGCCAGCCGTTCGTCCCGACGGCAGTGGATGGGCGGCGTGCCGCAACGACCCGGAGACGACCCGGGAGCCGGTGACGTGCGACCTCAACGGACTCGGAGCCGGCAAGGAAGCCAAGCTCACGCTCGGCTTCCGGGTTCCGGCGGGCACCAGCGTCGGCACCGGCAAGGCCGACGTGGACGTCCGGGCGATGGACGCGAACTTCGACTTCGTGGAGGAGGTTTACGTACCGGACAACACGGTCTCGATCACCTACGGCTGAGGCGGTCCGGTCCACCGTCCCGCGACGGTGGACCAGACCGGGCGCCGTCACCAGGTGGGACGTTGCAACAGGCCGACGAACTCCACCAGCAGGCGTTCGCGCAACGCCGGCGGGGCGGCGTCGAGCAGCGTGTTCACCACCGCGAGGCGGTCCGGCGTCGACGCTCCCCCGCCACCGAGTCCGAGCCCGGCGGCCAGCCCGGCGACGAGTTCGGGCGTGAGGGCGTCCGGTGTCAGCGACGTCGCCAGCGCGATGAGCTCGGGCGGGAGGGCGACCGGACCGGCCGCCCGGGCGGCGGCCACCGCCTCGACCAGGTCCGGCCCGAACTCGGCGACCCGGGGCGCGACCGAGGCGGTCACCGTGAGGTGCACACTCGCCGGCAGCCCCGCGTACGACAGTTGGGGCTGGGTGTGCCAGCCGCGCGCGGTCAGCTCGTCGACCAGGACGAACAGGTCCGGGCCGCCCTCGGTGGCGGTGAAGCACACCACCGTCGACTCCGGCTCGGCCATCAGCCGCAACCCGTCGGCGGCGCGTACCGCGTCGGCCAGGCCGGCGACCGCGTCCCGGGTGACGGTGGCGAGCCGCAGGTAACCGTCGTCGCCGAGGTGCCGCACCGTGGCGTACGCGGCGGCGATCGGCCCGCCCGAGCGGGTGGACGCGATCACCGGGTTGATCATCGTGTAGCCGGGCCAGTCGGCGTACGCGAAGTACTGCGGGGCGCGGAGCGCGGCGTCCCGGTGCAGCAGCACCGACACCCCCTTCGGCGCGTACGCGTACTTGTGCAGGTCGACCGAGATGGACGTGACCCCGGGTACCGCGAAGTCGAACGGCGGCACCGGCTCACCGAGGCGACGCAGGTACGGCAGGGTCCAGCCGCCGAAGCAGGCGTCCACGTGGCAGCGCACCCCGGCGGCGGCGGCCGCCGCCGCGATCTCCGCGACCGGGTCCACCACCCCGTGCGCGTACGACGGCGCGGAGCAGGCGACGAGCACCGTCTCCGGACGGATCGCCGCGGCCATCGCGGCCGGATCGGGACGCAGGGTGTCCGGGGAGACCGGCACGACGTCCATCGCCACCCGCAGGTAGTGCGCCGCCTTGGCGAATGCGGCGTGGGCGCTCGACGGCACCACGATCCGGGGCTCGGCGATCTCCGGGTGCGCGTCCCGGGCCGTCTTGACCGCGAGGATCAGCGACTCGGTACCGCCGCTGGTGACACTGCCCACGACGTCCGGGGCGGTTGTGCCCGGGCCAGCACCGAGCACCCGGCCGGCAGCGCCGACCAGGGCGTTCTCCATCGCCAGCAGGGACGGGAACGCGGTCGGGTCCAGCCCGTTGACGTGTGCGCTCTCCCGGTGCGCGGCGGCGGTCAGCTCGTCCAGGCCCGGCACCGCGGGGTCGTAGACGTACGCGAACAACTGCCCCCCGTGGGTCGGCCGGTCCCCGGCGCGCAACTGCCGTAACTCGTCGAGCGCGACCTCCGCCGGCACCCCGAGAGGCAACGTGGCCCGGTCCTCAACCCTGGTCTCGTTGATCATGGAGTTGTGGTGCCCTTCTCGTGACGGTCAACGGCTTTCGTCCCCACCACAACTCCATGATCGACGCGGTCGTCACGGATCGGGTCAGCCAGGGCGGCGGGGGTGAGGGTGTACTGGCGGAGTAGGAGGATCGGCGGGGCGATCAAGAGGGCCGGGATCAGCGTGAAGCCGAGCAGGACGCCCAGGCGGGCACCGTCGGACTGGGCGGCGGCTGTTCCGGTGTCGGAGGAGACGTAGCCGGAGAGCTGGAGCACCAGGCCGTAGATGCCCGGACCCAGCGCCAGCCCGAGGGTCTCCCCGGCCGTCCACAGGCCCGTGAACACACCCGCCTGTCGCCGACCGGTGCGCCTGGTGTCGTACGCGATGCAGTCCGGCAGCATCGACAGCGCGAAGACCTGCTGCCCGGCGTACCCGACGCCGATCACCGCGACCACCAGGTAGACGGCGACCGTCGGCAGCACCGACGCGGCGACCAGGGTGAGCGCCCCGACGGCGAGGATCAGCGAGGCGGCGACCAGCGCGGTCCGCTTGCCCAGCCGGGCACCGACCCGGGACCAGATCGGCATCACCAGCAGCGCCGGCCCGACGAAGCAGACGAAGAGCAGGGTCGGCCCGCTCTCGTCGTCGCGCAGGATCTGCCCGGCGAAGTAGTTGACCCCGGCCAGGATCGTCGCCACCCCGGCGGACTGCACGACGAAACAGATCAGCAGCGCCCGGAACGGGCGGTTGGCGGCGGCCACGGCGAGTTGGGCGCGCAGACTCGGCTCGCTCCCGCTCACCGTGCCGGTCGGCGCGGACCGGGTGCCGAGGAACGCCCCGACGGCACCGAGGGCGATCAGCGCCGCCACGAACAACCCCATCCACCGGTGCCCGGCCACACCGTCGCCGCCGGCGCTCACCACCAGCGGGGCGACCGCACCGGAGACCAGGATGGCCAACGCCAGCACCGCGATCCGCCAGGTCATCAGCCGGGTGCGCTCGGCGTAGTCGTCGGTCAACTCCGCCGGCATCGCCACGTACGGCACCTGGAAGAAGGCGAACGCGGTGGCGGTGGCGAGGAAGGCGAACGCCACGTACGCCGCGGCGGCCGGCCCGTTGCCGAACGGCGCGGCGAAGATCGACGCGAAGAGAACAGCGAGCGCGAGGCCAGCGATGAGCAGGTACGGGCGGCGAGCGCCCCAGCGTGACCGGGTGCGGTCGGAGATTCGCCCGGCGACCGGGTTGACCAGCACGTCCCAGGCCTTGGGCAGCAGCACCAGCAGGGCTGCGAGTCCGGCGGCCACGCCCAGCGTGTCGGTCAAATACGGCAGCAGCAGCAGACCGGGCACGGTGCCGAACGCGCCGGTCGCCAGCGAGCCGAGCGCGTAGCCGGCGTGCACCGGGCGAGGCAGCGAGCCGGCGGCTGACCAGCCGGTGCCCGACGGCATTGTCATGGGGCCGAATGTTACTCACGTTATGTCGGAGGTCACATCCCCTCATCCGCCCGCCTGACGCGGACATCAGTCCAGTCGGGTTGACGGCAGTCGGACGCGCAACCGCCTCCGCAGTCTCGGAGTGTTACCAGCACCGACGGCAGACCAGCCCGGCGGTGACGGGGGAGGGGCAGTGACAGCAACGATGGGAGCCCACGCCAAAGAGCCACCGGCGGCACGGACGGCCGGTGCGACGGTCGAGGTGACGATCACTTTCGACGACTTCTACCACGCGCACTTCGGCAGCGTGACCGCCCAACTGTGCGCGTACGTCGGGGATCTCGGACACGCGCAGGACCTCGCCCAGGAGGCGTTCTACCGGGCGCTGGCCCGCTGGGACCGCCTGGTCCGGTACGACGACCCGGTGGCCTGGGTCCGCCGGGTCGCCTGGAACCTGGCCCGCAGCCGCTGGCGACGCCTGCGAACCGCCCGCAACCACCTGCTGCGGCAGCGGCCCACCGAGGCGGAGGTCGCCGGGCCGAACCCCGACCGGGTGGCGATCGACGCGGCGCTGGCGCAACTGCCCGCCAACCACCGCCGAGCGGTCATCCTGCACTACCTGGCCGACCTGTCGGTGAGTCAGATCGCCGCCCAGGAAGGGGTGGCCGAGGGCACCGTCAAGTCCTGGTTGCACCGCGGTCGGACGGCACTGGCCGGACTGCTCGACGAGAACACCGAGGGGGTGTGCGATGTCTGACTTCGACCCGCTCCTGCGCGAGCGGCTCTCCGCGTACCGCAACGACGTGGTCAGCCGGGTCACCGGCCCCGGCCCCGACCAGGCCCGACGCCACCTGCGCCGACGCCGTCGGATGACGGCGATGGCCGTGGCCGCCGCGGCGGTCGTCCTGGTGGTGGCCCCCGTCGTCGCGAACGCCGCGCTGCGCGGCGACCGGAACCCGCCGGTGCCGGCGGAGTCCGTCGAACCGACGGCACCGCCGACGTCGACACCGTCGACGCCGACGCCGACACCGACCGGGTCACCGTCGACGACCACCAGTACCCCGAGCGCTCCGGACGGGCGGATCAGTCGGGCCCAACTGCTCGCCACCCGCGTCGACCTGCCGAGCTGGCCGTCGGGCATGGCGGAGGGCGGCTGCACCACCTCGAAGGTGCGGCTGAAGGACGACACGACGGACACCTACGTGTCGATGCTCGCCGACAACGAGTTCGAGCACGGCGACATCGACGGCGACGGTGCCGTCGAAACCATCGCCGTCGTCGCCTGCCGGTACGGCGAGGCGTCGGCGAAGCAGGTGGTGGCCTTCGACCGGGACGCCGACGGCCGGATCGTGACGGTGGGCAGGGTGGTCCGGACCGGCGACGGGTTCGACGACATCCGCACCACGGAGATCACCCAGAACGGGTCGGTCGAGGTGCGCGTCGCCGACATCGTGCCGTGCTGCGGCACACCGACCTACCTGCGGCGGGAGCAGGTGCGGACGTACCGGTGGGACGGGGAGCGGTTCGGTCAGACCGACGGCCCGACGACGTTCGGCAAGGACCCCCGACTCACCGACCTGAGGTTGAGCATGACCCACGAGTTGGTCGACGTCCCCGGCGCCGACACCCGCCAACTCACCACCGTCTTCACAGTCACCAACGCGGGGCCGCTCGACGCGCCGCAGATCTCGTTCCGTGGCTTCGACTTCGAGCCGGCGGGCGGGGACTGGTCGAAGTGCGACCCGAACCCCGCGCCCCAGGCCGACAACCCGTCATGCCTACTGCCCGGAGTGCCTGCCGGTGAGTCGCGCCGTTACACCTTCGTCCATCTGGTCCCGGGTACGACCGGACCCGACGCGCAGAACCGGAGGTTCTGGGTCTACCACCACGACGCCCAGGAGCGGCTGTGGCCCGACCCGAAGCAGGACGACAACAGCGTCGTGCTGCCTTTCCGGCTCTGAACCACCTCGCGGCGCCCTGTCCCCTGCCGGGGGCGGGGCGCCCGCCCGGCAGGGCTGCTCGGTCACCCCTGCTCGCCGGGCGACCAACTCGCCGTCATGTCCACCCCGGCCGGGCGCAGCGGCACCCCCTCGGCGCGCAGTCGGGCCCGCGCCTCCCGCTCGTGGCCCGGTGGCAGCCGGCCAGCGGCCGTCACCACCCGGTGCCAGGGCACCGAGCCGCCGTGGCGGGCCATGATGGTGCCCACCAGTCGCGCGGACGCGCGACCCGATCGTTCGGCGAGCGCGTCGGCGACCGCGCCGTACGACATGACCCGGCCCTCCGGGATCCGCTCGACCAGGTCGAGCACCGCCTCGACGTACTCGTCAGGTGTCACAATCCGCCACCATATGGGAACGCCGCCGGGTGGTGCGGCCGTGACCACGCAGAATGGGCGGGTGCGCGACGCAGTCACGGCGGCCCGGCGGGTCGTCGTCAAGATCGGATCCTCCTCGTTGACCACCGCCACCGGCGGCCTGGCCGAGAAGCGCGTCGACGCGCTCGTCGACATCCTCGGTCGGCTCGCCGCCGAGGGGCGCGAGGTGGTCCTGGTGTCCTCCGGCGCGATCGCCGCCGGCCTCGCCCCCCTCGGCCTGATCCGACGCCCGCGCGACCTGGCCACCCAGCAGGCCGCCGCCAGCGTCGGGCAGGGGCTCCTGATCGGCCGGTACGCGGCCAGCTTCGCCCGGCACGGCCGCACGGTGGGGCAGGTGCTGCTCACCGTCGACGACGTGACCCGGCGGGCGCACTACCGCAACGCGTACCGGACGCTGCGCAAGCTGCTCGACCTGCGGGCGGTGCCGATCGTCAACGAGAACGACACGGTGGCCACCCAGGAGATCCGGTTCGGCGACAACGACCGGTTGGCCGCGCTGGTGGCCGCGCTGGTGCACGCCGACCTGCTGGTTCTCCTCTCCGACGTGGACGCGCTCTGGACCGGTGACCCCACCAAGCCGCAGTCGACCCGGATCACCGAGGTTCACGGCGACGCGGATCTCGCCGGGATCACCATCGGCGGGGCCGGCCGGTCCGGTGTCGGCACCGGCGGCATGGTGACCAAGGTCGAGGCCGCCCGGATCGCCACCGGCTTCGGCATCCCGGTGGTGCTCACCGCCGCCGACCTGGCCGGCCCGGCGTTGGCCGGTGAACCCGTCGGCACGCTGTTCCACCCGCAGCGGCAACGCCCGACGGCCCGGCTGTTCTGGCTGGCCCACGCCACGTCACCCCGTGGGCGGCTGCACCTCGACCCGGGCGCGGTGGCCGCCGTCGTCGGGCGACGCAAGTCGCTGCTACCGGCCGGCATCACCGCCGTCGACGGCACGTTCACCGCGGGCGACCCGGTGGACCTGGTGGACACCGCCGGCGCGTCGGTCGCCCGAGGTCTGGTCAACTACGACGCGGTGGAGCTGCCCGGGCTGCTCGGCCGCTCCACGTCCGAACTCGCCGCGGCGCTCGGCCCGGCGTACGAACGAGAGGTCGTCCACCGCGACGACCTGGTGCTGCTGTAAGCAAGGGCCCCCTGTTAACGCCTGGTGTTGTACAAGGGGCCCTTCCTAACGCGAGGAGCAATCGATGAGCGTGAGCGAGCAGGCGAAGCGGGCGCGGGACGCCGCCGCGGATTTGGCCGTGACCACGCGTACCGTCAAGGACGCCGCGCTGGTGGCGATGGCCGACGCGCTGGTGGCGCGTACCTCGGAGATTCTGGCCGCGAACGAGGTGGACCTGGCAGCCGGCCGCGAGGCCGGGCTGAGTGCGTCCGTGCTGGACCGGCTCGCCCTCGACGCGGGACGGGTCGCCGGCATCGCCGACGCGCTGCGCCAGATGGCCGCGCTGCCCGACCCGGTCGGCGAGGTGGTCCGAGGTTCCACCCTGCCCAACGGGCTGGAGCTACGTCAGATCCGGGTGCCGTTCGGGGTGGTCGGCATCATCTACGAGGCGCGACCCAACGTGACAGTGGACGCCGCCGGGATCTGCCTCAAGTCGGGCAACGCGGCGCTGCTGCGCGGGTCGTCCTCGGCCGCACACTCCAACGCCGCGCTGGTCGAGGTGCTGCGCGACGCGGTCACCGAGGCCGGGCTGCCGGCCGACGCGGTGCAGCTGCTCGACGCCAGCTCCCGCGACTCGGTCAAGGAGCTGATGCGCGCCCGAGGGCTCGTCGACGTGCTCATCCCGCGTGGTGGCGCGTCGTTGATCCGCACCGTGGTCGAGGAGTCGACAGTGCCGGTGATCGAGACCGGGGTGGGCAACTGCCACGTCTACGTGGACGCCGCCGCCGACGTCGCGAAGGCCGTCGCGGTGACGCTGAACGCCAAGACGCAACGCCTCTCCACCTGCAACACCGCCGAGTCGCTGCTGGTGCACGCGGACGTCGCCGACGCGTTCCTGCCGCCGATGCTGGCCGCCCTCGCCGAGGCGGGGGTGACCGTGCACGGCTCCCCCGAGGTGGCCGCGTACTCCGCCGCCGTCGTCCCGGCCACCGAGGAGGACTTCGCCACCGAATACCTGTCCGCCGACATCTCGGTCGCGGTGGTCGACTCACTGGACGCGGCGGTAGCGCACATCCGCCGCTTCGGCACCGGGCACACCGAGGCGATCCTCACCGACTCGGCGAGCGCGGCGCGCGACTTCGTCGCCCGGGTGGACGCGGCGGCGGTGATGGTCAACGCGTCGACCCGGTTCACCGACGGGGGCGAGTTCGGGTTCGGGGCGGAGATCGGCATCTCCACCCAGAAACTGCACGCCCGTGGCCCGATGGGTCTACCCGAGCTGACCAGCACCAAGTACGTGGTCACCGGAGACGGGCACCTGCGCTAGCCGGCTACGCGGCGGCTCCGGCCGGCGTGGGCCGGGCGGCTCGGATCGCGGACAGCGTGGCGTGCACGTCGAACTGGTGGCCGTCATCGCTCTCCCAGCCGCCGTCGCTGCGCTGGGTCTCGGCCAGCCGGCGCAGAGCCCGCACCATGATCCAGTCCTGTGGGTCGATGCCGGCCCTGCGCAGCGTGGCCGCCAACCACGCCACATTGCCCGCAGACATCTTCGGCATCCGTTCGGCGAGCACCACCTGGATCCGCGCCGACTCCTGGAACATCTCCTGCCGGTGCAGCACCGACGCGCTCAACCAGCCGGCGGCGAGGTACGAGGGCCAACTGCCGTCCGGACGCAGCCGCGCGGCCAGCGAATGGGCCGCCGCCTGCACCACCCCGGCGTACGCCCCACCGACCCGATGGTCGAGCGGGCCCGAGGCGCGCGCGTCCAGGCCGGCGACGGTGAGCCAGAAACCGGCGTTGGCCGACACGAGGAACCCTGCCTCCGGGTCGCCGGGTCGGGCCCACTCCGGGGCCGAGTCGGCCAGCGACGCGTCCTCGTCCCAACCGCCGTCGGCCTGCTGCCGGGACGCCAACCAGTCGAGCGCGCGACGAGCTGCGGGACGGCCGAGTGCTCCCAGGTCGTCCAGCTCGGCGAGCCGGAA
Organism: Micromonospora sp. WMMD961; assembly: GCF_029626145.1. Classification (NCBI taxonomy): domain Bacteria; kingdom Bacillati; phylum Actinomycetota; class Actinomycetes; order Micromonosporales; family Micromonosporaceae; genus Micromonospora; species Micromonospora sp. WMMD961. The sequence goes on from NZ_JARUBJ010000002.1 coordinate 6,637,273, forward strand.
GCAGGTGGCGTCGATCGAGGCGATCGGGCCGCCCCAGGTGGCCGGCCAGCCGCCGTCTGGCGACTGGCCGACCTCTGCCGTCTCCAACAGGTTGGCGGGCACCGCGGTGCCGTTGCGCAGCCAGGAGAGGCGGGCGCGTTCCACCGCATCACCGTGCGCCACGACGAACCCGATCGCGGCTTCCAAGTCGACCACGGCGGGAACGCTACCTGCGCAGATGCGATCCCGCCTCGGGGAATCGGTTGGCCTGGCATGGCTGCGTCGCTCCGACCGCAGGGCCAATCATCGTGACTTGCGTCGATTCGCCCGGGCGGCGGGTGCGACGGTCACCGGGCCACCGTCACGGGCGGCGTGCGACCGCTACCGGGGCCGCCGTCGCGGGCCGGGGCGGCCCGTTCGGCCGCCCCCGGCCCGGTCGGTCAGTACGCCGGCAGCGCCGGATCGATCTGCTTGATCCAGGAGAGCACGCCGCCCTGCACGTGGACGGCGTCCCGGAACCCGGCCGCCTTGAGCGCCGCGAGCGCCTCTGCCGAGCGAACGCCGGACTTGCAGTGCAGCACGATCTGCCGATCCTGCGGCAGCTTCGCGAGTGCCTCACCGGAGATGATGTCGCCCTTGGGGATCAGGGTGGCGCCGGGGATCCGGACGATCTCGTACTCGGCCGGCTCGCGCACGTCGACCAGGAAGATGTCCTTACCGGCGTCCTGCCAGTCCTTGAGCTCCAGTGCCGTGATGGTCGAGTCGAGCGTTGCCTCCTGGGCCTCCTCGGAGACCGCGCCGCAGAAGTCCTCGTAGTCTTCCAGCAGGTCGGTGACCGTCGGGTTCTCGCCGCAGAGCGCGCAGTTCGGGTCCTTGCGAACCTTGATCTTGCGGTATTCCATCTCCAGGGCGTCGTAGACCATCAGGCGGCCGACCAGCGGCTCACCGATGCCGGTGAGCAGCTTGATCGCCTCGTTCACCTGGATCGAGCCGATCGACGCGCAGAGCACACCGAGCACGCCGCCCTCGGCGCAGGAGGGCACCATGCCCGGCGGCGGCGGCTCCGGGTAGAGGCAGCGGTAGCAGGGGCCGTGCTCGGCCCAGAACACCGACGCCTGACCGTCGAAGCGGTAGATCGAGCCCCACACGTACGGCTTGCCGAGCAGCACCGCCGCGTCGTTGACCATGTAGCGGGTGGCGAAGTTGTCGGTGCCGTCGACGATCAGGTCGTACTGGGCGAAGATCTCGCGGACGTTCTCCCGGTCCAGGGCGGTGTTGTGGATCTCCACGTTGACCAGTGGGTTGATCTCGCGGATCGACGCGGCGGCGGACTCGGCCTTGGACCGGCCGACGTCGGACACACCGTGGATGACCTGGCGCTGGAGGTTCGACTCGTCGACGGTGTCGAAGTCGATGATGCCGAGCGTGCCGACCCCGGCCGCGGCGAGGTACAGGAGGGCGGGTGACCCGAGGCCACCGGCGCCGACACACAGCACCCGGGCGTTCTTCAGCCGCTTCTGCCCCGTCACCCCGACGTCCGGGATGATCAGGTGGCGTGAGTAGCGGCGGATCTCGTCAACGGTCAGCTCGGCGGCGGGCTCGACGAGCGGGGGCAACGACACGGTGGACTCCCCGGGATCGGCGGTGTGAACCGCGCCATTGTTGCTCGCCGGGGCCCCGCTCGGCCATGAGGGAGGACACGTGGTCCGCGATGCGGGAGCGGGAATAACCGACGATGCCGTCGGTCAGGGGACGATGTCACCCGCGTAGCGACGGCCGTCGAGGTAGGGCCAGGCGTTGGCGACGCAGCCGTCCAGGCCGTACGTCTGCTGCTGCATCACCGGTGCGGGCTCACCCGGGGCGGGGCAGGCCTCGTGCAGTTCGCCGAACTCGTGGCCGACCTCGTGGTTGATCACGTAGGTGCGGTAGGTGTCCAGCGAGGCGCCGTAGTCGGGCACTGCCTCCATCCAGCGGGCCAGGTTGATGATGACCTGGCCGGGCAGGCGGCAGGAGGTGTAGCGCTCGGTGGTCAACCCGCCCTCGGCGCACATCCGCTCGGACGTGACCGGGGTGGCCAGGTAGATGGTGAAGTCGGCGGCACCGGCGTCGGCCACCCGCTGCACCCGCAGGTCACCGGACGCGATCCAGCTGCGCGAGTCGGCCAGGACCTCGTCCACCCGGGCGGCGAAGACCTCGGCGTCCTGGCCGGTGCCGCGTTCCACGACGACCCGGTACCGGCGCAGCGGACCGTCCGTACCGTGCACGGGTGTCTCGCCGTCGGCGGCGGTGAAGCGTCCCGCTCCGACCGACGGGTAGCTGGTGGGCGCAGGGTGTGGCGCCCCACCGCCGCGTCCCGTGCCACTCTGGGTCGTGACGGCAGGAGTCACGGCCGCCGGCTCGCCGTCGCCCCTGGCCATCGGCACGCCGATGACGGCGGTCAGCACGAGAAGGACGAGCAGCAGGGTGCGGCGACGTCGCCGGTGCATCCGGGCCAGCGTGGGACGCACGTACGCCGGCCGGCCCGACGGGTCGGGCGGCTGGGGCGGGCCGTAACGGGACGACGGCGTCATGACGTCGAGCCTGCCAGATTATTCGGGCATTCTTCCGTTTTTGCAGCTATTGCCGCAAGACGCCTGATGGAGGGGTACGAGGAGGGCGCGTCGGCCCGTCACTCAGAGGGCAGGGCCGGTGTAGCGACGCCCGTCGAGGTACGGCCACGGGTTGACCTGGCACCCGTTGAGGAAGAGCGTCTGCTGCATCATCACCGGCGCTGGCCGGCCGGCACCCGGGCAGCGCTCGTGCCGGTGCCCGAGCTGGTGCCCCACCTCGTGGTTGACCACGTACGTCCGGTAGACCGCCAGCGGCACCTTCGCCGAGACGAAGTGCGGCACGGACAGCCGCCACCGATCCAGGTTGATGATCACCTGGCCGGGTGCCCGGCAGGACGTGTAGGGCCGACCCCCGACCCTGATGTCCACTCCCCCGTCGGCACACATGCGACCCGCCGTGCGGGCGGTCGCCAGGTAGACGGTGAAGTCGCGAGGCGCGCCCCCCGGCACCTGTTGCAGCCGCAGCCTGCCGCTGTCGACCCAACTGCCCGGCCCGGCCAGCGCCGTCTGGACCGCCAGCGCGAAGTCGGCGGCATCCTCGTTGCTGCCCGACTCCACCGCGACCCGGTAACGCCGCAGCTCACCCGCTCGCCCCAGCACGGGCCCGGAGCGGGCGTCGTACCCGAAATCGCCGGTGCCGGCGCTCGGGACCGCACCGGGCATCCGCAGCACCGGGGGCGGGCTGGACGGGACCGCCGCGGAGGGCGACGGGCTGACCGACGGCGGCAGCGGCGCGGCCACCAGCGGCGGCAGCGTCGGGATCTCGTCGGCGGCCAACCGTTCGGCACCGGGGTGCCCGTCCGGCCCCTCCGCGATCACGGTCACCGCCGCGCCCACCGCCAGCACCACCGCCACCAGCTGGGCGAACAGCGCGAAGCGTCGCTGACGACGGGCCGGGAGGCGGGCTGAGCTGGGCATCGGGCTCAGCCTGCCAGATCGGGCCGCCCAGCGGACTCCTCCGTTTCGGCGAGCAGGCCGACCACCGCTCGGGCCACCAGTCGGGGGACCTCCAACTGCGCCACATGACCCACACCGTCGAGCATCATCAACCGGCTGTCGCGGATGACCCGCGCGGTCTGCGGCGCGACCCGCACGTCGACCAGACGATCCTGTCGACCACCCACCACCAGGGTCGGTGCGCGCACCGCCTCGGCGAGCCGCCACAGCGAACCCGGCCCCGGCAGGTACGCCCGCAGGAAGCTGGAGACCAGACCACGAAACGTCCGGACGTACGCGGCGGCGTAGTGCTCCGCCTCGTAGCGGACCCGGATCTCCTCCAGCGCCTCGGCCCGGCGCTGGTCGCAGATCCGGCTGAGATCGGCGACACACGCCTCCAACACCTGCTGGGCCATCACCTCCGGCGCGAGCTGGGTGAGCCGCTTGGCGACCAACCGTTCGCCGCGCGGAATGGCGAGCACGGGCAGCATCCGCCCCTGCAACGAGCGACGGAAATCCAGGAACGGCAGGGCCGGGGAGATCAGGGTGAGCGTACGGACCAGGTCGGGCCGGAGCCCGGCCACCTGCACCGCGACCGCTCCGCCCAGCGAATTGCCGAACAGGTGCACCGGACCCCGATCGGAGTGCTCGATCCAGCGGACGACGAGGTCCGCGAAGGCCGGAATCGTGTAGCGGGGACCCGGTTCACTGCGGCCGAAGCCGGGCAGGTCGATGGCCTGACCGTCCAGCCGGTCGGCGAGCAACCCGGCCAGGTCGGTCCAGTTCTGCGACGACCCGCCCAGCCCGTGCACGTATAGCGCCGGCTCCGCGCCGACGGCGGTGGCCGGAGTGTCCCGCACGTACGTGACCAAGCCGTCGAGGCGAACCTCGCGGCCCGGCCACGGCGGGGGAACACGGTCGTCGGGGAGCAGGTGGTCCGGCCAGAGGGTGGCGCGTCTCATCGTTCCAGTCTGCCCCGGACCACTCAGGACAGCAGCGCCTCCAAGCGACGGTTCACCGCCGCGAGGGTCGCCCGCACCACCGCCTGCCGGGGATCACCGGCGACCAGAGCCGAGCCGGCGAGCTGCTCGACCCAGCCCTCACAGACGAGCAGAGCCACCACGGTGGCCACCTCACAGTTACCGAACGGCACCACCGCGGCGTGCTCGACGAAGCAGCGCCCCCGCTCGGCGTTGTCGGCACCGCGCAGCAACTCGTCGACCGCGGCGGCCGCGGCCACCGCGCAGAGCCGCAGGACATAGCCGTCCACCGCCGGCCCAGTCGCGTACCCGGACGCGCTCTCGCCCCCGGCCAGCAGCCGGACCTCCACGTTCGCGTCCAAGCCGAAGGTGCTGACCTGCACGTGGTCGATCACCACCCGTGGCCCCGGCGCGCCGTCCGTCTCCAACGGCCGGGACGGCGCCGACTCCGTCGTGGTCACCTGGCCGCCGGAGTACGACGTGCCGAGCGTTGCCGGGCTGCCGGTGGCGGCACCAGCGGGGGCGGCCGAGACCGAGCCCGGCTCCTCGACGGTGGCACGACCCCGGTGCGGCGCGTTCGACCGCCGGCGGCGCGAGGTGTCAGTGCCCGGCCTCTGCTCCAGGCCCGCCGGCACGGCCTCCACCCGACTGCCGGACGGACGGGTGCCCGCCGTCGACTCGGCCGCCCGGACCCCACCGCCGCGCGGGTCGGCACCGGCATCGCGCGACGCCGCGGTCTGGGGATCCGGGGTACGTCGTTCGGCGACCCGAGGCTCGGCCACGCGACGGCGCACCGGCGGGGGTGGCGTGCTGGGCAGGCCGGGCACGTTCTGCGGAGCGGCGGCCAGCCCCATCCGATCCTGGAGCAGACGGGCCACCTGTCGACTCACCTCGGCCGGGTCGGCGCCGTCGGCCAGGTCCAGTCGCAGGCTGTGCGCGCCGGCCGGGGTACGGCGCAGCGCGGCGTCGCGGACACCGGCCACCTCCCGGACGGCGTCCAGGATCGCGTTGACGTCGAACCCCTCGGGGCGCTCCCGCAACGGGGCTGGCTCGTCGTCGCGGCGAAGGTGGGTGGCGATGCGGGCGAGTTCCGGGGTTTCGGCGGGTGGGTCCACGGCTGGCGGCTCCGGCACGACGGGCACGTCCGGCTCGGCGGGGACGCGCTGCGGCAGCACGACCGCTCTCGGGTCCGACTGCTGGTCGTCCTCGGGGGACGGCGTCGGGTCGGGTGCGGATCGGCGCGCCGCATAGGGGGAGGCCGGCGCGGGGCCGGGCCGGTCGCGGGGGTCGGGCCCGTTCATGGCGGACGGTGGCACGGCCCCCGTCGAGGACGACGTGACATCGGTGGATGACGAGGCGTTCGTCGGCGCGGACGGGCGCTGTGGCTCGACCGGGCCGGGCGGCTCGGGCGTCGCCGGGCGGAGCCGGAATGGCGCAGCCGGTCGGACCTCGGGCCGGGCCGGGCCGGAGGTCTCGTCGTCGCCCCCACGAGCGAGCTTGGCCGACTGGATCGCCGCCCAGGATGGACGCTCGACCGGGGTGGCGGGGATGCGCCCCTCGGACCAGTCCGGCCGCTCGTCCCGGGTCGGGTTCGCCGAGCCGGTCGGTGAACCGCCGGCCCAGGAGGGGCGTTCTGCCACCGGCGGTGGGCCCACCGGAGCCGGTGGCGGGTCGGCCAGCGTGGGAGGTGCTCCCGCTGGCGCCGGAGGTGGCATGACGGGCGACGCCGGGCTGGTGGCCCAGGACGGGCGGGTCGGCGGAGCACTGGTCGGCTCGGAATCGGCGCCACCAGCCCACGACGGCCGCGACGGCGTAGCACTGGTCGGCTCGGAATCGGCACCACCAGCCCACGACGGGCGCGACGGCGGAGCACTGGTCGGCTCGGAATCGGCGCCACCAGCCCAGGACGGACGGTCGGTCCGGGACGCGCGGGTCGCCCCGGACCCGGCCCAGGACGGCCGGTCGGCCGGTGGGCCACTGGTCGGCGTCGGGCCACCGGCCCAGGTCGGGCGCTCCACGGCGGGCGGAGTCGCGGCCGGCGACGACACCGGCGGACCGCTGGTCGGGGACGGGTCCGAGTCGACGGACCGCAGGGGACGTTCCGCAGGTGGGACAGCGGACGGAGCAGCCCAGGAAGGGCGGTCGGCGGGCGGCGCGCTGGCCGGTTCGGCGGGGCGTTCCGGCGCAGCGTCGGACGCCGCTACACCCCGTGCTGGGTCGTACCCGCGCGGCGAGTCGGCGCGGACCGGTTCATACGGGCGGGGTGACTCGGCCCACACCGGCTCGTACGGCTGGACCGGCTCGGCGGCCCAGCCGGACGCGGACTCGTCCCGGGCCGGCGGGGCGGCCGGCTCGTCGTCCTGCCGGGACCAGGGCGGCGCCCAACCGCCGCCCCAGCTCGGACGGTTCCAGCTCGGCCCCGACCAGTCCGGCTCGACGGCCGGGGGCTCCCCAGCTCGGTGCGCGTCCCCGACTCGGTGCGTGTCTCCCGGGCGGGGGCCGTCGGCGGCACGGCCCGAGTCGGCGGCACGGCCCGGCTCGGCTCCACGGCCCGGCTCGGCTCCACGGCCCGGCTCGGCTCCACGGCCCGGCTCGGCTCCACGGCCCGAGTCGGCGGCGTCGGTGTGCCCGGCCGGCCCCGGGGTGCGTCCCGGCGCGGCCGGATGCTCCGGTGTCAGCGGGGCTCGCCATTCTCGTGGCGCGGCCGACGGGTCGTCGGCGGCGAGGCGTTCCCCGATCGGCGCGTGGAAGCCGGGCGGCACCTCGAAACCCGACGCGGAGGTGCCGACGGGCGGCACCTGGACGGCCGGTGGTGCCGAGGTGGGCAGCCCCGGCTCGGGCCAGCGGGCGCGGTGCGCGACGGCCGGATCGGCGGTGGAACGCTGACCGGTGGTCGTGTCGGCCTCGCCGGTTGCCTGCTCCGCTGGCGGCACGGGACGTTGGGCGGGCACCACCAACCGGTCGCCGGCCGTCTCGGGCCGACCGTCGGCGGGCAGCCCCGGTGGTGCGCTCACCGGCGTGGGGCGTCCCACTGTCGGTTCGAGACCGGGGCGACGGACACCGTTGGCGTCGTCCGGGTGGTGCACACCGTTGGCGTGGTGGCCGTTGACCCGGGCCGACGGCTCCGGGTCGCCCGGCGGCCCGGCCAGCGGCGACGGAAGGTCGCCGTGTCGGGTGGAGGAGGTGCGCCAGCCGGACGCCGGGTCGGGTTGCCAGCGCGGCGCCTGCTCCCGGGCGTCGTCGCGGTCGGCGGCTCGGGGCCACCCACCCGCCTGAGGCGCCCACCCACTGACGGCACGGCTCGGGTCGTCGTGCTGACCCGCTCCGTCACCGTGTTCTCCCGGGGTGGCGGCTCCGGGTTGCCCTGTTTCACTCACCGCGCGCTCCTTGGTCGCCCCCGCTGAGGCTACCGTGTGCCGAGAGTGGCGATAAGTTACAGCGGCGGGCCATTTCCACGACGGTGGTCAGTGACCTCGCCGGTCTGGGGGGAAAATGCCGGCTCGTACGGAGAACTCGGAGGATCCCATGACCGCTGCGGGGAATGGTGCACAGACCGCTGGCCGGCCCACCCGCCTGCCCCGCTCCGCGCGTCGTAAGCAGCTTCTCGCTGCGGCGCAGGAGGTGTTCGTCGCCCAGGGCTACCACGCCGCCGCCATGGACGACATCGCCGAGCGGGCCGGGGTGTCCAAGCCGGTGCTCTACCAACACTTCCCCGGGAAGATGGACCTCTACCTGGCCCTGCTGGACACGCACTGTGACGCCATCGTCGCCAAGGTGCACGACGCGATGCGCGGCACCAGCGACAACAAGGAACGGGTCAGCGCCTCGGTCCGCGCGTACTTCGACTTCGTCGACCACGAGAGTGAGGCTTTCCGGCTCGTCTTCGAGTCGGATCTGCGCAACGACCCGGCGGTGCGGCAACGGGTGGAGCGGGTCGAGCAGGGCTGCATCGCGGCGATCACCGACACCATCATCTCGGACACCGGCGTGAGCCGGGCACACGCCGAGCTGCTCGCCTCCGGGCTGGTCGGTGCCGCCGAGACGGCTGCGCAGTTCTGGCTGGCCGGTGGCCGGCAGGTGCCGAAGGCCGAGGCCGAGGCGTTGGTGGCCGCGCTGTCGTGGCGGGGCATCGCGAGCTTCCCGCTGCAAGGTGAGTCAGCCTGACCGCCGACCCCGTGATCGGATAGCCTTCGCAGGGCGGTTCTTTCGCCCCAGTTGAGGAGGCACAGTGGAGGTCAAGATCGGCGTGCAGTACGCGCCGCGCGAGCTGGTAGTGGACAGCGCGCAGTCGCCGGCCGAGATCGAGCAGATCGTGACCGACGCCTTCGCCGGTAACGGCGGCACGCTCTCCCTGACCGACGAGAAGGGCCGGCGGGTCATCGTTCCGGTCGAGAAGGTCGCCTACGTCGAGATCGCCGAGGCGTCTCCCCGAGCGGTCGGCTTCACCGTCCGCTGACCGGGCCGGCCATCGCGGCAGGTCGGCGACCGGCCACCTGCCGCAGGCCGGCACCGGCCCCTACTGCCGCAGGCCGGGTTCCCGACCACCGTGGCCGGGCCCCCGACCACCGCAGGTCGGACCGACCGGCCGTCGGTCAGTTGCTCAGCCCGGCGGCGGCCATCCGCGCGGTGTGCGCGGCGGTGAGCCTGCCGAACAGCCCGGGCACGTCGACCCGGTCGCCCCGCGCGATCAGCGCGGTGAGTGCGGCCCGCTCGGCGGCGACGCGGCTCGCCTGGGACAGCGCCTCGCCGACCAGCCGCCGCGCCCACATCGACAGCCGACCGGCCACCCGGGGGTCGTCGGCGACTGCGGCTCGGATCTCGGCCGCGGCGAAGTCGGCGTAACGGGAGTCGTGCAGGACGTCGAGCACCAGCGCCCGGTCCGGTTCCGCCAGCGCGTCGGCGATCTCCCGGATGAAGTCGTCGGTGATGGCGTCGCCGACGTACGCCTTCGTGACCACCTCCGCCCAGTCCCGGGGTTCGGTCGAGTCGTGGTACGCCTGCAGCGGCGCGACGTAGGGCGTCATCGCGTCGTCCGGCGGCACGCCCAGCGCGGTGAGCCGGTCGGCCAGACGCCGGTAGTTGACGATCTCGGCGGCGGCCATCTCGTCCAGCGCGGCTCGACGACGCAGGTCAGGGGCGAGCCGGGCATCACCCGCCATCCGTTCGAAGGCGAGCAGTTCCCCGAAGGCGACCAGGCCCAGCAGGTCGGCGACGGCGGGACCGGGGGTGGTCGGCGTGGACACGAGCGCAGGCTACCCCGTACCCGAACGCCCCGGTTAACGTGACGTAGGTCACAATTACTTGCCCCGCGTGGCGAGTGGCCGGATGGGAATCGGGACGGGGGCATGCCTGTTCAGGTAGCATGGAGCAGTTGCCGTGGGCGCCGATCTGATCGAAGCTCAGCCCGCGGCGCGCGTGCGGCCCGGTCCGGCTCGGCAGTCTGCCGCCGACCGTGTGGCCCGCGTCATACCGAACGCGCCCTGAGGACATGACGGGCGCACCCACGAGAGGGCACCCCCACATCCAGATGAGCGACCTTACTCAAGATTTGCTGGACGGCCAGGAACTGGCCCCCACCGCCCCGGTTCGGCCGGAGGCTCCCACGTTCGCCGCACTCGGCGCCCGCGCCGAGACCGTCGAGGCGCTGGCCTCGGCGGGCATCACCCGCGCCTTCGCCATCCAGGAGTACGCGATCCCGATCGCCCTGCGCGGGGTCGACCTGATCGGCCAGGCACCCACCGGCACCGGCAAGACCCTCGGCTTCGGCGTACCCCTGTTGGATCGGGTCTTCGCGCCGGGCGAGGGAAGCGACGGCGTCCCCCAGGCGCTGGTCGTCGTCCCCACCCGCGAGCTGGGCATCCAGGTCGCCAAGGACCTGGCCGCCGCCGGCCGGACGCGCGGCGTCCGGGTGCTGCCGATCTACGGCGGGGTGGCGTACGAGCCGCAGATCGACGCGCTGCGCAAGGGCGTGGAGATCCTGGTCGGCACCCCCGGCCGGTTGATGGACCTGCAGAAGCAGAAGCACCTCCGTCTGGACCGGGTGCACGCGCTCGTCCTCGACGAGGCCGACCGGATGCTCGACCTGGGCTTCCTCGACGACGTCGAGAAGATCCTCGCGATGCTGCCGGAAGACCGGCAGACGATGCTCTTCTCGGCCACCATGCCGGACCCGATCGTCACCCTGTCCCGGCGCTTCCTGCGCCAGCCGATGACGATCCACGCCGGGCACACCGCCGAGACCGGCCCGTCCCCGCAGACCCAGCAGCTGGTCTACCGCACCCACTCGATGAACAAGGTCGAGGTGGTGGCGCGCATCCTCCAGGCGGAGGGGCGTGGGCTGACCATGATCTTCACCCGCACCAAGCGGGCCGCCGACCGGGTCGCCGAGGACCTCGACTTCCGTGGGTTCGCCGTCGCCGCGGTGCACGGTGACCTGGGCCAGGGTGCGCGCGAGCGGGCACTGCGCGCGTTCCGCGCCGGCAAGATCGACATTCTGGTCGCCACCGACGTGGCGGCCCGAGGGCTGGACGTCACCGGCGTCACCCACGTGATCAACTACGACTGCCCGGAAGACCAGGACACCTACACCCACCGGATCGGTCGTACCGGTCGGGCCGGCGCGACCGGTGTCGCGGTGACCTTCGTCGACTGGGACGACATGCCGCGCTGGCGGATCATCGACAAGACCCTCGGTCTGGAGATGCCCGAGCCGCCGGAGACCTACCACACGTCGCCGCACCTCTACACCGACCTGCACATCTCGACCGAGGTCAGCGGCACGCTGCCCACCGCCGAGCGCACCCGGGCCGGGCTGTCCGCCGAGATCGAGGAGGACCTGGGCGGGACGACGCGCTCCCGCCGGGGTGACGGCGGTGGTCGGGGCTCCCGACGCGGTGAGAGCCGTGGCGAGGGGCGGGGCGAGCGCCGCGGTCGGGGCGACAGCCGCCGCGACCGCTCCGACGCCGGCACCCCGGCCGTCGCCGAGGCGCCCGCGGGCGACAGCGCCGAGGAAGGCACCCGTACCCCCCGCCGCCGGCGTCGCCGCCGGGCCGGCGAGGTGGTCGCGGGCGAGACGACCGCGGTGATCGCCGCCGAGACCGGTGCCGCCGAGCCCGCCGCCGCAGCTGACGGCGAGCCGTCGAAGCCGCGTCGCCGCCGGCGTCGCCGTGGTGGCGGCTCCGGCGCGGGTACGCCGGCCGAGGCGACCGCCGACTGACCAGCAGTCACACCTGACATCCCCCGCACCGCCGCGCGCGGTACGGGGGATGTTCCCTTCCCACCCCACCTGCCGAAGATGGAACGATGCCGGAACCACTGGACGCCGCCCTGACCGAGGTCCGGGCGCTGCTACTCGACCCCGCGTTGACCCGGGCGGTCGCCGCCGGACGTCGCCGCGGGCGCCGCCCCACCGTTGAGCGGGTCGAGCTGCGGCCGGTGACGCTGAAGGCTGGGCCCCGGATGCAGATCACCACGTCCGACGGCGCTCGCCCGTACACCCGTAACCTCGCGCCCGGCGCGGAGGCCGCCGTGGCGGTCGACGAACTGCTCGCCGAGCCGTTCGGCAACTGGCACGTGGAGACGGCCGACTCGACCCTCCAACTGCGGGTGACCAAGTCCGGCGAGGCGCAGGTGCACCGGGCCGCGACGACCCGTACGGCGGCCACGCCGGGCGGGAACGACCGGGCGAAGGAATACCTGCTCGACCCCGGCGACCCGATCTTCGCCGAGATCGGCGGCTCGGCGGCGAAGCGCCGCCAGGTGGACGCGTTCCTGCGGGCCCTGGCCGCGACCCTGCCCGACGACCTGACCGGTCCGCTACGGGTGGTTGACCTGGGTTGCGGCAACGCCTACCTGACGTTCGCCGCGTACCGCTACCTGACGGGTCGCGGGCTGGACGTCCAACTGATCGGCGTGGACGTCCGGGAGGACCAGCGCCAGCGCAACACCGCGCTGGCGCAGCGGTTGGGCTGGGCCGACCAGGTCAGCTTCGTGGCCGGCACCATCGCCGACGCCGTCGTCGACCCCGCGCCCGACCTGGTGTTGGCGCTGCACGCCTGCGACACCGCCACCGACGAGGCGTTGGCCCGCGCGGTGCGCTGGGAGGCCCGCTGGGTGCTGGCGGCGCCGTGCTGCCACCACGATGTGGCGAAGCAGCTTCGCGCCCACCCGGCCCCGTCCCCGTACGAGTTGCTGACCCGGCAGGGCATCCTGCGCGAGCGCTTCGCCGACGTGCTCACCGACGCGCTGCGCGCCGGGTTGCTGAGGGTGCACGGCTACCGGGCCGAGGTGGTGGAGTTCGTGGACTCCCAGCACACGCCGCGCAACCTGCTCATCCGTGCCCGCCGTACCGGCGGCGAACCCACCGAACCGCAGCGTGCGGAGTATCGCGAGCTGGTCGACCACTGGCGGGTCACACCCCGGCTGGAGACCCTGCTCTCCGCCGAGCAGGTGCGCAGGCCCTAACGCCGGCGGTCGCTGGCACCGCCGTCGAGGACCGACACCCGGTCGATGCCGGGCCGAGGTCCGACCCGGTCGCCGTCTGCCGGGGCGCTCGGAAACGGAACGACCTTGCCTGAGCTCTCGGCGTTGCCGGCTGCGGCGAAGGCGTTCCAGGAGATGTCCACCAGCAGCTTCTTGATCTCGGCGTGCCGGATGGCCGCGCTGCGCTGCAAGGCCATCCGGGCCCCCAGCACGACGCCGACCAGCGTCGTGGTGATCGCGCCGGTGGCTGCCAACACCTGGAGACCGGTCGCGGAACTGGTGCGGAGCACCAGGACCACCATCCAGATCCAGAACCCGGCGGCGAAGACGCCGGCCTTGGCGACGAAGAAGAGGCTCACCGCACCGGGCTGGTACGGCTGGGGGCGGCTCGATTCGGCCATGGTGCTCCTCGGCGGTGGTGCGTTCGGACGCGGCAGGCGGAGGACGCCGTGTCGGGACGGGCACCGAGCCTAGTGGAACAACGACGATGATCGCTCTCCGTGCAAGTTTCGGTCCGCATCGTGCTGCCGGAGAAAAAGTCTCATCCACGGGACAGTTTGTGCGGTCAGTCAATTGTTTCCGCCGTCGGGCGTACTACCCTCGGGAGGCATCGTCCCGGCGCTCCGACGGGAGGGAAAGACACACAGGGATGGCATCAGCCGACGTATCACCGCAGATGGCCTTCGCCCGCTTCGTCCGGCGTGCCATCGATGACGCTCGCGAGGAACGCGGCTGGACCGTGACTGATCTTGCCTCACACACGGGCGTTGGTCGCTCCACCGTGTTCCGCTGGCTCGCGGGTGACTGGCAGGACTATCCCGAGCTGGCCAAGGTGCGCGGCTTCTGCGCCGCACTGGACCTGCCGGTCGCCGCCGCCTTCCGCGCGCTCGGGCTGCCCGACGCCGGCCCCACGCCCCGCCGACGTCACGACGACGGCCCCGTCGAGGCGGACGTCCGCGCCATCCTGGACCGGCTGGCCGACCCCACGGTCCCCGCCGAGGAGAAACACCACATCCGCGATCTGCTCCGCTACCTGGCCCGCCGCCCCATCCGCCGCGCCGGCTAACCCCGCGCCCTAACCCCGCGCCCCCAAACGGGCCGGACCGCCAAAGCCGACCCACCCCGAGCAGTGATCATGAAGTTATTGACACGACGCGCCGTGGAGAGTGGCGACAACTTCATGATCAACGGGACGAGAGGGGCGGCCCGGGCGGGTGGGGCTTTAGGGGACGGTGACGGTGAACTCCGCCGTTTGGACGGTGGGGCCTACCTGGAAGTCGAGGTAGAGCCGGTAGCGGCCCGGGCCCGGGGTGGTCAGCCAGAACTTGATCTGGCCGTCCACGAGTTCCGGCTCGGGGTGCACGTGCAGGTAGCCGAGGTCACCCTCGCGCAACGCCACCAGGTGCCCGTACGCCCCGAGGTAACGCTCCAGCGGGGCCGCCCCGCCCGCGCCGTCGACCCGGAAGGTCAGTGGCACTGTCGCCCTGGCCTGCGGGGCGCCCTGGTAGCCGACCGTGAACCCCTCCACAGTCGTCGAGGTGGCCGGCCCCGGCAGCGGACGAGGCTGGTAGTCACCAGGCACCACCAGGTCCGCGCCGAGGGTCACCGCGGTCTGCGTGCCGTCGTCCGCCACCACTGTGAAGTCGGCGTACGCGCGCCAGACGCCGGGCTGCGCGAGGGTCAACGGCACCGACCAGGTCCCGTCGGCCGCCATGGTCGGATGCAGGTGCTGGTAGCCGGTCAGGTCCCGGCGGACGACGATGAGGTGCATCGGCTTGTCGTGCACGACGGCGAAGCGGGTGACGGGCCGGCGTTGCACGTCACGCACCTGGAAACGCAGCTGACCGGGGCGACCGGCCGCGAACTCGGTGGCCAGCGGCACCAGGGTGAGCCCGGCCGAGCTGACCGCCAGGCCACCCGGCTCGGTGGGCGCGCCCTGGTCGGTGCCCGTGGCGGTGCCGTGGTTGTGCGGCCCGATGCCCGGTGGGTCGGTGTGATCGGCGGCCAGCGAAGGGGCGCCGGTGGTGGTGCCGCCCTCGTTCAGCCGGCCGAGGCCGAAGCCGAGCAGGACCGCCAGCACCAGCCCGCCGACCACCAGGGCCAACCGGAGTGTGTCGCGGTCCGGCGCGGCGGAGACCTGCTCAGGCACCGCCGACGCCCAGCACGTGACCCGCCCGGTCGATGGCGGAACTGCCCGCGACGGCGCGGCGGTCGGGCTGCTGGTCGGTCATGCCGCCCACGGTACCGCCGCGTCGGGCCAGCTCAGACCGACGTCCGGACGGCGTGGCGACTGTCGCATTCGACGCCGCCCGGGAACTCCCACCGACCAGCCCTGAACGTGAGCCGCCGCGCGGGTCACCCAGCCACGGCGAGGGCGAGCGGAAGCACGTCGGGCGCGCCGGCCCGGCGCAGTTCGCGAGCCACCAGCGTCATCGTCCAACCCGAGTCGACCAGGTCGTCGACGAGGAGCACCGGGCCGTCCAGACCAGCCAGCGTCTCGGCCAGGTCGGTCGGCACGGTGAAGGTGTCGTGCAGCGCGCGTACCCGTTGAGCGCTGTTGCCGCGCGGCCCGCCGGGGCCGCCCGCCCCGGCTGGCGTTACCTGGCCGAGGAGCGGCAGTCGGCCCACGGCGGCGATCCGCTCGGCGAGCGACCCGACCAGCCGGGGCCGCCGCCGCGAGCCGACCGCGACCACCGCCGCCGGCCGGCGGGGCCACGGGTCGTCGCCGTGCGCCCACGCCTTCAGCACCTCCACCACGGCCCCGGCCACATCGTCGGGCACCGGCGCGTCCGGCGCCTCCGGGCCGACGAGATCCCGCAGCCGGCCACCCCAACCCAGGTCCGAGAGACGCCCGACCGCACGGCCCGGCAGGGCCTGCTCCGCGGGAGCGATCCGGCCCTTGAGGGGTACGCCCACCGCGTCGAGCCCGGTCGGCCAGAGCTTCTTCGGGGCGATCTCCACACCGGGTCGGCCCAGGAATGTCTGCGCGGCGGCGAGAGCCGCCGTCGACACGTCGGCGGCGAAGAGAGGCTCGGCGCACCGGTCACAGCGACCGCAGTCGACCGCCCCGGTGTCGTCCAGGCGTTCCCGTAGATACCGCATCCGGCAGTCGGACGTGGTCGCGTACTCCCGCATGGCCTGTTGCTCGACGGTGCGCGCCTCGGCGACGCGGCGCAACCGGGCCTCGTCATAGGTCCACGGCTCGCCGGTGGCGAGCCAGCCACCGCGCACCCGACGGACCGCGCCGTCCACGTCGAGCACCTTGAGCATCAGCTCCAACCGGGCCCGGCGCAGGTCGACGAGGGGTTCGAGGGCCTGGGTGGAGAGCGGGCGGTCGGTGTGCAGGGCGGCCAGCACGGCCCGCACCTGCTGCTCCGGTGGGAACGCCAGCGAGGCGAAGTACCGCCAGATCGCGGCGTCCTCGGCACCGGGCAGCAGCAGCACCTCGGCGTGCTCGACGGCGCGGCCGGCACGACCGACCTGCTGGTAGTACGCGATCGGCGAGGGCGGCGCGCCGAGGTGGACGACGAAGCCCAGGTCGGGCTTGTCGAAGCCCATGCCGAGCGCGCTGGTGGCGACCAACGCCTTGATCTTGTTGTCGAGCAGGTCCTGCTCGGCGGCCCGCCGGTCGGCGTCCTCGACCTGCCCGGTGTACGACGCCACCGGGTAACCCCGGGAGCGCAGGAACTCGGCCGTCTCCCCCGCCGCGGCCACGGTCAGCGTGTAGACGATCCCCGAGCCGGGGAGTTGGTCCAGGTGGTCGGCGAGCCAGGCCAACCGGTGGGCCGGGCTGGGCAGGTCGAGCACCCCGAGGCGCAGCGACTCGCGGTCCAGGGTGCCGCGCAGGACGAGGGCGTCGCCCAGCTGCTCGGCCACGTCCTGGGTGACCCGGGAGTTGGCGGTGGCGGTGGTGGCCAGCACCGGGGTGCGCTCGGGCAGCTCGGCGAGGAACGTCCGCAGCCGCCGGTAGTCCGGCCGGAAGTCGTGCCCCCAGTCGGAGACGCAGTGCGCCTCGTCGACCACCAGCAGCCCGGTGGTCGCGGCCAGCTTCGGCAGCACGCCGTCGCGGAAGTCCGGGTTGTTGAGCCGTTCCGGGCTGATCAGCAGCACGTCCACCGCCCCGGTCTGGATCTCGGCGGTGATCTCGTCCCACTCGTCGAGGTTCGCCGAGTTGATCGTGCGGGCCCGGATGCCGGCCCGGGCCGCCGCCTCGACCTGGTTACGCATCAGCGCCAGCAACGGCGAAACGATCACCGTGGGGCCGTGGTCGCCGCCGTGCGCGCTGTCACGCAGCAGCGCGGTCGCCACGAAGTAGACCGCCGACTTGCCCCAACCGGTGCGCTGCACACAGAGAACGCGCCGCCGGTCGACGACCAGCGCCTCGATGGCCCGCCACTGGTCCTCGCGCAGTCGGGCGTGGTCACCGGCGAGCCGGCGCAGCACCGCCTCGGCCCGCTCCCGTACCGCTGCTCGATCGTGGCTCATCCGGCATTTCTACCAGCCGTCGCCGGGGAACCCCCACGATCAACGGGGTTCGGCGGGCTCCGACCGCGTCGTCGCGCGAGTGTGTACCGGCAGGACGGGCGGTGGGAGGAAGAGCAGGACGCTGCGGAGCGCGTCGGTGGCCGCGAGCGGAAGCTGGCAACGCGCCGCCAACTCCTCCATCGACGCGTACGGGCCGCGTACCCACCGGTCCATCGCCACCTGCCGGCGCTGCGCATCGGTGAGCCCGGGCAGCGTGGCGAGCACATGATCGGATACGGCGTTGACGTCGACGAGCCCGCCGTCGTCGAAGGCGCGGGGCAGGTCCGGTCGGCCGATCGCGAACTCCAGACGTGCCGAGGGGTAGCGGTGCAGCAGGTTGCGTGCCTGCTGGCGGCGAATCCGGCGCTCCTCCGCGTGGGCCTGCGCCACGCGCGGCCGTCCGGTGATCCGTCCCCAGACCCAACGGTTGAGCAGGACTATGTGCGCGGAGCCGACCAGCCAGCAGAGGAAGACCACGCCGAGCGCGGAGAACGCCTCCGCCGCCGAGTCCTCCGTCTCCAGGTCGTCGGTGGCGATCATGACGACCAGCAGCGTCGCGGTGAGGAGGTAGCCGAGGGCCGCGAGGCCGAGCCGTCGACTACGCCGCCGCACCGCGTACGCCAGCACCACCAGCCAGGTCCCGGTGCCGAAGGACAGGAGCGCCAGAAGGGTGCCGAGGACGGTGGTCGTGGTGCTCACCCACGCCGGTAGCGGGTGCCGCTCCCGGCGCGGCTGCTCGACAGCGAACGGCGAAGGCGAGCCGGCGGGCAGACCGTCCAGCGCGGGGTACGGCGGCGACGGCAGATCTGCGTACGGCGGCGCCTGAAGTGGCGGCGGCGGGACGGTCGGGTCGGGGGTCGGGGCGGCCAGAGGTGCGTCGGCGGACGGATGCGCTGGCGCTGGCGGCATCATGCTCTGGGCATGCCGGGTGCCGGAAGCCGAAGCGGGCCAACCTGTTTCCCGGACACCGGCGGTGAGGGTCGGGTCGGCGCGCAGGATCCGCGCGTGCAGCTCCCGGAGCGCCTCGCCGGGGCCGATGCCGTGCTCCTCGCGGAGCAGGCTGTCGATGTCCCGGTACGCGGCCAGTGCCTCGGCCTGCCGCCCGCTGCGGTACAGCGCCAGCATGTACTGGTAGCGCAGCCGCTCCCGGACCGGGAACTCGGCCACCAACTCGACCAGCTCGCCGACCGTCTCGCGGTGCCGCCCGCTGCCCAGTTCCAGATCCGCGCGGGTCTCCAGGGCGACGGCCCATAGCTCCACCAGGCGGTGCCGGGCGGCCTCGAACACGCCACCGGAGAAGCCGGTGAACGGCTCACCGTGCCACCGGGCCAGCGCATCGGTCAGCTCGGCCAGCGCCTGGTCCGGACTTTCGGACGCGTGCCGTCGAGCGGCCTGGACGCCCCGCTCGAAGCAGATCGCGTCCACCGCCTCCGGGTCGACCCGGAGCAGATAGCCGGCATCGGTCAGGCTCAACACCTGCCCGGGGGTACGCGGCGAACGGTCCGGCTCCAGCACCCGGCGCAGCCCGGCGACGTACTTCTGCACGACGTTGGGGCCGTTAGCGGGCGGATCCTCCGGCCAGACCGCCTCGATGATCTGCCCGGTGGACACCGGACGACCCGGGGAGAGCAGCAGCACGGCGAGCACCGCGCGCTGTTTGCTCGGACCGAGGTCGATCTCGCGGTCGGCGTACCAGGCCCGCTGAGGCCCGAGGATCTCGAAACGCAGCTGTCCTGACATGCGACTTTCCGCTCCTGACACCCCCGTGAGCACCGGACGGCAGTGCCCGGCAGCCGGACGGCAGCATATCGGCAGCCGGACCGCCGTGCTGATCCGCAACATCGTCGTCGGCAAGAGCCACGCAGCGAGAAAGAGACATGCGATGACACAGGCAACGGGCACCGCCGGCACCTTCGGACGGACGGTCGGCGCGATCGCCGCCGTGCTGGCCGCGACCACCCTCCTCGGGGGTTGCGGACCGAAGGACGAGCCCGCCGCGGCGCCGCAGAACAGCCCGGCCGCCAGCCCGAGCGCCAATCCCAAGGACGCACTCCTGGACGCCGTACCGGACGGCTCCGAGGGGACGTTCCGGTTCAGCGGCAAGGACTCGTCGAGCACGATCGACGGCCGGATCGACCCGGCGGCGAAGGCGTTCGAGCTCAACATGAACATGCCGCCGGACTCCGACGGCATCGTGGTGAAGATGTCGTTCCTGGTGATCGAGGACCAGAACTGGGTGAAGGCGAAGTTCAGCGGCCGTTCCGGCCTGCCGAAGTTCCCCGACAAGTGGATGAAGGTGGACCCCAAGAAGCTGACCGACGCCGCGAGCATCCCGACCTACGACGGCGTGGACCAGGGCAACACCGGTCCGCTCATCCAGGCGGCTACCTCGGTCGAGGAGAAGAGCCCCGGGCAGTACGTCGGGTTCATCGACGTGAGCGACGCGGAGGCGGCGAAGGCGTTGGAGGACGGCGAGGCGGCCGCGCTCGGTGAGGCGGCCAAGAAGGTGCCGTTCAGCGCCGTGGTCGGTGCGGACAAGCGGCTGGCCTCGCTGACGTTGAAGATCCCGGCCGCTGGCAAGGCGAAGGCGTACGACTACGTCGTCAACTACGCCGACTACGGCAGCGCCCCGAAGATCACCGTCCCGACGGCCGCCACCTCGACCCAGGCCCCGGCGATGGCGTACGAGATGTTGAACGGCTGATCCACAGGACAGGGGGCGGCGGCCACACGGGGGGCCGCCGCCCTTACGTCGTTCATGGCGCGCGCGTGGTCAGCGGCCGAGGACCGAGCCCCCGTTGACGCCGAGGACCTGGCCGGTGACGTATCCGGCGGCCGGGCTGGCCAGATAGCGGACCGCCTCGGCGATGTCGTCCGGCAGCCCAGCACGCCCGACCAGGGTCGCCGCGACCCGCTTCGCGTTCCCCTCGGCGGTCATCCGGTCGCCGAAGAACTCGGTCTCGGCGACGTAGCCGGGGCTCACCACGTTGACCGTGATCTGCTCCGGACCAAGCTGCGCTGCCAGGTCGTACGCCCAGCCGTGCAGGGCCGCCTTCGCGGCCGAGTACGGCCCACCGCCGCCACGCTGAGCGGCGATCGAGCTGACCAGGATCACCCGCCCGCCCGGTCGACGCAGCGCCGGCCGCAGCGCCTCGGTCAGCAGCACGGCGGTGAGCACGTTGGCGTCCAGGTTGGCCCGCCAGTGTGCGGCGGTCCCGACCAGGGTGCCGGTGTCCCCGCCCAGGTAGCCGCCGGCGTTGTTGACCACCACGTCGACCGGCCGACCGCCGACCGCTGCGAGCACCCGGTCGAGTTGCTCCGGGTCGGTCAGGTCGGCGGTCACCGCGTTGACCGCATCGGTCCGACCACACTCAGCGGAGATCCGCTCGGCGGCGGCCGACAATACGTCCGCCCGCCGCCCGACGATCAGAACGTCGTACCCGTCCCGGACGAGCGCCTCCGCCACGGCGGCCCCGATCCCGGTCCCACCTCCACTGACAACAGCAACCCGAGAGTCCATCTCCCAACCTCCCCTGCGCACAACCTCGTCGATCATGAAGTTATCGCCATCCGCCGCGGCGTGTCGTGGCTATAACTTCATGATCGACGAGGTCTAAGGGGTGGGGGTGGGGTCAGCGGCGGGGGCGGAGGGCTCGGGTCAGGTGGGCTACGCGGGGGGCGAGGCCGGCCAGGCCGCCGGGGAAGAAGTAGACGGCCAGGATGAAGACCGTGCCCAGGACGAACAGTGGCTGGCTCAACGGGTGGCTGAGGACGGCCGGCAGGTTGTCCACCGCGTCGCTCGTGCCGAACGCGGTGAGCCGGTGGTCCAGGTACATGTAGAGGACACCGCCGAGCACCGGCCCCCACCGGGTGCCCGGCCCGCCGAGCACCACCATGACCAGCAGCGACAGGGTCAGCTCGGAGGACGTGATGTGCGGTGACGCGCCGCCGACGATCAGGACATAGACCACCCCGCCCGCCGAGGCCAATCCGCCGGCCAGGGTGAACGCCACCAGCTTGTAGCGGTACGGGTCCAACCCGAGCACGCCGATCCGCCGCTCGTCGTCACGCAGCCCGGCGAGCACCCGACCGGTCGGCGAGCCACTGACCCGGTGCACCACGAAGACCACGAGCGTCAGGTACGCGAGCGCCAGCCAGTACAGGTTGACAGTGTTGGTCACCCCGACCAGCCTGGCGGGCAGCCCGGACACGTCCAGCGGCAGGCCCTCCTCACCGCCGGTGAGCCCGCCGAAGTCGCGGGCCACCAGGATCGCCCCGACCTGCGCGAAGGCCAGCGTCACCATGGCGAACGCGATGCCCACGGTCCGCAGTGCCACCGCGCCGAGCAGCGCGGCGAGGATCGTGCCGCCGGTGACTGTCAGCAGGGCTGCCTGCCACAGCGGCAGACCGGCCCGGGTGACGAGGATGTCGGTCCCGTACACGCCGGCGGCGAAGTACAGCGCGTGCCCGAAGGAGAGCATCCCGGTCCGGCCGAATAGCAGGTCGTACCCGGCCGCCAGCCCACCGAAGATCAGGCAGATGGCGAGGAGTTGCAGGGTGCCGGGCGAGTTGACCGGCCCCTCGAAGACTCCCGGCAGGGAGATCGTCGAGTACGGCAGGATCGCCAGCACGACCAGCGCGACCAGCGGCAGGAACGGGCGGACCCGGTGCCACCGTCCCCGCTGCGGGGTCAGTTCGTCCGGCACCTGCGCGGGAGGCGCGTCGATCACCGTCATGCCGTTGCCACCTTTCCGGCGATGCCCTGCGGGCGCAGCAGCAGCACCACGGCCAGCAGCCCGACCACGCAGATGTCGCCCAGCCCGGACGTGCCGTAGTAGTTGACGAACTGCTGCACCAGCCCGA
This sequence comes from Micromonospora sp. WMMD961, assembly GCF_029626145.1. NCBI lineage: Bacteria > Bacillati > Actinomycetota > Actinomycetes > Micromonosporales > Micromonosporaceae > Micromonospora > Micromonospora sp. WMMD961. The sequence continues at coordinate 6,659,645 of NZ_JARUBJ010000002.1, forward strand.
CCACGACCGCCGCGTACGCGGAGCCGATCACCGAGCCCATCCCACCGATCACCACCACGATGAACGCGAAGATCAGCAGCGAGCTGCCCTGACCGGGCGAGACGGTGCCGAAGTAGACGCCGCCGAGCGCGCCGGCGAGCGCGGCTGCCGCCCCGCCGATCGCGAAGACCAGCGTGAACGCCTTGCGCACGTCGATGCCGAGCGCGGTCACCATCTCCCGGTTCTCCACTCCGGCCCGGATCACCAGGCCGTACCGGGTCCAGCGCAGGAACGCCAGGATCGCGCCGAGCACCAGCACCGCCGCGATGATCAGCAGCAGACCCCCGTTCGGCACCTGCGCGCCGAGGATCCCGGTCACCTGCCGGGTCCAGTCGGGGCGCGGGAACGGCCGGGCATCCGCACCCCAGGTCGCCTGCAACAGCGCCACCCCGGCCAGCGACAGGCCGACGGTGACCAGCACCTGCTCGATGGTGCGGGAGTAGAGCGGACGGATCAGCACCAGCTCGACCAGGATCGCCACCAACGTGCCGGCAGCCACCCCGAACGCGACCGCCAACACGAAGCCGAACCCGTCGGGGCCCGCGCCCGGCAGGTTGCCGGCCGCCCACCAGGTGCCGTACGCGCCCACGCCGAGGAACAGCCCGTGCGCGAAGTTGAGCACGTCGGCCAGGCCGAAGACCAGGGACAGGCCGGAGGCGACCAGGAAGTACAGCGCGGCCAGGCCGAGCCCGGTCAACGCCAGGAGAATGACGGTCCCCATCAGAGTTGGTCCTTCCTCGCGACTGCGGGGCTCGCAAGCTCGCTCCTCGCGCTCGGCGCGACCGCCTCCGCCGAACCGACACCCAGCAGCGACTTGGTCAACGCCGTCTCCAACAGCAACTCGTGGGCGTCTCCGGTCCAGGCCACCTTGCCGGCGGCCAGCACCACCGCGTCGCGGGCCAGCCGGCGTACGACGGCCAGGTTCTGCTCGACGAGCAGCACCGGCACCGACTCCGCGACCCGTTCCAGCACCTCCGCCACCTCGGTCACCACCTTCGGCGCCAGCCCTTTGGTCGGCTCGTCGACCAGCAGCAACCGGTTGTCGTTGAGCAGCACCCGACCGATCGCGAGCATCTGCTGCTGCCCGCCGGAGAGCGAGCCGGCCCGTTGCCGTCCGCGCCGGTCCAGCTCCGGGAAGAGCGCGAAGACCTTGTCGTACGCCGGGGTGGTGCCGCGCCGTTCGGCGAGCCGGAGGTTCTCGGCGACGGTGAGGCCGGCGAACACGTCCCGGTCCTCCGGCACGTAGCCGAGCCCACCGCGTACCAGCCGGTGGGTGGGCCGGGCCAGCAGGCTCTGCGCGCCCATCCGGATGGTGCCCCTGACCTCCCCGGCGGGCGGGGTGAGCCCGAGGATCGCACGCAACGTGGTGGTCTTGCCGACGCCGTTGCGGCCGAGCAGGACGGTCACGCCGGTCGGGGCGACCGTGAAGGACACCCCCTGGAGGATGTGCAGCCCGGAGATCCGGACCGACAGGTCCTCCACGCTGAGAACGGGTTCCATCAGGCCCGCCTCCGTTCGCGACTGCGGGGCTCGCAAACCCGGCTCACTCCTCGCGCTCACAGCGACTCCCCCAGGTAGGCCTCTTGCACAGTGGGGTTGGCCATCACCGTCTCCGGGGTGTCGCAGGCCAGCAGCGCGCCGTGGTGCATGACGGCGATCCGGTCGGCCAACTCCAGGATGACGTCCATGTGGTGCTCGACCATCAGCACGGCCCGGCCGCTGTCGCCGGTCAGCGACTTGATGACGGCGACCAGTTCCGGGATGTCCTCGGCGCTGACCCCGGCCATCGGCTCGTCCAACAGCATCACCCGAGGCTCACCGGCGAGCAGCAGGGCGATCTCCAACTTGCGCTTCTCGCCGTGGGCCAGGGTGCCGGCGAGTGCCGTACCCCGGTGGGCGAGACCGACCCGGTCGAGCGCCGCGTCGGCGGCGGCGGCGACCTCCCGGTCGGCCGCCGCCCGCCGCCACAGTGCCATCGAGCCCCCGCGGTGCGCCTGCACGGCGAGCCGGACGTTCTCCCGCACGCTGAGCGAGCCGAAGACCGAGGACGCCTGGAAGGTGCGGCCCAGCCCGAGGCGGGCCCGCCGGTGCGGCGCAAGCGCCCCGATGTCCTGTCCGTCCAGGACTATCCGGCCCTCCGTGGCCCGACGCAGGCCAGTGATCAGGTTGAACAGTGAGGTCTTGCCGGCGCCGTTCGGCCCGATCACGCCCAGGAACTCCCCGGGCGCAAGGTCGAGGTAGACGCTGTCGACGATGGCGACCTCACCGATCCGCCAGGTCAGACCGCGGGTGGCGAGCATATGTCAGCCCTTCATGGCCACGGCCGGTGGCGCGGTCTCGTCACCGGTGAGGCTCTTCTGCGCGGTGGCCGTGAACTCGGTACCGCTGCCGGTCAGCTTGGCCTGGAACATCGGCTGAAGCAGCGCGTGGTCGGCGGCCCGGATGGTCATCTTGCCCTTGACCCCGTCGAAGCTCCAGCCCTCCAGGGCGGTGATCATCTTGTCGACGTCGTCCCCGCCCTCCTGCGCGGCCCGGACCACCATCTGCGCGGCGGCGAAGCCGTCCGGGTGGAACAGGTCGATGGTGTTGACAGTGGCCTTCAGCGCCTTGCTGGCCTCGGTGTCGCTGGCACCGTCGAAGTAGTGCGACAGGAAGGAGATCTTGGTGCCGGCGGCGCCGAAGGTCGGCCACGAGGCGCGGATGTCCAGGCCGGTGACGACCGTGGTGGACGCGAGCACGCCCTGCTGGTCGAGGGTCTGCCACATGGCCGGGGCGGTGGTGCCGGCCCAGGCCACGAAGAGCAGGTCCGGCTTGGCGGTCTTGATCTGGCTGGCGAACGGGGTGAACTCGGTGGCACTGGCCGGGGCCCGGACACTGCTCACGGTGGCGCCCGCGCCACCGATGACGGCCTTGACGGCCGCCTCGTTGGCGTCGCCGAACGCGCCGTCCTGAGCGAAGACCACGACCTTCTTGCCGGCCGGGTCGCCGATGAACGACTTGGCGGTCACCACGTCCTGGTAAGACTGCCGGCCGGAACGGAACGTGTACTTGTTCGCGCCGGTCACCGCGTCGGTGGCAGCGGGTCCGCTGATGAAGAGGACCTTGTTCTGCGCCGCGATCGGCGCGACCTGGAGCGCCACCCCGGAGGCGGTGGAACCGGCGATGATCTTCGTACCCTTGCCGATCAGGTCCTTCGCGGCGGAGACCGCCTTGGCCGGGTCACCCGCGTCGTCGACCTCGGTCAACTCGATCTTCCGGTCACCGACCTTGCCGGTGCCCTTCGTGGCGAAGTCGAGCCCGGCCTTGAACCCCTCGATGTACTGCTTTCCGTAACTGGCCAGGGCACCCGACTGGGAATACACCAAGCCGACCTTGACCGGCGCGGCACTGTCGCCGCCGCCGGTGGCGGTGTCCTGCGGGCTACCACAGGCCGTGGCGGCCAGCGCCGCGGCCATCATCGTGGCGGCGGAGAGGAACACCCGCCGCGTCGTCCGGACCGTCATTGCGACTCCACATGAGGACTCGGAGGGAGAGAACTTCTTCGTGACGGCTCACGCTAGAAGTGACGTCACCCACGAGCTATGTGGCGGAAACACACAAGTAACAGGAATGAGGTGGCCGGGGGTTACAAGGGGCCGCCCTACCGCCCGGACGCCCGTGCTCACGATGGCCCGAACCCCCACGGACCACCCGAAGCGTGTGTCGCCCCGCGCCATCCGCCCCGATCTGATCACCCGCAGGGTCCGTTGCTGCTTCCGCCGCCCCCGAAGACAGCAACAACAGGGAAGTTGCTGCCCCCTGCCGTCTTCGCCCCGCACGATGTTGCGGCGGTGACACCCCGTGGGAAGGCCGCTGGCCCGGCGTCCGAGGTGACGGACGACGGGCCAGCGGGTGGGCCGAACGTGATCGGCCCGGTGGTCGGCCCGGCGCGGGTCAGCAGCCGGGTCGAGGTTCGGTGCGCGGCGTCAGCTGCGGGCGCGGGTCAGCGCCCAACAGGCGTCAGAGGCCGGCGCGGGCGGCGACGGCGGTGTCCGGGTGGTCGCTGAAGACGCCGTCCAGGCCCAGGCCGAGGAAGAGTTCGTACTCGGCCGTGATGTCGCCGCGAGCGTTGGGATCGGTGCCGATCCGGAAGTCCACCGGGAGGAACTGGTTCTCCGCGCGGAACGTCCAGGAGTGCACGAGCAGCCGCTCGCGGTGCGCGTCGCGCACCACGTTGGTGGGGGCGAGCAGGTTGCCGGCCGCGTCCCGGGGCACCAGCAGGTTCTTGTTCGCGCCGATGCCGTCGGCGTATCCGGCGATCCACTTGAGCCCGGCCGGCGTAGCCAGATCCTGGTACGTGCGGGCGTCACCGGCCACGGTGAAGTCGTACGGGCGGCCGCTGGCGTCGAGCAGTTGGACCAGCTTCACGTCGGTCAGCCGGCTCAGGCGGCGCAGGTTCGCCGTCTCGAACGACTGGATGAAGACCGGCGAGTTCCGGCGGTCCAGCTTGTTCTGCCGCAGCACCTTCAGCAGCGGCTCCTCCAACGGCTTGCCGATCGACGCGAAGTAGGTCGGGTGCTTCGTCTCCGGGTAGATGCCGATGGTGCGGCCCCGTGCCCGCCCCTCGGTCCGGGCCAGGTCGATGACCTCCTGGAGGGTGGGCACCTCGAAGCGGCCGTCGAAGGCGGTGTTCGCCACCCGGACCTGCGGCAGCCGTTCCTTGGCGCGCAGCGTCTTCAGCTCCGCCAGCGTGAAGTCCTCGGTGAACCAGCCGGTCACGGCGACACCGTCGATGGTCTTGGTCGCCTTGCGGGCCGCGAACTCCGGGTGGGTCGACACGTCGGTGGTGCCGGAGATCTCGTTCTCGTGTCGGGCGACCAGCACGCCGTCGGACGTCGACACCAGGTCCGGCTCGACGTAGTCGGCGCCCATCCGGATCGCCAGCCGGTACGCCTCCAGGGTGTGCTCCGGCCGGTAGCCACTGGCACCTCGGTGACCGATCACGATCGGGCGGTCGTTCGCCCGGGTGCGGTCCGCGCCGGTCGAGGGATCGGCGGCGGCCATGGTGGGCACGGCCACGGCGGCGGCGAGCAACGCGCCGGCCACGCCGAGGGTCGAGAGGGTACGTCGCAACGCCGTCTCCTGTCATCGAAGGGTGTCGTAGAAAGCAGACCGCCCGCGATTGACCGGGAGTTGGTCGACGACTGACCGGCAGGTGAATCTCCGGAATGGGCGTTCCCACACCCGCACCCACCCGGAAAAGGAAGATTGTCTGGTGCGCTGGTTTCTCCGCAATCCCGTGCGGCTGGTGCCGCTGGGGTTCCTGGTGCCGATCCTGCTCGGCACCGGGTTGCTGATGGCGCGCTGGGCAACCGTCGAACACCAACGCCCGCCCCTGGTCACCGCGTTGTTCACCGCCAGCTCGGCGGTGTCGGTGACGGGACTGGCGATCAACGACACCCCCAACTACTGGTCCGGCGCGGGCCTGGTGGTCATCACCCTGCTCACCCAGCTCGGCGGTCTCGGCATCCTCACCGCCGCGGCGCTGGTCATCCTGGTGGTCTCACGCCAACTGGGTCTGCGCAACCGGCTGCTGGTGCAGGCCGAGACTGCGGAGTTCGGGATCGGAGACGTGGCCCGCCTGCTGCGTCGGATCGCGGTGACCGTCTTCGCCTGCGAGGCGGTGATGACCGCGCTGGTCGCCGGCCGGCTCTGGTGGGCGTACGACTACGGGCCGGGGCGGGCCCTGTGGTCGGGGGGGTTCCACGCCGTCCAGGCGTTCAACAACTGTGGATTCGCGCTCTACAGCGACGGCCTGCTGGCCTTCGCCCGCGATCCGTGGGTGTCGCTGCCGCTGGCGTTCGGGGGGATCGTCGGAGGGCTCGGGTTTCCCGCCCTGTTCGAGGCCGCCCGTGAGTGGCGCAGGCCGGCGGGGTGGGTGGTGGCCACGAAGCTGACCATCTGGGGCAGCCTCGCCCTGCTGTTGCTGGGCTTCGCCGGCCTGCTCGCCGCCGAGTGGACCAACGCCAGCACCATCGGCTCGTACGACGCCCCAGGCAAGGTCCTCGCGTCGTTCACCCAGATCGCGTTGAGCCGCACCGGCGGCTACAACGTGCTGAACATCGCCGAACTCCAGGAGGAGAGCTACCCGCTGCTGATCGTGCTGATGTTCATCGGCGGCGGCAGCGCCAGCACGGCCGGGGGCATCAAGGTGTCCACGTTCTTCCTGCTCGGGTTCACCATCTGGGCGGAGTTGCGCGGCGAGCCGGACGTGACGGTCGGGCACCGAAGGGTGGCCACCGCCAGCCAGCGACAGGCGGTCACCGTGGCTCTGCTCAGTGTCGCACTGGTCACGGCCGGGACCATGCTCCTGTTGCTGCTCACCGAGGGCGTGCGGTTCGTCGCGGCCCTGTTCGAGGTCACCTCCGTGTTCAGCACCACCGGGCTCACCGTCGGCCTCGCCGCCGAACTGCCGGCCAGCGGGCAACTGGTGCTCACCGCGCTGATGTTCGTCGGCCGGGTCGGGCCGCTCACCCTGGGGTCGGCGATCGCCCTGAACACCCGGCGCAGGCTCTACCGCTACCCCCAGGAACAACCAATTGTCGGCTAGCAACGAGGAGGGTCGAGGTGGCCGCGAGACGATCGGACGGCGGCGGCATCGTGGTGATCGGGTTGGGCCGCTTCGGCTGCCACCTGGCCGCGTCGCTCAGCCGGATGGACCGCGAGGTGCTGGCCGTCGACCGCAATCCGGACCAGGTTCAGCGCTTCTCCGACCAACTCGACCGGGTGGTCCAGGCCGACTCGACCGAGGAGGGGGCGCTACGTCAGCTCGGCGTCGCCAGTTTCGCCCGGGCGGTGGTGGCCATCGGGGCGTCGGTGGAGGCGAGTGTCCTCACCGTGCTGGCGTTGGTCGAGTTGGGTGTGCCGCAGATCTGGGCGCGGGCCACCTCGCAGAAACACGCCAAGATCCTGTCGTCGGTGGGCGCGCACCACGTGATCTTCCCGGAGGCGGAGACCGGTGACCGGGTCGCGCACCTGATCGTCAGCCGGCTGCTGGATTTCGTCGAGTTCGACGACGACTTCGCGATCGCCACCGTCCGGGTCCCGGAGTCACTCGTCGGGCGCACCCTGCTCGACCTGCGCCCGGACGAGCGATCCGGGGTCCGGGTGATCGGCGCCAAGGTGCCCGGTGAGCGTTTCCGCTACGCCTCGGACGACACGGCCCTCACCCACGGCGGAGTGCTGGTCGTGGAGGGTGGGATCGACCAGGTCCAACGATTCGCCGAACGACGCTGACCGTCACCTCTTCGGCCCACCAGGCCCCGCGGGGGCCTTCACCCTTTTCCCGGACCACCCGGGCCCTTGGCGTCGCCGGGCTTCGCGGGCCCCTTCGCGGGCTTCGGCGGCTTCGCCTTCTGGGCACCGCCACCGCCGGAGCCACTGGGGGTCGTCGCCTTCTTCGGCGGGGCCTTCTTCGTGGCGGTCGCGGTGCTCGCCGGCGCGGTGGACGGCACGCTACCGGCGACCCCGGAGACGCGTACCCCGCAGGTCACGTCGCCGAGCCGGAACTCCACCGGCAGGGGGTTGGCCCCGCTGTACGTCCCGGACAGGGTGAGCTTCTCGGCGGCACCGGGTGCCAGGGTGGTGCGCGCGGCCGCGGGTCGGATCAGCACCGAGCTGCCCTGCTGCTGCACCGACGTCGGCTCGGCCTTCGTCACGGTCTGCTGACCGGGGAACGTGAAGCTCATCGTCCAATCCCGCAGTTCCTGCTTCCCGCTGTTGGTCAGGGTCAGCTCGGCGGCGAACTCCTTGCCGGTGTCGGCGCGCAGCGCGTACGTCACGTCGCAGGTCGCGGCCGGCGGCAGGCCCATCCGGGCCTCGGTGGTCGGCCGGTCCTCCCCGCTGGCCGGGCTGCGCGAGGTGAATCCCCACATCGCCCCGGTGACCGCGATCAGGCCGACGGCGGCCACCCCGGCCTCCACCCGCCGGCGACGCCGGTCCGTCCGCCGGCTCCGGTTACGGGTGCGGGACAGCGGCAGCGCGTCGGTCGCCGCGGACCAGGGCAGGATGGTGGTGCCGGCATTGGCCAGCGCGGCTGGGTCCAGTGACCCGGCGGCCGGCGAGACCGGAACGGCGGCGAGCATCCCGGCCGCCTCGGCGAGCGTCCGGGCCAGTTCGGCGGTCGCCGGACGGTCACCGGGCCGCTTGGCCAGGCAGCGCCGCACCAGGTCGGTCACCCCGTCGGGCAGGCCGGGCACCGGCGGCATCGGGTCCGGGTCGTTGTACATGTGCGCGCGCAGCATCTGCGTGGTCGTGCTGGCCTGCCAGGGCAATCGGCCGGTGAGCATCCGGTAGAGCAGCAGCCCGACGGCGTACACGTCGGTGGCCGGGGAGACCTGGCCGTTGTCCAGCCGCTCCGGAGCGAGGTAGGCGGGGGTGCCGAGCAACGCGCCGTCCGGCCCCTTCTCGCTCTCCCCCACCAGCGCGGAGATGCCGAAATCGACGACCTTCACCCCGGTCGGGGTGAGCATCACGTTGCCGGGGGTGACGTCACGGTGCACCACACCACGCGCGTGTGCGGTGGCCAGCGCGGAGCTGACCTCGGCGCCGATGGTCACCGCCTCCCGCCACGGCAGCCGGCCCTCCCGGCCCAGCCGACTGGCCAACGAAGCGCCGTCGACCAGCTCCATCACCACGTACGGCACGGTCAGGCCGACCTGCTCGGACTCGCCGTAGTCGTACACGTTGGTGATGTTGGGGTGGCAGAGCCGTGCGGCGGCCTGCGCCTCCACCCGGATCCGGTGCCGGAAGGCCCGGTCGCTGGCGAGCCGGGAGGCGAGCACCTTCACTGCGACCTGGCGGCCCAACACCTCGTCGTAGCCCCGCCAGACCACCGACATGCCGCCCGCGCCGAGTTGCTCGACGAGCCGGTACCGCTCATCGAGGAGTTGCGCGTTCTTCCGGTCCCCACCGCCCATGGTGGCCGTTGTTGCCCAGGCACGACACACCTACACCTGTTGGATCGGAATCGGTCAGGAAAGTCACCCGATCAGGCGGTGGCCAGGAGCTGGTCCACCGGGGCGTAGTCGTCGGTCAGCACCATCGCCGAGCTGACGAAATCTGTGAGCTCCACACCGGAGAGCAGGCTGACCTTGGGGTCCACCTCGTTCAGCCGGGCGCGGACGGCGTCCAGCGGCAGCGGCGTGTCCGAGCCGACGATGAGGAAGTTGGAACCCTGCTGCTCGGCGAGGGCCTCCGGCGGCGCGATCAACGCCACGTGCCGGAACTCGGCCGCCACCGTGGCCAGCTCGGCGCGAATGAACCGCAGCGGCGGGTAGTCGATGACGTTCTGCACGTACACGCCGCCGGGGCGGGTCACCCGTCGCACCTCGGCCGCCATCTCCCGGGTGGACAGGTGCCACGGCACCACCAGGTGACCGAACGCGTCACCGACGACCAGGTCCCGGCTGTCCGTCGGCTCGCCGGCGACCAGCATCCGGGCGTCACCCACCACCGCCCGCAGCTCCGGCCCGGTGCGTACGCCCAACTCCTGTTCACCCAGCTCGACCAGGCCGCCGTCGATCTCGAACACCACGTTCTCGGTGCCCGGCCGGGTGGCGGTGAGGTAGACCGGAATCGTGAACCCGCCGCCGCCCAGGTGCAGCGCGTCGAGCCGCTTCCCGGCGGGTGCGGCGACGTCGGCGACCGCGCCGATCCACTTCGTGTACGCGTACTCCAGGTGCTTCGGGTCGGCGAGGTCCACGTACGAGTGCTGGGCCGAGTTGAGCAGCAGCGTCCGCCCGGTGGGCCGGTCCGGGTCGGACACGACCCGGGCGCAGTGGTACGCCGTCTCGATGTCGCACGGGTTCGGCGCGATCGTGGTCAGCCCGGCCCCGAGCAGGCCGAGGACTGCCAACGCGGCCCGGGTCCGGGCCGGGCCGGGCAGTTCGGTGGGCTCCTGCCGCCGCAGATACCACCCGAGGCCGATGCCGACCAGCCCGAGCGCCACCGCGAGGGTCAGCAGGATGACAGTGCTGCGCAGCGCGGCGACCAGCACGAACCCGGTGAGCAGGGTGGCGGTGATGCCACCCAGGGTGCCGATCCCGGAGAGTCGACCGACCACCTGGCCGGTGCGGCGCAGGTCGGCCAGTTGGAGTTTCACGACCAGCGGGGTGACCGCGGCCAGCAGCGCGGCCGGCACGAACACGGCCAGCGCGACCAGCAGCAGGATGCCGCTGGCCGCCCCGCCGCGCAGCACTTCACCGGCGTAGCGGACCACCGGCAGGGTGATCGCGGTCGCGATGCCGGCCAGCACCAGCGCCGGCGCCAGCAGACCCCGCGGGTTGCGCCGGTCGGCCAGCCAGCCACCCGACCACGCCCCGTACGCGATGGCGGCCAGCGCGATGCCGATCACCGAGCTGGTCACCTGGAGGGTCACCCCGACGTACGGGCCGACCAGGCGCAGCGCGACGGTCTCCAGCACCAGCACGGCCCCGCTGGAGAAGAAGACCAGAAAGGCGGCCAGGCCGTTGGGCAACGCCCGGCCGGTGACCGGAACGGGCGAGGCCGGGGACGACGGCGGGGCCGCTACGTCGGGCGGTGGAGAGCTCATCGTCGCGATGGTACGCAGCGAAGCTGGTACTTCGGGTCAGTACATCGAGAGATGAACATGGTTCGTGTGGGACGCGGCGGGACTGCCGCTGCCGCTGTACGAGCGCCACCCGGTGCCGGGATGCCAGATCTGCCGGTACCAGATCACGTAGAGCACGCCCAGACGGTCGGCGTTGCGCACGTGCCAGGCGGCCAGGCTGTCCCCGTACGCCTTGTCGCCGCCGGTCGCGTTCTTGTCCTCGAAGCCGTTCGTGGCGGCCGAGAAGTCGCAGGCCCGCCCCTTCGGGTGCTCGCCGCCACCACCGCTGCGCTTGCAGGAGGCGTGCCGCTTGTAGCCGGCCGCCTGGGTCTGCTTGAGTGCGTTCAGGGTGCGCGGGGTGATGCAGCCGGACGTGGTCGGGTCCTTCACCGAACACGACTCCGACGGCCAGGACCCGTCCGAGTTACGCGGAGCCGGCGTCGCCGAGGCGGAACTGCCGCCACTGAAACCGCTGCTGCTGCCCGAGCTGACCTCGGCGAGCGCGGCCTCGGCCTCCTTCTTCTTCTTCGCCATCACGGCGAGTTGCTTCTGCTGCTCGCGGACCTCGGTGTCGATGGCGAGCTTGGCCTGCTGCGCCTGCTGCTTGGCCTCGACGAGGTCACGCAGCCGCTTGGCATCGCGCTGGGCCATCATGTCGAGGTCGCTCACGCGTTCCAGGAACGCCTGCGGGGTGCTGGTGTTGAGCAACATCGTCGCCGGGGTGAGCCGGCCGACCCGGTACGACTGTGCGGCCACCTCGCCCACCTGGGCGGTCAGCCCGACCAGTCGACCCTCGACCGTGGTCAGCTCACCGGCCAGCGCCGTCTGGCGACGCTTGGAGTTGTCCAGTTTGGCCTTCGCCTCGATGTGCCCCTTGGCGGTCAACTCCAACGCGTCCTGGAGCTTCTTGCTGCCACCCTCGCCCGGCTCCGCGTACGCGGGCACGGCGGCGCCCCCGAGCACCAGCGCGGCGGTGGCGAGCAGAGCGAACAGGGCGCGGCGACCGAGCCGCGGGCGAAGCCTGGTCCTGGGCACGCAAGCGTCCTTCCGTCGACCGCCGGCCCCCGGTGAACCAACTGCGCGGCGGCGTCCCCGCCGGCGCCGGTCGGCGGCCTGCTGGCGGGAGACCGCCGGTCACGATACCGGACGGCGGCCTGCTGACCAGCCCCCTGACCACCGGGCCGCCCAGATGTCGACGCAGCGTTCCAGCGCCGTCGCGCAGTGCGCCGATCAGCTGTCGAGGAGGGCGTCGCGTACCTCGGCCCAGACCTGCTCGTTGGCGGCGACGAGCAGACCACGGCCGTCGTCGGCCGGGTGGTAGTCGGCCCCGTCGAACCGGCGGGCGACGCCACCGGCGGCGCGGACCAGCAGGGTGCCCGGGGCATGGTCCCACGGCAGGGTGCGCCAGAACAGGACGAACTGCTGCTCGCCGGTGAGGATGTCCAGATACTCGCGGCCGGCGCAGTGCTGGCCGGGCAGCAGCTCACCGAGTTGCCGGCCGCCGGCGCGGACCCGGTCCCGGGTCTCCGGCGGCAGGAACCGGGTCATCGCCGCCCCGCGCAGCTCGCCGAGCGGCGGAGGCGTGGCGGTGCGGTCCACCGGCCGGCCGTTGAGCAGGGTGCCGTCGTCGGCAGACCCGACGGCGAGGGTGTCGGCGAGCGGGTCGAGGATCCAGCCGGCGGCCGGTCGTCCGTCGGTCAGCAGCGACACCATCAGGGCGAACGGCCGGCGACCGGCCGCGAAGTTGGCGGTGCCGTCGACCGGGTCGACCAACCAGACGTCCCCGCCGTCGCTCAGGTGCCGCAGCAGCCCCGGGTCGTCGGCGACGCCCTCCTCGCCGACCACCATCGAGCCCGGCCGCAGCCGGCGCAACCCCGCCGACAGCAACTCCTCGGCCCGGCGGTCGGCGACGGTGACCACCTCACCGGGTGCCTTCTCCGACACGTCCTCGTCGTCGAGCTTGCGGAACAGGGGCACCACGACCTGGTCGGCGGCCTCGCGGAGGAGGTCGCCAACATCGTCGAGCAGGGTGTCAGCCACGCGGCGGCAGCTTGACCACGCTGACGAAGAACTCGTCGATCTGGCGGACCACCGAGATGAAGCGCTCGAAGTCCACCGGCTTGGTCACGTAGGCGTTGGCGTGCAGCTGGTAGCTGCGCAGGATGTCCTCGTCGGCCTGCGAGGTGGTCAGCACGACCACCGGGATCCGACGCAGCTCCTCGTCCTTCTTGATCTCTTCCAGCACCTCCCGGCCGTCCCGGCGGGGCAGGTTGAGGTCGAGCAGGATCAGGTCCGGCGCCACCGCGTCGGCGTACTGGCCCTCCTGCCGCAGGTAGGCGAGCGCCTCGGCGCCGTCGGAGACGACGGTCAGCCGGTTGCGCAGCTTGTGCTCCTCGAACGCCTCCTGGGTCATCAACACGTCACCCGGATCGTCCTCGACGAGCAGGACCTCGATCGGGCTCTTGCCATCCGCCGGCGCGGTCATCCCACCGTCTCCCTCATGTCACCCGTTCTACCGCTTCCCGACGCCGCGTCGGCCCGGTCCGGTCGGTCCGACCCGCCGGACTGCTCGGCCGGCGCTGCCCGAGCCTCGTCCGGGGGCGTCGTGTCGCCCGCGGAAAGAGCCGCCGGCTGTTCCGGCGAGTCGACGACGGCAGCCGACTCCACGTCCGCCGGAAGGGCCGGCAGTGTGAAGCGGATCGCGGTGCCCTCTGCCACGTCGGTGTCCACCCAGACCCGGCCGCCGTGGTACTCGACGATCTTCTTGACGATGGCCAGCCCGATGCCGGTGCCGGGGTACGCGTCCTTCGAGTGCAGACGCTGGAAGATCACGAAGATCTTGTCGGCGAACTCCGGCTCGATGCCGATGCCGTTGTCCTCGCAGCTGATCTCCCACTCGGTGCCCACCAGACGGGCCGAGATGTGCACCTTGGGCGGCACGTCCGCCCGCCGGAACTTGATCGAGTTGCTGACCAGGTTCGCCAACAGGTTGGTGAGCAGCGGTTCCTCACCCGAGATCACCGGCAGTTCGGTCCAGGTCAGCTCGGCATCGGCGTACTGCCGGGCGGCCTCGGTCTGACCGGCCACGTCGCCCATCACCTTGTTCAGGTCGACCTCGACGAAGCCGGTGGTGAGCCGGCCGATCCGGGAGAACGCGAGCAGGTCGTTGATCAGACGCTGCATCCGCTGAGCGCCGTCCACCGCGAACGCGATGTACTGGTCGGCCCGCTCGTCCAACTGCCCGGCGTAGCGGCGCTGCAGCAGTTGGCAGAAGCTGGCCACCTTGCGCAGCGGCTCCTGCAGGTCGTGCGAGGCCACGTACGCGAACTGCTCCAGGTCACGGTTGGACCGGGTCAGCTCCTCGGCCTGCTTCTGGAGCTGGCTGTTGACCCACTCGATGCGCTCGCGGGCACCACGCACCTCGGCCAGATCGGCGGCGATCTTCTGGCGCATCGCGTCCACGTCGTCGCCGAGCCGGATGAACTCCGGCGGGCCGACGGTGGCGATGCGGTGCTGGTAGTCGCCCTCGGCGACCTCACGGACCTGGTCGGCCAGGCCGGTCAGTGGCCGGACCACCATCCGGTCCAGCGAGACCAGCAGCACCGCGCCGGCCACGACCACCACCAGGGCGGCGACGATCAGCAGGACGACCAGCACGTTGCTGCTGGTACGCACGTTGGTGGCGGCCTGCTCCCGCGCGGCGAGGATCTCCTCCTGGAGGTCATCCACCGCCGCGCGAAGCTGGTCGAACTGTTGCCGGGTCTGGTCGGTGATCAACGCCTGCCCCGCGCGGGTGCCGCTCTGCTCGGTGGTGGTGATCACCGGCTCGGCCACGGACTGCCGCCACTGCGCGGCGCGTTCCTCGACTATCCGCATCTCCTGGCCGATCTGCGGATAGTCGTGGAGCAGCGACCGCATCGAGGCGACGACGCTCTGCTCCTGCGCGAGCCCGTCCCGGTACGGGCCCAGGTCGGCCGGCTTACCGCTGACCGCGTACCCACGGACTGCCGTCTCCTGGTCGAGCAGGGCGTTGAGCAGTTCCTGCGACTGCACCCGCAGCGGGCCGGTCTGGTTCAGGACGGCGTCGATCTGGGTGCGATTACGGGCGGCCATCGCCGCCTCCGCCCCGGCCAGGCCGATCAACAGGATGCCCACGACGGTGAGCAGGGTGACGACCCGGCGGCGCAGGCTCCAGCCGCCGACCACTGGCTTCACCGGCCACCACCCCGGCTGACCAGCAGCATGGCCACGTCGTCGGAGAGCGCGCCGCCGTTGAGCCGCTCCGCCCGACCGACCAGCCAGGCCGGCAACTCGGGCAGCGACACCGACCGGTTGGCCGGCTCGTCGAGGAGCCCGGTCAACCCCGGTACGTCGAGGCGTTCGTTGCCCTCGCCCACCCGCCCCTCGATGAGGCCGTCGGTGTACATCAGCAGGGACCAGTCATCGTTGTCGAACTCCACGTCGTAGGCGATCGGCCGGCGGGGTCGTACGCCCAGCAGTCGGCCGCCGGGTGCGGGCACCGGGGTGACCCGGCCACCGGAGAGCAACAGCGGTGGCGGATGCCCGGCGAGTCGGACGGTGGCCCGGTTGGCGTCCAGGTCGAGTCTGACGGTGGCCACCGTAGCGAAGATCTCCTGGAGGCGGCGCTCGCTCATCAGCACCTGCTCCAGCGCGGGCAGCACCTCGTCGTCCGGCACTCCGGCGAGCACGAGGGCCCGCCAGGCCACCCGCAGCTCGACACCGAGTGCGGCCTCGTCCACCCCGTGCCCGCAGACGTCGCCGACGATCAGGTCGAGGCGGTCCGGGCGGGTCTGCACCACGTCGAAGAAGTCCCCGCCGATCAGCGCGGCGTGCCGGCCGGGCCGGTAGAAGGTGTGCACCGCCACCTGATCGGTCGTCATCAGCGGCTGCGGCAGCAGGCCGCGTTCGAGGCGGGCCGACTCGGCCTGACGCAGCTCGACCTCGCGCAACCGGCGGGCGTTCTCGTCGGCGCGCTTGCGCTCCACCGCGTAGCGCAGCGCCCGGGTCAGCAACACCCCGTCGACCTGGCCCTTGACCAGGTAGTCCTGCGCACCCTCGGCGACCGCTACGACGCCCAGGTGCTCGTCCGAGCGGCCGGTGAGCACACAGACCGCAGCGCCGCTCGACATCTCCAGCACCTGGCGCAGCCCGTCCAGCCCCTGCGCGTCGGGCAGGCCCAGGTCGAGCAGGACACAGTCCACGTCGCCGATCCGCTGCCGCGCCTCCCGGAGGCTGGTGGCGACCAGCAGGTCGATCATCGAGTTCGTCTCGGCGAGCAACTCGGCGACCAGGAACGCGTCGCCCTCGTCGTCCTCCACCAGCAGCACCCGCAACCGCTCTCCCGGTGGCAGGTTGGCGTGCCGCGCCAGGCCGCCGTGCGGGTACGGCACGACGGGGGAACCGGTCAGACCGGGTCCCCGGTTCGGCCGGGTCACCGCCGCGAGGCGCGGGAGTTCGCTGGTGATGTCGGGCTCCTTCCGAGTGCCCTGCTGATCCTGTATTAGACAACGGTCGCACACAACACGGTGCCTCCGGCGCGGGCGGGGAGGGGGATGGGCCTCGTCACTGCCCACCCGATGACGAACCGGGCGGCGGTCGAGGTAGGGCGTACCGGCCATCCCTTCGGCACGCGCCGAGGGGCAGGATGGTGCCACCCCAGGCCCCACCACCCCCGAGGAGTTCCCGTGGGCGCACCCACCACCCCGGTCACGACGGGCACGCCGCCCGGCCCGACTTTGGGCGTACCCCCGGCCGACCGTGCCCTGGCCAGACCTCACCGGCGGCTCGTGGCCGCCGCGGCGGCGCTGGTCGCGCTGGCCGCCGTCGGTGCCGGCAGCCTGCTCGACCTGCGCACCCCGGCGCCGAAGCCGGCGGACGCGCCGGCTGGTGAGTTCAGCGCCGGCCGGGCGTACGCGGACGTCCAGGTGATCGCGGCCCGGACGCACGTCGCCGGCAGCGCGGCCAACGACCAGGTGCGCGCGCACCTCGAGCAGCAGTTGCGCGGGCTGGGCCTGGAGACCGAGGTGCAGGACACGGTGGCACCGGAGGCCGGCCAGCTCAGCGGGGCGGCGGGCGGGACGACACTGGCCCGCGTGCGCAACGTGGTGGCCCGGCTGCCCGGCACCGCGTCGACGGGCCGGATATTCCTGGTCGCCCACTACGACTCGGTACAGACCGGGCCGGGCGGCAACGACGACGCCGCCGGCACCTCGGCCATCCTGGAGGTGGCCCGCGCGCTCAGCACCGGCCCTCGCCCGCGCAACGACATCGTCTTCGTGCTGACCGACGCCGAGGAGGCGTGCCTGTGCGGCGCGTCGGCGTTCGCCGCCAGTCACCCGCTGGCCGCCGACGGCGGAGTGGTGCTGAACCTGGAGGCCCGGGGCTCCACCGGCCCGGTGATCATGTTCGAGACGTCCCGGAACAACGCGAAGCTGGTCGACGTCTTCGGCCGGGCCGCCCCGCATCCGGTCGGCACCTCGTTCGCGGTGGAGATCTACCGCGCGCTGCCCAACGACACCGACTTCACCGCCTTCCTGGACCAGAAGTTCGTCGGGCTGAACTCGGCGTACATCGACGGCGGTGCGATCTACCACACACCGCTGGACACTCCGGCAGCGATGGACCGGGGCAGCCTCCAACAGCACGGGGACAACGCGCTGGGTCTCGCTCGGGAGTTCGGTGCGGTCGACCTGACCGACCTGCGCTCCGGACACGACGCGACCTACTTCCCGGTCCCCGGTGGCCTGGTCCGCTACCCGGGCACGCTCACCCTGCCGCTGGCCCTGCTCGCGGTGATCGCGGTGGCGGCCCTGGGCTGGCTGACCCGGCGCAGTGGCCGGGCCAGCATCGGTCGGCTGGCCGCCGGCTTCGCGCTGGCCCTGGTGCCGATCGTCGCCGCGCCGGTCGCCGCCCAACTGCTCTGGCTGGCGATCACCACGATCCGACCGGGGTACGCCGAACTGCTCGACCCGTACCGACCGATCTGGTACCGGCTGGCCGTCCTGGCGCTCGCCGCCGCCATCCTGTTCACCTGGTACGCGCTGACCCGCCGCCGGATCGGCCCGGCCGCGCTCGCCGTCGGCGGTCTGGCCTGGCTGGCGCTGCTCGGGGTGCTGCTCGCCGTGGCGGTGCCGGGAGGGGCGTACCTCACCACACTGCCGGCGCTGGCCGGCGCCCTCGGCGGGCTGGTCGCGCTGCGTACCCGGCAGACCGGACCGTGGCCGGTGGTGGCGGTGACCGCCGCCGCGGCCGTCGGTGTGGTCATCCTGCTGCCCACCGTGGTGCTGCTCTTCCCCGCGCTGGGGATGGGCATGGGCGGGGTGGCCGCGCTGGTCGCGGTGCTGCTCGGCCTGACCGCCCTGCCGGTGGTCGACCTGCTGCACCCGCAGGCCGGTGGCCAGCGCGGGCTGCTGGCGCTGCGGGCCCGGCGGCTCGGTGCGCTCCCGGCCGGGGCCGCCGCCGTGGCGGCGGTGGTGCTCGCCGGGGTCGGGCTGGCCGTCGACCGCTTCGACGCCGCGCACCCAGCGCCCACCCACCTGATGTACGCGATGGACGCCGGCACCGGTCAGGCCCGTTGGCTCAGCCACGAGAGTGACCCGCAGCCGTGGACGGACGGCTACGTGGACGGGACGACCGACGTCGGCGACGACTTCCCCGGACTCGGCGACGGTGAGCTGCGGGCCGGGCCGGCGCAGGCGGCGAACCTGCCCGCCCCGAAGCTGGAGGTGCTCTCCGACACCCGCTCCGGTGACGAACGGCTGGTGCGGGTGCGTGTCCTCCCGCAGCGCCCGGTCCGCCTGCTCACGCTGCATGTGAACGGACCGACGGCGGTGACGTCGGCGACGGTGAACGGACGACAGTTCGATGTTGCCCGGACGGCGACTCAGAAGCCCTGGGGCTTCGGCGTGGTGTTCCACGCGCCGCCAGCGGAGGGGGTCGAGATCACGCTGACCATGTACCCGAGCCCCGCTGACGGCCCGGTCGCGCTGCGGGTTATGGACGCCAGTGACGGCCTGGACGCGCTGCCCGGCTTCCGCCCCCGGCCACCCGCCGTCGGCGTCGTGGGGTCGCACAGCTCGGAGATGTTGGCGGTCGCCCGCACCTACCCCGTCTGACGCAGAGAACGGTGGTCCGGCGCAACAATTCGCTCCGCCGGACCACCGAACTATTCGTAGCGACCGAGATGCGGCGAACTACCCCTCCAGGCGCGCCAACAATTCATTGCGCATAGGCCATGACTCGTCCGCGATGCACTCCGCCAGGCAGGCGAGCCCAAGTGCCAGCGGCCAGGAAACCGCCTGTCGATGCTGAAGGAGCATGTCAAGCGGTCGACTGGGATCCCAGAGCCGCCGGGGCGCCAGGCCGACGGGCATGAATTCGTGTACGTA
Source organism: Micromonospora sp. WMMD961 (assembly GCF_029626145.1). Classification (NCBI taxonomy): domain Bacteria; kingdom Bacillati; phylum Actinomycetota; class Actinomycetes; order Micromonosporales; family Micromonosporaceae; genus Micromonospora; species Micromonospora sp. WMMD961. Next base: position 6,678,701 of record NZ_JARUBJ010000002.1, read on the forward strand.
GGAGCGCTCCACTCGCCGCGGTGACCGATCGAGCACCTGATCACCGGTAAGGTTCAGCAGAGTCACGGCGCAGAACTCGGGCATGGCTCCCCGGCTGATCCAGCGGCCGTGACCAATTAGGGAGCTGTCTGTTATCTCGCGTTCTACCAGGTGGCACTCTTCCCGCAGCTCGCGTTCGGCTCCGTTTATGACGATCCTCTGAATCGTCCAGTCCGCCGGGTTCCGAGGCACGTCCCTCGGTTCCAGTGCGCCTGAGCCGGACGGGGCAAGCAATCCGGGACTGCCGATGTTGTCCTCGGTTTGCGCGACCACGAGCAACTGTCCGTCTGTGGTGAAGGCCAGCGTCGACACACCGACCAGGTTCGCGAGACGACTGCGTTTGAAGGAGATCAGCCGGCCGTCCGAGTCGAGGATGAGGTCCCTTCCTCGAAGCGCTGGGCTCTTCCGCCCCACCTCCCAGATGTCCAACGGGGCGAGCAAGTTGCTGCACATGAAATCGAAATAGTGGCCCGCCCTCAGCTTGACGACATCCTCGCTCAACAGGTCCGCAGCCAGACAGAGCACACTGTCGTTATAGATCTTCCCCGTCCTCGAACGATGCGTCAGGAAGTCAAGCGACCACGTCTTCAGGTCACGAGGAAGCTTGTAGTCGGGCGACTGAACAATGGCCCGGATGGGCCGCTTACGCAGTTCGGCGTTCTCACGCGACAGCAGAATCCCAACGTCACGGGCGCTTTCCACACCTGACCCGAGGTCCACCGAATCGCCAACCACATCCCGGTAGGTGTCGCCCTTCCGCGGCTGAAATCGCACCTCTCGTGCACGGCGACGGTTGGCTCGGGTCTCCATGAGGGAGAGAGTAGCGCCGGCGAGGCCAGCAACCACACTGACTGGCCGTGGCAGGTTCACCAGGGATGTCGCCAGCCCGAACGAGGCTAGAGCCAGTCCCACGGTCGTCAGTCTGTAACGCCACAGCTTGTAGCGCCAGATGGCCGTCTTTGTCCTCACCGCTCTCTTAGGACCAAGCATCCGCGCTCTCCGCCCGTTGTCACGCGCCTCGGAGGCTGCATCGTAGCGGCGGTCCGGAGCGCGTCGCGCGCTTGATGTTTCGCGCTTTACGGAGATTTGGGACAGTTCTGAACACGACTGGCCGTCAAGGTCGGATTGACAGTGCCCGAAGTCAGGAATCCGACTGGATGACGCTGATTGCTTTTACGTCCAGACCTGCTGGCGGGCCGTCTCGCTGACGAAAATTGGCTGTTGGTTCGCGCTGGAAGGCCTCTGCGGACGGCAGGATGTTGGCTTGGTTCGATCTGGTGTGCGAGGCTTCGGCGGTGACTGACCTCGGCATCCGCGCGGCCACTTCGGCTGATTCCGAATTCCTGGTCGACATGCTCGTGGAGGCCGTGAACTGGCTACCCGAGCGCAACTGGTCCCGCGAAGAGATCCTGGCGAACCCTGCGCTGGCCCACTACGTCTCCGGCTGGATGCGGCCAGACGACTTCGGCCTGGTTGCGGTGGACCCGACTGATCGCCCGGTCGGCGCGGCCTGGTTCCGGTACCTGACCGCCGCCGATCCGGGCTACGGGTACGTGAGTGACGACGTGCCAGAACTGACCATCGGCGTGGTGGAATCCTGGCGGGGCCGGGGTGTGGGCCGGGTGCTTCTGCGCGCTGTTCTGGACGCCGCACGAGCACGCGGCATCCGCACTGTGTCGCTGAGCGTGGAGCGGGCGAACTTCGCCGCGCGGCTGTACGCCGCCGAAGGCTTCCGCACTGTCGAGTCTTTCGAGGACGCGGACACGATGGTCGCCGAGATCGGGGGCTGACCCCGCTCGCTCAGCAGCGGATACTTCCCGCATGACTCTGGCACCGTCACGTACCCATCTCGTTGACGCGCGCTCATGCTTCCTGGTGCTGGCGGGCTGGTACGTGGCCGTCGTCGTGTCGTTCGGCCTGTTCCTCAGCACGCTCTCGGGTCGGTCACGGCAGGCTGCGGCGAGGTATGCGACTCCGAACGGTCGCGGGCGCTGCTCTTCGGGCTCCACGTGGCCATGCCCGCGCTGTTCCTCGCGTTGCTGCTCAGCCTGGCGATGCTCGCGGTGCTCGTCACCCGTATCCGGATCCGCTCGTCGGCAGTGGTGGGCAGCCTGTCCGCTGCGCTTCCGCTGGTCGTCTGCGGCTTCCTCGCCGCCAGCCTCTGACCGCCACCGCTCGCCTCAGATCAGCCGCTGGATGCGGATCTTCGGACGCTCGTTCCGCAGGTGGCCGTGTTTGTGCTGGCGGATCTGCTCGTCCCAGACCTCCTGGTCGTAGTCGGGGTCCGGCGGGATCCACCTGTGGGAGCCGTCGCTGTAGTGGAACTTCTCGTCACCCCGCCGGAGGATGCTCATCGGGTCCAACCGAGGAAGCGACGGTGCAGAACCCCTGCCGGCACCCAGGTCAGATCCTGCGAGGCGCAGACCAGTTGAGCACCCATATAGAGCGCTAGGGAGACGGCTGCGCCCTCGTATTCAGCGCGTAGTTCTTGCTGTCGCGTCTGGCAGGGCCAAGGCGCGTTGCAGCCTCCGCAGGTCCAGATCGGCATCACCGGGCCGTGGGTGGTCACCGTGGGGCACCGATGAGGTGTACGAAGTGCGCCCGCCTCTGGGCCCAGTGCAGTCGCTCTGGGCAGGGGTGGGGCCGACCGCACCGGCACAGGTCGAGTCCAACCTCGTCATGACGTGTCAGGAGCACGTCGGCGGCGTCGACTTGACCCTGAGCGTGCTCGATGAGGGCCTCCAAGCCGCAAATGGCAGCCACCCTCACTCCGTCAGGTCTGCACGGCGACGGTGCCAGCGTGCCTCCGCCCGGACGGCGGCGAGGTTGATATCGCCCGTGGCGATACGGCTCCGGGCAACATCGAGCCACAGCGATGATGCGACGGCCTGCTGACCGCTAGCGGTAAGCAGGCCGTCGAGGGCGAGGCGTGCCAGGCGGCACGACATAAGTCGGTCGGCCTGTAGCTGACCAACGGTGAGGTAGTGGCTGGCACGGCCGGGGCGGTGGTCCTCCCACAGTGCTCGGCACAGACGCCACAGCAGCCGGTGGCGACAGCCGTCAGGCGGTTCGACCGGTGGGTTCTCGACATCGAACAACATGCCAAGACGGTCCCGCTGGCCGCGGCCTCGCGGCCATGTCCGCTAGCCATATCACGGTGACATGAGCGGGCTCGACCTGCACGGGTACCAGACCTAAGCTCCAGGTTGAGCACGATGCGTAGTCGTTCGACAACGGTGGGAGCGGTTGTGCCACTCGACCACTTTCGGATTCCGGACGACTTCTGGGCACGGGAGGACGTCAGGGCCGCAGTGCGCGTCCGCGACATCGGCACTCTGTTCCGGCTGCTTGCCCGGCACGCGGGGGCGAGTCAGACACGCATCGGGGCCGTGGTTGGCCTGGAACAGGGCTACGTCAGCCGGGTGATCGCCGGGCGGAAGGTGAGCTCCATCGACGTGCTGGAGCGGATCGCCGACGGCTGTGGCATGCCCGACGAGATCCGGATGTCGCTCGGCCTTGCACCCTGCCACCAACCACATCGCCCCTCCCCCGGCAGCCCGCGGGGTGATGTGCCAAACGACCAATCCTGGCGCGAGACCGTCCGCGCCGCCACACAGCTGTGGGAAGGCGACGTGAACCGCCGAGACATGCTCCGTCAGACGGTATTCAGCTCCGCTGGCTACACCCTGCCCGCGCTGCGCTGGTTCACCGCCCCCACCACCCAACCCGTCGGGCAGAGAGGTCACCGACCAGTCGGCCAACCCGACATCGACACCATCCGCGAGATGACCTCCACCTACCGGCGACTCGACAACCAGCACGGCGGCGGCCACGCCCGTGAAACCCTTGCCCGCTACCTCAACCACGAGGTCACGCCCCTACTGACCGAGGGACGCTACGATCCGGCGACCGGCCGCAAGCTACTCGCCGCCGTCGCCGAGTTGACTCAGCTCGCGGGCTGGCAGGCATACGACATGGCCGAACACGGCCTAGCCCAGCGCTACCTCACCCACGCTCTCGACCTCGCCCGAGCTGCTGACGATGCTGGGCTCGGCACCGAAATCCTCGCCGCGATGAGCCACCAAGCCACCTACCTCGGCCACAGTGCCAGCGGCATCGATCTCGCCCGCGCCGCCCGGCAGACGGCACAACGCGCCGGCCTCGCGGTGTTGACCGCCGAGGCCCTGGTCATGGAAGCCCACGCCCATGCCGCCGGGCGCGACGAACGCGCCTGCACCACCGCACTGCACCAGGCAGAACAGCTGCTCGACCGCGCCGACCGCAGCAGCGACCCGCAATGGCTCGGCTACTTCGACGAGGCATACCTGTCAGCGAAGTTCGGCCACTGCTTCCGCGCACTCGGCCGCCACCAGCAGGCCGAACGCTTCACCGTCCGCTCGCTGCAGATGGACGAACGCTACGTCCGCGGGAAGGCCTTCAACCTCACTCTCCTCGCGTCCATCCACGCCCACCACGGCGAGCCCGATCGCGCCAGCGCCATCGGGGCCGAAGCGCTCACCCTGACCTCTCAACTGCGGTCAGCCCGAGCCGTCCGGTATTTACGCGACCTGCAGACCGAACTCACAGCGCACCGCCGCCGGCCAGCCGTCCGAAACTTCATCAGCCGCGTCGACGCGACCCTCGGTCAACGCCGCTGACTACAGCTCACCCCGGGCTTTACGCGCAACCAACTCCAACACCGCGATCACCGTGCCGGACCCCACGATCTCACCCCGGGACACGAGGTCGCGCGCTTCCGCCAACGGCATCCAGGCCACCCGCTCGGCCTCATTGACGTCCATCGGTGACCCGATATGTGTGGCATCGCGCGCGAGAAACAACAGGTTCTCCGCATCTGCGGTCGCCACCCACGGCTGGAAGGACAGCATCGGTTCCACGGCACCCGGACGCCATCCGGTTTCCTCCTCGACCTCGCGGACCGCGCATGTCGCCGGCTGCTCACCGTCATCGACGTAGCCCCCGGGCAGCTCCCACACCCACCGGTCGAACACGAACCGGTGCCGCCGCATCAGCAGCAGGCGCTCCTGCTCGTCAAGCACCGCAACCATGGCTGACCGGGGCGCACGGATCACGTACTGCTCGAAACGGATCCCATCCGGCAGTTCCACGTCGGCAATGCTCAATCGCGCTCGCCGGCTGCCGTCCACCACCCGCTCACCGTGAATCGTCCACCGCGTCGGCTCGGTAACCTGCTCCTCCGTCACCCGTCCAGTATCCGACCGGTGACGCGGACGCATGCCCGCGCCTCATGACGGAAATTCCGCTCCATCCGATGCCGAACCTCCTCGGGAATCGGAACCTCGGCGTCGGCAGGCGCAGTGGCCAGACCCTCCCGAAGCTAGATCGAGTCTTACTTCGGAGCGATCTACCTAAACCCAGAGATCGATGACGCGAGGGGTCTACCCACCGTCACCACTTCAGTTGGCGGTGGGCAGTCGCCCGACCAGATCAGCCCTCGACCGCGGCCTGCACCATGGCCTGCGCCTGGTCGACGGCCTCCGTGTCAGTGATGCCCGCCCTCTCCGCGTAGAGCTGTGCCAGCACGAGAATCATCGTCCCAGCGGCCTTGTTGAGGACGTTGTACTGCTCTTGGAAAACCCGGATGAGCTCGTCAGGACTCTCCGCGACCACCTCCATCTGGCCGTAGACCATCGTCCACATGTCACCACTGGTGCCGGTCGCAGTGTCGTTGATCACCTCTCGGGTGAGGTTGGCGAGCTGGTTGCAGGCAGCTAGGAGCTGTTCGTCTTCGGCATCCATGACGGCACGCTACCTTCGGGCTCACCGCTTCTGACTGTGGCTGGCCGCGGTCATGATGGCAGGGTGACGAAGCTCCTGGACTGGATCTCCCGCCGTCTGGCCATCTGGTTCATCGCCAGCGCGCTCCTGGCGGGCGGATCGATGTGGTTCATCGCAGCTATCTACCGTGCGCCGGCCGCTGAGGAGCAGCCGAAGGTCACCGACTGGATGCAGGCATGGGGCAGCATCCTCGGCGTGGTCGCCGGCTTGGCGGCGGCAGGTGCCGCCGCGGCTCTCTTCTTGCACGAGCGGCGACGGTCTGAGCAGGCCGAACGGCAGCTCATCGAGGAACGGGAGGAGGCCGCCCTGAATGCGCCTCGAGCAGTGGTAGCCACGCCTGCCCGGTTCGGCACGTTCGGGGGCGACAGTGATGCCCACATCAGCGAGGTGGTGCTCACCGTCCACAACTATGGGTCGAACCCGATCCGGAACCTCGCCGTGATCGTGACTCTGCCGAAGGACGGTAGGCACTTGATTCTGCCCCACCACGAGGGGCTCGGTCCGGGCGACAAGCACGACTTCAGGCAGCGCTACCAGGCCGGACTTCGTGTCCCCGGCCCGTGGTCACCCATCATGGGGAGAGCGCCCGTCACCGTCTGCTTTATCGATCACACCAACCAGGCGTGGCAGCGGACAAGTGACGGCGGTGTGGAACGGACGAGTGTGCCCTACCCGTTCCTCGAGGAGGCGCTAAGCACCCTGGGATCTCTCGCCGAGTGGGACTGACCCGGGGCTGGCTCAGCGAGGTCGGTTCGCCGTCACGTCTTATCCGAGGGGCACACCATGTGGTCGGGGTCCCACCACAACACATGGAACACATCCTCGACCCGGAACCCCCAAAGCCGCTTCGGACCAGAGATCCGGAACCGAAAGAGTTCGTCGGTCACCTCATTGAGCCTCAGATCAGCTAGGCGGGCTTGCGCGGTGGAGGCAACAGTTTCCGTGGAGTAGCTGTGGTGCTTCTTGTGACGCTTGTGACTTGGGCCCGTCTCCTGCGACAGGATCTCACCCCAGGTCAGGCGAGAAATCTCGCACAGGAAGTCCAGCACTTCCCAGGCATCGCGGGTGCCTGCGGCTGGCCAACTCCACGCACCGTCAAAGGCCCTGTCGACGTGCTGGAAAGAGATAACCAGTCGCCGGTCGTTACCGGGCGGCCGGAGGATCGCCTTTGGCTGGCGTTCTCCGGCCGCCTTGGTAAGCGTCCCTGCTTTGACCTTCGGTCTCTTCGGCGACACGGCGGGTTAGCGGTACGCCGCCGAGTCGCTGGCCCAGTCTCCCCAGGGAAGCTCGTCTACCGGCACGGCATCCTCCGCCGTGTCGATCGTCGAGTAGTACTCGGCCATCACCTCTGTCGTGATTTCCGCGTCAGAGCGTGCCGTGGGGGGGAGGCCATGGCGGGCGTTGATCCACGGATCCTCACCGTGGGTCAGGTGACTCAACTGCCGGGCGTCGAGGTGACCGTAGTTGTCCAGCACCGCGTCGATGGTGCCGCGCTCGGCTGCGTTGAGATTGTCGGGGTCACCCAGCGGCCACTGATCGACGGCGAACTTGCCACGATGAGCGTCGTAGAGTTCGCGAATGACCGGGCCATTCGCCCAAGCCTCGATCCTCTCCGGAAACAGAGGGCTGTCGGCCCAAACAAGGTGCCAGGCCTGGGAGTAGTAGACGAGTTTTTGCAGCTTCATGGCCGACGTCTGTCCGCGGCGGGACAGGATGTACGCGGCCACGTCGTGCGCGTTAGCCATGTTGATCACTCCTTGGCGGGGAGGGGGTCCCGCTCTGGGGGGCCAAGGGTAACTGCTGCCTACGTCACTCCTGTGCTCAACGGTACCTTCGCCTGACCGTTACGGGTCCGTTTTGCCAGTTGGGAGCGGTTCATCACGAGTGCGCTGAGCGAAGGATCGACTCTCTTGCGCTCGAACCGCTGAGGCAGGCCGGTACGTACAAGTGTCTATGGAACGAGCAACCGCAAGACTCCAGGCCGGTCCGCCGCGACCGAGCCAGCCCGCCGCGCCGCTACCTAGAAGTGGCTGCGCGAGGTCCAGGCCGAGTTCCCTGACTTGGAACTCGCGCAACATTTGGAAGACATTGAAGACCGCGACGGTGTTTCCGCAGTTCAGAGCCTAGATCGGAAATCCTCGACGGTCAGGTGCCCGCCTGGCCTACTTCCAGCGGAAGTGGACGAAGAGGCGGCCGAAGTTCTTCGAGTCCTTCTCTACCCGGTGGTAGAGCTGCTTGACGTCCTTCTGGTCGAGGAACCGCAGCACCCGCTTTTTGAGCTGACCCGAACCCTTACCAGGGATGATCTCGACCAGGGTGGCCTTCTTCGCCACCGCCTCGTCCATGATCCCGCGCAGCGCGCGGTCGATGTCCTGGCCCTTGTTGAAGATGTCGTGCAGGTCCAGCTTGAGCTTCATGCCGCAGCCCCCGGCCGGTCAGGTCCCATGTCCGCCATCCTAGGCACGTCGGCCGGCCCGCCCACCGCACGACCAAAGGGGCGGCCGCCGGACGACGAAGGGGCGGCCCCGGAGGACCGCCCCTGCCACGTCACCGGTCCACGCTCAGCGCGCGCCGCCCACTCGGGTCTCCACCCGCTCCAGCGCGGTCCGGTAGTCGTCGTTGGTCGCGTACATCGCGGCGGCGATCCGCAGGTGCCGCAGCGCGTCGTTGTGCCGGTTCAGCCGCTCCAGCGTCCGACCGAGCACGTGGTGCGCGTAGTGGTCGCTCGGGTCCCGGTCGATCAGCTCCCGCAGGTGCTCCTCGGCCCGGTTGAGCTGGGCCGACTGGAAGTACGCGCGGGCCAGCAGCTGCCGAACGGCCGCGTTGCCGGGTTCGGCGTCGACGATCGGCTCCAGCAGTCGGGCCGCCCCGCTCGGGTCACCGGTTTCGAAGAACATGGTCGCCCGCCGGTAGTCCGCCAGAAGATCCATCTGCCCCACCCCCTCCGTCGCGTCGTCACCTGTTCCGACGCTGGCACAACACCGGACGTTTGGCGACTGTTCCCGGGAGTCGAGAAGGGGTCAGGTGCGGGCGTCCCGACGTCCGGCGGAAAGCTCCCACGCGCGGACACCGCCGACGATTCCGGCGGTGTTCGGCACCACCACCACGTCGTCGCCCATCCGGGCGAGCTGCTCGGGCCGGATCAGGCGGGAGTTGCCCCCGCCCAGGTAGAGCCGGTCCCACCGGAACACCGGACGCAGCCCGTCGACCACCTGCCGGATCCGGCGGGACCAGAAGGCGTCGCCGAGCCGCCGACGTTCCGGCTCACCCACGTAGGTGTCGTAGGTGGTCCCCCACCGCACCGGCGCATGCGACAACTCCAGGTGCGGTGCGAGCACCCCGCCGTCGAAGAGCGCGCTGCCCAGCCCGGTCCCCAGGGTCAGCACCAGCTCGCAGCCGGTGCCGGCGACCACCCCGGCGCCGTGCACCTCGGCGTCGTTGAGCACCAGCGCGGGCACCCCGAAGGCGTCCGCGAGGGTGCCCCGCGCGTCCCAGCCGGACCACTCGGCGAGCAGGTCCGGGTCGACCCGACTGCGCGGGCCGCTGCGGGTCACGTAGTGCGGTGTGGCGACCACCACCCCGTGCCGGATCATCCCGGGTACGCCGACGGTGAGCCGGTCCGCCGTCGGTAGGCGTCCGCCCAGATCCAGCAGGGTCGAGACGAAAAGCGCGGGCGGCAACGGGTACGGGGTGGGCACCCGCAACGGTCGGGCCCGCATCGTGCCCGCCTCGTCCAGCACGGAGGCCTTGATGCCTCCGCCGCCGCAGTCGATCGCCAGTGTGGTCACCACGTCGTTGAGTCTGCCCGCTGCGGTCGGCTGGTATGCGGGCAGCCGGATAGGCTGCCGTCCTGATGAGCGCCACGATGATCGTCAAGGACCTGGCCGCCGGGCACGGCGACCGCCCACTCTTCGCCGGGTTGGACCTGGTTGTCGCCCCCGGCGACGTGGTCGGCCTGGTCGGGCCGAACGGGGCCGGCAAGTCGACGCTGCTGCGTACCCTCGCCGGGTTGTTGCCGGTGGAGGCCGGCAGCGTCCGGCTCAGCCCGCCCACCGCGACCGTCGGGCACCTGCCGCAGGAGCCGGAACGGCGACCGGGTGAGACGGTGCGCGACTTCCTGGCCCGACGGACCGGGGTGACCGCCGCGCAGGCGGCGTTGGACGCGGCGACCGAGGCGCTGACCACCGGCGCGGCGGGTGCGGACGACGCGTACGGCGACGCGCTGGAGCGCTGGCTCGCCCTGGGCGGCGCGGACCTGGACGAACGCGCCGAGCAGGTGAGCGCGGACCTGGGGCTCGCGGTCGACCTGGACCACCCGACGACCGGGTTGTCCGGCGGCCAGGCGGCCCGCGCCGGGCTGGCGTCGCTGCTGCTCAGCCGGTACGACATCTTCCTGCTCGACGAGCCGACCAACGACCTGGACCTGGCCGGGTTGGAGCGACTGGAGGAGTTCGTCACCGGGCTGCGCGCCGGCACGGTGCTGGTCAGCCACGACCGTGAGTTCCTGACTCGCACGGTGACCCGGGTGCTGGAGTTGGACCTGCCGCAGCAGCAGGTCAACCACTACGGCGGTGGCTACGCGGCCTACCTGGAGGAGCGCGAGGTGGCGCGCCGGCACGCCCGCGCGGACTTCGAGGAGTACGCCGACACGAAGGCCGGCCTGGAGGCCCGCGCCCGCACCCAGCGTGGCTGGATGGAGAAGGGCGTGAAGAACGCCCGCCGGAAGGCCACCGACAACGACAAGATCGGCCGCAAGTTCCGGAGCGAGGCGAGCGAGAAGCAGGCCGGCAAGGTCAAGCAGACCGAGCGGCTGATCGAACGGCTCGACGTGGTCGAGGAGCCTCGCAAGGAGTGGGAGCTGCGGATGGAGATCGCCGCCGCGCCCCGCGCCGGCGCCGTCGTGGCCACGCTGCGCGGAGCTGTGGTACGCCGAGGCGGGTTCACCCTCGGCCCGGTCGACCTCCAGATCGACTGGGCGGACCGGGTCGCGGTGACCGGGGCGAACGGCTCCGGCAAGTCCACCCTGCTGGCCGCCCTGCTCGGCCGGCTGCCGCTGGACGAGGGCACCGCCTCGCTCGGCCCTGGGGTGGTGGTGGGCGAGGTGGACCAGGCCCGAGGGCTGTTCCTCGGCGACGCGCCACTGATCGACGCGTTCCACGCGGCCGTACCCCACCTGTCGCCCGCCGACGCGCGGACCCTGCTGGCGAAGTTCGGGCTGCGCGCGGCGCACGTGCCCCGACCGGCGGCCACCCTCTCGCCCGGCGAGCGGACCCGGGCGGCGTTGGCCCTGCTCCAGGGCCGTGGGGTCAACCTGCTGGTGCTCGACGAACCCACCAACCACCTGGACCTGCCCGCCATCGAACAGCTCGAATCGGCACTGGCCAGCTACCCCGGAACGCTGCTGCTGGTCACCCACGACCGGCGGATGCTGGCCGCCATCGAGACCAACCGGCGACTGCGGGTCGATGCCGGGCGGATCGCCGAGGATTGATCCGTGCCCGCGGGCCTGCGCGGGGTGAGAATGACGCCATGCTCAAGTGGGAGTACGCCCTGCTGGTCCGCCGCCGCCAGGCGGCGACCAACGACCTCGGCTGGGAGGTCGTGTTCGTCTGGTACGGCCCGGACGGCTCGATGGTCGACGTGACGCCCTACGGCGACACCTCGCTGGCCCACCTGAACCGTGCTGGTGACCAGGGCTGGGAGCTGGTCGCGATGAGCGAGGACCCGTCCCTGCCCGGCAACCACGAGCTGCACCGCTACCACCTCAAACGGCCCAAGCCGGCCGACCCGCCGCCCCGCCAGCGAATGCGTGGGGGCCGCCGTAGCCTCTCCGGCTGACGCGCCGCCGCCGGGCCCCGGCATGTCCTGTGCGCGGCCGCACCCTCTCGGGCTGACCGGCGCCGCCGGGCCCCGGCATGTCCTGCGCGCGGCCGCACCCTCTCGGGCTGACCGGCGCCGCCGGGCCCCGGCATGTCCTGCGCGCGGCCGCACCCTCTCGGGCTGACCGGCGCCGCCGGGCCCCGGCATGTCCTGATGAGCGTGATTCCGCTGTGGCATCTAGATGCCACAGCGGAATCAGCCTCGTTCCAGTCCCCTGGCCCGGCGGGACCGGTTGGCGCCCGGCCGCCGCCCACCTTGACAGCGACCTGCCCGGGACGGCGCGACGGGTCGATCCGGAGATCGGGGCATACCGGGCGCGAATGCGGGTATCGCGCGGCGGGAGGTGGCCCGAATGGTCGCTTTGGCACAGACTCCGCCCTCGGCCGACCGGCTGCGGGCGATCGACGACTTCCTCGCCCAGGCGTGGGCGGACCAGGTCCGGCACGACGACCGGCTGCGGGGCCTGACGGTGGAGGTACGGTTCGACCGGGGGGTGGCCCACCTCACCGGGGACGTCGCCGAACCCGGCGAGTTACGGCTGGTACGGGACCTGGTGGGGCGGCTGGCCGGCGTCTACGGCGTCTGGTGCCGGGTCGGCGTCGGCGGGCGGGCACCGGTGGTGGTGGACCTCGGTTGCGGGCCGACCAAGCAGTGGTCGAGCAACCTGGGTCTGGACATCTATCCCGCGCCGGGGGTGAACGCGGTCGCGGACCTGTCCGGCTCGTTGCCGCTCGCCGACAACTCGGTGGACGTCCTCTTCGCGGTGCACATCCTGGAGCACCTCATCGACTTCCTGCCGCTGACGGACGAGTGCCACCGGGTGTTGCGTCCCGGCGGCGTCCTGCACGTGATGAGCCCCTGGTGGGGGCACGTCAACGCGGTGGCCGACCCGACCCACGTCCGGTTGATGGACGTGCAGACGTTCAAGGGGATCTGCCAGGGCCGGCCGCCGGGCACCCCGCGGTGGTACCCACTGCACGCGGGCTGCGACGGGGCTTCCATCTTCGCTGACCTGACCCCGTTACCTCCGGACGCGGACCTCGCACCCAAACCCCACCTGGCCCGCTTCTTCGACTAGGGGGTCCTGGTGGACTCGCGCAGTTCCAGGCGGTAGGGAGCGCGGAGTTCCTTCGCGGGGGCGGCCGGGTCGCCGTCCAGGCGGTCGGCCAGGAGTTCGACCGCCAGGTGGGCGATCCGCTCCTTGTCCGGCGCGACCGTGCTCAGGGTGGGAATGGAGAACCGGCCGTCCTCGATGTCGTCGAAGCCGACCACCGCCACGTCCTCGGGCACCCGCAGCCCGGCCTCGTGCAGTGCGCGCAGGGCACCGAGTGCGAGCGTGTCGTTGAAGCAGAAGACAGCGTCGGGGCGTACCCCGGAATCGAGCAGGCCCCGCATCGCGGCCGCACCGTCGGCGCGGTGCCAGGCCGGCGCGGGCGCCACCAGGGCCTCGTCGTAGGCGAGCCCGGCGGCGCGCAGCGCGTCGGCGTAGCCGGCCAGGCGCAGTCGTGCGCTGGCGCCCCCGTCGGTGCGCTGGGAGCCGATGGCCGCGATCCGGCGGTGGCCGAGTGTGATCAGGTGGTGGGTGATCTCCCGGGCCGCGGTCACGTTGTCGATCACCACGCGATCGGCCGGGCCGTGCTCGACCCGCTCGCCGAGCAGCACCGTCGGCGTGCCTTCCAGGCCGGCCAGGTCCTCCGCGGTGAACGCCAACGGGCTGACGATGAGCCCGTCGACCAGGTGGTCGGTGATGCCGGAGGCAATCACCCGTTCCTGCTCGCGCCGACCGCCGGTCTGGTCGATGAGCACCGTCCAGCCGTACGCGGCGGCGGCGGTGACCACGTGGCGGGCCAGCTCGGCGAAGTACGGGATGTCCAGTTCCGGAACTGCCAACGCGATCACGCCGGTGCGGCCCTTGCGCAGGTGACGCGCGGAGAGGTTGGGCCGGTAGTTGAGTTCGGCGATCGCCTCTTCGACCCGGGCCCGGGTGACCGGCCGGACGTGCACGTGGCCGTTGACGACGTTGGAGACGGTCTTCACCGACACCCCGGCGCGCTCGGCCACGTCCTTGAGCCTGTGCCGCACTTCGCAACCTCCCCGATGTGACCCAGCGCACCGTACCGTGGCTGCCCGGTCGCAACGGTGCCCGTGAACGGCGCGCGGAAAGGGCCCCCGCCTCGGCGGGGGCCCTTTCCGCGCAGGTCGGGTCAGGCGCTCGGTTCGCGCGGCTGCGGGGCGACAGCCGGCTCGTGGCGGGCCAGCCGGTTGCGGCGGTAGCCGTAACCGACGTAGATGAGCGCGCCGAGCAGCATCCAGGCCAGGAACCGCAGCCAGGTCTCCACCGACAGGTTCAGCATCAGGTAGAGGCAGGCCAGCGCGGAGACGATCGGCAGCACCGGGGAGAACGGCACCCGGAACGGCCGCTCCAGGTCCGGGCGCTTGCGGCGCAGGATCGGCACCGCGACCGACACCAGCACGAACGCGCAGAGCGCGCCGATGCTGACCAGGTCGGCCAGGGCGGACAGCGGCAGGAAACCGGCCAGCAGCGCGACCGCCACCGTCATGATCGCCGAGATCCGGTACGGGGTGCCCCAGCGCGGGTGCACCTTCGCGATCGAGGGCGGGATCAGGCCGTCCCGGGCGATGGCGAAGCCGATCCGGCCCATGGCCACCAGGTCGACCAGGATGACGCTGGTCAGGCCGGCGACCGCGGCGATGGAGACCAGCACGGCGGCCCAGCCCGCGCCGACCGACTCGAAGGCCGACGCGATCGGTGCGCCCCGGTCGATCTCGGTGTACGGCACCATCCCGACCACCACCAGCGAGACGCCGATGTACAGCACGGTGGAGATCAGCAGCGTGCCGAGCAGACCCAGGGTGAGGTCCCGCTTGGGCTTGCGCGTCTCCTCACCCAAATTCGCCACGGCCTCGAAGCCGGTGTACGCGAAGAAGACCACGGCGGCGGCGCTGAGCACTCCGACGAAGCCGAAGACGGACGGTTCCAGCCCGAAGAGCGCCTGGGTGACCGGCTGCTTGATGCCGTCGTCGCCGCTACCGGCCGGCTCGGCCGGCGGGATGAACGGGGTGAGGTTGGCGGCCCTGACGAAGAACAGGCCGGCCACCACCACGAAGACACAGATGGACACCTTGACCAGCACCAGCAGGTTGGTGATCCGGGCGGACTCGCGGATGCCGACGATCGCGACGACGCCGAGGATCAGCACGATGGCGATCGCGCCGAGGTTGACAGTGCTGCCCTCCTCGCCGAACCAGCGGGTCGGCAGGTCGAGCAGTTCGGCGAGGTAGCCGGACCAGCCTCGGGCCACCACCGCGGCGCCGAGCGCGAACTCCAGCAGCAGGTCCCAGCCGATGATCCAGGCGACGATCTCGCCCATAGTGGCGTACGCGTAGGTGTAGGCGCTGCCCGCGGTCGGCACGCTGGACGCCAGCTCGGCGTAGCAGAGCGCGGCGAGCAGGGCCACCACGCCGGCGATGGCGAAGGAGATCACCACGCCCGGACCGGCGCTGTCCCGGGCCTCGATGCCGGTGAGCGTGAAGATCCCGGTGCCGATCACGATGCCGATGCCGAAGCCGGTGAGGTCGAGCGCCCCGAGGCGCCTCTTCAGCCCGAGCCCGCCTTCGGAGCCGTCCGCCTCACTCTGGGCTATCACGTCCTTGATCGGTTTTGTTCGCAGCACGGACACGCGGTCACCCCTTCCACCGTGCGACCACCTGGTGGCGGCCGGTGACCGGCGTTGCTACCCAGCGGCGGGAATGGTCAACCACGAACCCTTGCGGTTCGCACCCGAGTGTGAAAATTTCCTACCAGCGGCAGATAGTCGTCGGCGAATCTTGCCGAAGCCGCGCGCTGATCACACGGGAGCCCCACCGAAGGGACACACCGCATGAAGGCAACTCGACTCGGAGCCGCCGGGCTCGTCACCGCCCTGCTCGGCACCCTCGTCGCCGCCACCCCCGCGACCGCGACACCCCGCACCACCAGCACCACCACCTGCACCACCGACCCGGCCACGCCGAAGCGGCAGTTCAGAGCCATGTGGATCTCGTCTGTGGTCAACATCGACTGGCCCAGCAAGGCGTCCCAGACCAGCCCCGACCGGGTCGCCGCCCAGCAGGCCGAATACCGCGAGCTGCTCGACCTCGCCGAGCGGCTGCACCACAACGCCGTCGTGGTGCAGGTCCGGCCCACCGCCGACGCGCTCTGGCCCTCGCCGCACGAGCCCTGGTCGGAGTACCTGACCGGCGTCCGCGGGCAGGACCCGGGGTGGGACCCGCTGACCTTCCTCGTCGACGAGGCGCACCGACGCAACCTGGAGTTCCACGCCTGGTTCAACCCGTACCGCGTCTCCATGCCAGCACCCGGCGGGGCCGGCGCGGACCTCAGCCTGCTCGCCCCCGGCCACCCGGCCCGGCAGCACCCCGACTGGACCTTCGCCTACCCACCGGCCGGCGTCGCCGGCAGCCGGCTCTACTACAACCCCGGCATTCCCGAGGTACGCGAGTTCGTGCAGACCGCGATGATGGACGCGGTCAGCCGGTACGACGTCGACGGCGTGCACTTCGACGACTACTTCTACCCCTACCCCAGCGGCACCTACCAGGTGCCCGACGATGCCGCCTTCGCCGCCTACAACCGGGGCTTCACCGACCGTGCGGACTGGCGGCGGGACAACATCAACCTGTTGATCCAGGAGATGAACGGCAAGATCAAGGCGGCGAAGCCGTGGGTGAAGTTCGGGGTCAGCCCGTTCGGCATCTGGCGCAACAAGACTGCCGACCCGCTCGGCTCGGACACCACCGGCAGCCAGTCGTACGACATCATCTCCGCCGACACCCGCAAGTGGATCAAGCAGGAGTGGATCGACTACGTGGTGCCACAGCTCTACTGGTACATCGGCCAGTACCCGGCCGCCGACTACGCCCGGCTCGTGCCGTGGTGGGCCGAGACGGTGCGCGGCACCCGGGTGCAGCTCTACATCGGTCAGGCCGACTACAAGAGCGGCGATCCGGCGTACGGCCCATACTGGCAGAACCCCCGTGAGCTGTCCGACCATCTGACGCTCAACCGGTCGTACCCGGAGGTGCAGGGCAACGTGCACTTCTCCGCCGTCCAGGTGCGGGCCAACCGGCTCGGCGCGACCGACATCTACGCCGCCGAGCACTACTCCCGCCCGGCGCTGGTGCCGGCCATGCCACACCTGCCGGCGAGGCCGTTGCTCTTCCCGGTGGTCACCAAGGCCGCCCGGCAGGCCGACGGGGTCCGGCTGACCTGGCGGCAGCCGGCCGACGGGGTCGGGCCCCTCGGCACCGCCACCTCGTACGCGATCTACCGGTTCGACGGCACCACGCTGCCGGGTCGGTGCGGCACGGCGGACGCGGCGCACCTGGTCGACACCGTCCGGGCCGCACCCGGCGGCGCCCAGTCCTGGGTGGACACCTCGGCCGAACCTGGTCGGCGCTACACCTACCAGCTGACCGCGTTGGACCGTTCGGCGAACGAGAGCCCGGCGAGTCCGCCGGCCTTCGTCCTGCGCTGAGCCGTCCGCTCCACCGAACGCCCCGGGTGCCCCACGCACCCGGGGCATTCGTCTGTTTCAACGTATGTCATCAATAGTTGGCGGGGCGCATACCGCCTAGTTGATCAGTTGATCGACACTGATCGACATCCGGTGACCCGCCGGTAACTTCCGTCCCAGCCGCTCACCCGCGGAGGTAACCCGTGCCCCGACGTCTCGCCACCCTGCTCGCCTCGGGCGCTCTCGCGCTGCTCGCCACCCTCACCGTCGCCTCCCCCGCCGCCGCCGTCACCCCCGCACAGAAGCTGTCCGTGCTGTCCAGTTGGACGCAGACCAGCGCGTCCAGCTACAACTCCTGGAACAGCGCCCGGGTCAACCGGGCCCCCTGGGCCGAGTACAACTTCAACTGGTCCACCGACTACTGCTCGTCCAGCCCGGACAACCCGCTCGGGTTCACCTTCAACCTGGGCTGCTACCGGCACGACTTCGGCTACCGCAACTACAAGGCCGTCGGCCAGTTCCCGGCCAACAAGTCCCGCCTGGACAGCGCCTTCTACGAGGACCTCAAGCGGGTCTGCACCACGTACAACACAATCGTCCGTCCGGCCTGCTACAGCCTGGCCTGGACCTACTACCAGGCGGTCAGCATCTTCGGATCGGTAGCGGCCGTCCAGCAGGCCGACATCGACCGCGCCGCCCGGATGAAGGCCGAAGCCGAAGCCGCCGCCCGCGCCTAACCCCCACCCCCAACCCCCACCCCCACCTCGGACCTGTTGATCATGAAGTTATTGCTGCGACACGCCGCGCAGGCGGGCAATAACTTCATGATCGACGGCCGAGGGCGGGGCCGGCAGGGCCCCGGGGGGCGTGGAGGTCAGGCGCGTTCGGTTCTGGTGGCCGGGTGGCGGTCGGGGTCTGCCGGACGGCGCGGGGTCGGCTGGGACAGGCCGGTGCTGAAGCGGGTCGAATCCGCTGCCAGATCCGGGTGTTCCACGTCGAGTGCCAGCGCCGCCGCCTCGTCCAACCCCAACTCGGCACCCTCGCCGTACGCGTCGTCGAAGGCCGTGTCGCCCAGCACCGTCCGCAGCTCCGCCTGCTGTTCCGCCCAGTAGCCACCGTAGATGCCCGGGGTCGCCCGCATGCTCGCCCGGGTGGCCTGCGCGGCACCGAAGAGGCGGGCGGCGGTCGACCGGTCCCCGCCGATCGCACAGCGCACCGCTATCGCGTTCAACGTGTCGCACGCCCGGCCGTGGTAGCCGTGGCCCATCCGGGACCGCAACGCCACCAGCAGGTGCTCGTGCGCGGCGACGACGTCGCCCCGGGCCAACGCGACCATCCCGAGCAACATGTCCACCGATCGCCGGCCCCGCTCCACCGGCCGGGCCGCCTCCACCGGACGGACCGCGCCCAGCAGTTCCGCCGCCTCGTCCAGCGCGCCCCGCCGCCACAGCAGCTCGGCCAGGCTGAACACCGCGAACAACGCCTCGCCGACCACGTTCTGCCCGTGCGCCCAGTCGATGACCTCCCGGCACACCCGCTCGGCCTCGACGAACTGCCCCATGTCCACCAGCGGCGCGGCCCTGCCGGCGAGCACCCGGGCCAGCAACCCGGCATCGCCGGCCTGCCGGGCCGCCGCCTCCGCCCGCTGCGAGTAGCGCAACTCCTCGGCGAACTCGCCGTCGGCACCGGCGTGCAACGAGTGCATATGGTAGGCCGCCGCCAACTCCGACTCCGGGATCCGCTCCCCCGTCTCGGCGATCCGCCCGTACAACCGGAACAGCCACAGCCGCCCCTCCCGGGCCAGGCCCCGCTCAAGCCACCACTGGTCCAGACCACCAGCCAGACCGAGGCCGGCACGGGCGCTGCCTCCGGTGGCGCACCACCGCAGCGCGGCACGCAACTCCCCGGCCAGCGGGTCCAGGGCGTACAACGACAGCGTGACCGGTCGGCCGTCCTGGCCCAGGTGCGCACGGTCCAACGCATGCGCCGACCACGCCACGTGCCGGTTCCGAGCGGCCTGTTCCTCACCCGCCTCGACCAACCGCCGTGCCGCGTACGCCCGAATGGGGTCGAGCATCCGGTAGGTGCTGCCGGCAGCCCGCGGTTCGGCCAGGACCATCGACTTGTCCACCAGCACCGACAGCGGATCCAGCGGATCGTCCCCCAGCAGCCACTCCACCGTCGGCAGGTCCACCGGCCCGGCGAAGACCGCCAACCAGCGCAGCAGGCGAGCGGCTCGAGGCCCCAGCGTCCGGTACGACCAGGTGACAGTGGCCTGCATGGTCAGGTGCCGCTCGGTGGCGGAACGCTGCACCGCCCGACTCGCCGGGGTGGGCGGTGACGCACCGGCCGCCGCGGCGACCAGGTCCACCGTGTCCTGCTGGTTGCCGGACCACCCTCGCTCCACCGGTGGCGGCTCCGGGTCCTCCCGCCCGGCGTCCAACGTGCCGAGCACATCGTCCAACCGCTCGGCGAGTTGGCCGACGGAGAGCACCCGCAGCCGGGCGGCGGCCAACTCGATGGCGAGCGGCAGCCCGTCCAGCCGCTGCACCACCCGGCGCAGATCGGCCGACTCCGCCGGGTCCGGCTGCCGGCCACCGCGTGCCGCCGCCGTCCGGTCCAGCAGCAGCGCCACCGCGTCACTCTCCGCGCCGTCCGACTGCGGGTCGACCGAGAGCGGCGGAATCCGCCACACCACCTCGCCCGGCAGGCTGAACGACTCCCGACTGGTGGCCAGCACCCGCACACCACCACCGCCGGACAGCAACCGCGCGATCACCTCCGCGCAGGCGGCCGGCTGGGTGTCGCAGGTGTCCAGCACGACCAGCATGCGGCGGTTGGCCGCGTACTCGACCAGGGTGTCCAGCATCGGGCGGCCCGGCTCGGGCCGCAGGCCGAGCACCGCGGCGATCGCGAACGCCACCAGCCCCGGGTCGGTCACCGCGGCGATGTCGACGAACCAGACCCCGTCCGGGTACGACTCGACGACGCCGCTGGCCAACTCCACCGCGAGGCGGGTCTTGCCCGCACCGCCCGCCCCTAACACGGTGACCAGGCGATGTTGCCGCACCAGCAGACCCAACTCGACGCGCTCGGTCTGCCGGCCGACGAACGAGGTCACCTGGGTCGGCAGGTTGTGCGCCACCGTGTCGGCGGTCCGGGGGCGGGGGAACTGCCGCTCCAGGCCGGGCGCGACCAGTTGGAACAGTCGTTCCCGATCGTCGAAGCCGCGCAACCGGTGCAGGCCCAGGTCGAGCAGGGTCGCCCCGGGTGGCAACGGCTCGGCCCGGCGTGCCGTGGACGCCGAGCAGAGCACCTGCCCGCCGTGCGCGGCGGCGGCCACCCGCGCGGCCCGATGCACTTCGGGGCTGGCGTATTCGCCGTCGCGCGGCTCGGCGTAGCCGGTGTGCAGGCCCATCCGTACCCGTGGGGCTGCTTCCGGCGTGGGCCAGTCGTGGCTGGACAACGCCCGCTGGGCGGTCAGACAAGCGGTGAGCGCCGCCGCCGCGTCCTCGAAGGCCAGGAAGAACGAGTCGCCCTCGGTCAGCAGCTCCGCTCCACCCGTGCTGGCCAACGTCCGACGCAGCAGCCGTCGGTGCTCGGCGAGCACCGGACGGTAGTCCGGGCCGAGCAGCTGGGCCAGCCGGGTCGAGCCCTCGATATCGGTGAACACGAAGGTCACCCAACCGCTCGGGAGCTGGATCCGTGGCGACATGCGTGGAACCTCCGCCCGTGACGTCGGATTCATGCTGCCTGAGTCCGAGCGGTCACACATCGTGAGAACGGTCGGGCAGGTGCCGCCTCAAAGTGCCACTCGGCCCTGCCTGCGGCAAGGCCAGCCCACCAGGCGGGCGGAGATTTGGCCGATCAGCAGCCGCAGGCGCCGCCGCAGCAACCACCGCCGGTGGGTGCCGGGGCACCACCGCCGGCACCACCCCGGCCGGTGACCGCGACCGCGGACAGAAGCTTGACCGTGTCGGCGTGTCCTTCCGGGCAGCTCGCCGGCTCACCGGCCGCCGCCATCGAACGGTTGACCTCGAAGGTGTCGCCGCAGGCGCGGCAGCGGAACTCGTACCGGGGCATGGCACCCAGGGTACGGGGATCTGACGTTCGGCGGGACATGGGTGATACTCGACGGGTGGTGGACGGCGAGGACGACACGCGTGTGCAACGGCTACGACCGGCCGCTCCGCTGGACGGGCCACTGGAGGGCTCGGGCGCGGCGCCTGATCCGGTGCCTGCGGTGCCCCGCCCCCGCCGGCCCTGGCTGAGTGGGCGGTCCCCGGGTGCGACGAGCACACCAGCGGCCACGACCCCGAAGACCGAGGCCACAACGGTCGCGGATCCAGTGACCGCAGACGCCAAGACCGCAGACGCCGCAGACGCCGCAGACGCCAAGACCGCAGACGCCGCAGACGCCAAGACCGCAGGCGCCGCGGAGGCAGCGGGCACCGACGGCAAGGGCGCCGACGCGCGGCCGACCACGGTGGCCGCCGCCGCCGAGGACCCGGCGAAGACCACCGTGGACGAACTGCCCGTGGTGCCGGCGTCCGATCCGGCCCGACGACGGCGGGTGCCCTTCGCGCACGCGGTACGGCTGCAGCCGCGCCGGGCGGCAACCACCGCCGCTCACGCGACCCGTGCCTGGGCTCGTCGCCCGAGTGGTCGTCTCACCCTGCCCGGTGTGTTCCTGTTGGCGCTGGTGGCCGCGACCGCCGCGGCCGGCGCGCTCCTCGTACCGGCCACGATTCGCGCACCCCGCCCGGTTGCGGCCGACGCCACCGCGACGACGGTGCCGGGCGCACCCCAGGGGCTGCCGACCGGGCAGCCCACCGGCCCACTCCCCACCGGCCCGCTGCCCACCGGCCCACTGCCCACCGGCCCACTCCCGACCGGTTCGGTGCCGGGCGGCGGGCTACCCAGCGGCGGACTGCCGACCGGGCAGCCCACCCTCGGGCCGGCGATCGGAGGCCGACCGTCGGACGCCCTGGCCGGCTGGGCTCAGCAGGTCGGCGCCAAGGTGGGAGTCCCCGCTGTCGCCATGCAGGCGTACGGCTACGCCGAGCTGGTCCTCGCCCAGACCAACCGCAGCTGCGCGTTGAGCTGGACCACGCTGGCAGCGATCGGCCAGGTCGAATCGGGGCACGGCTCGGCCAACGGTGCGCGGTTGGGGCAGGACGGCAAGGCCCTGCCGAAGATCATCGGACTGCCGTTGGACGGCAAGGACGGGCGGATGCGGATCATCGACACCGACCGTGGGGATCTCGACGGTGACAAGGTCCTCGACCGGGCGATCGGGCCGATGCAGTTCATCCCGACGACCTGGCGGGAGATCGGCGCGGACGCCGACAACGACGGGCTCAAGGACCCGCACGACCTGGACGACGCCGCCCTGGCAGCGGGAAACTACCTCTGCAAGGGCGGTCGGAACCTGAGCATCGCGGGCGACTGGTGGAACGCGATCCTGTCCTACAACGATGTACGGCGGTACGCCCAGGACGTCTACGACACCGCGAACCGGTACGGACGGACCAGTCGCCAGTGAAGTGATCGTCTCGATACGTTGGAGAACTGGACACTTCCCCCGGGCAGCTGTTAGCGGCAAGCTAGACGGGTGATGGTGCGCGAGTGGGACCCCAGGACCGCGTCGTCCGCCGAGATCGCGTCGCTGCTGGCCACGCTGAACGCGGTTCTGGCGGCCGATCTGCCGCAGGACCCGCCGTGGCGGGAGACCTCCCTGCGGGAATACCTCGCCGAGGTGATGCCGGGCGAGCGGCGGATCTCCTGGATCGCCCAGGCCGAGCCGACCGCCCCGGACGACCCGGGCGCGGTGCTCGGCCAGGTGCACGTGCTGCTCCTCGGTGACATCGGTGTGCTCGAGGTGCTGGTGCACCCGTCCGCGCGGCGCAGCGGCCTCGGTCGTGACCTGGTGTTGCGCGCCGCTCGCCGGGTCTACCAGGAGGGCTTCCAGTCGATCGGGGTGGAGGTCGTCGGCGACACGCCGGCGGTGGCCTTCTACGAGTCGCTCGGCTTCACCCGGGAGTACGTGGAGACCCGCAGCGTGCTCGACCTGACCGCGGTCGACTGGGCCGAACTGGCCGAGATGGCGACCGGCATCAGCGCGGGTTACCACCTGGAGTTCTTCCCGGGCGGGCCACCGGACGACCTGATCGAGGCGTACGCGCGGGCCAAGGCCGAGGTGCGCGACGTCGACGACGGTGAGCTGCGCCCCAGCTCCTACGACCCGGAGCGGCTGCGCGACAGCCTCGACACCCTGCACCGGCGGGGCATGAAGCCGTACATCGTGCTCGCCCGGCACGAGCAGAGCGGTGAGGTGGCCGGCCTGACCGAGGTGGTCGTGCCGGCGCAGCACCCGACCCGCGCCGACCAGTACGACACGATCGTCGCGCAGGACCACCGGGGTTACGGCATCGACCGGGCGATCAAGGCTCGGATGCTGTTGGAGTTGCGCTCCGCCGAGCCGGAGCTGATCGAGGTGCAGACCTGGAACGCGCAGGCCAACGAGGCGATGCTGAAGGTCAACGCGGAGTTGGGCTACCGGTCCGACCGGGACTGGTGCGAATACAGCGTCGACGTCGCTGAGCTGGTGCACCGCCTCGACCCGCCGCGCTGAGGGAATTCACGAAACTGTCCACTAGGGGATGGACGGTGGACAGTCGCGCACCTTAACGTGCGTTGACTCCCATCCACCCATCGTGGAGGCCCTATGCGCCCGCGCCGCTCATTCGTCGCGCTCGCGACCGCCACCGCCGCCGTGACCATCACGGCGCTCGGCGTCGCACCCACCGCGGCCAGCGCCGCGCCCACCGACCTGTTCATCTCGGAGTACGTCGAAGGTTCGTCGAACAACAAGGCGATCGAGCTGTTCAACGGCACGGGTGCCGCCGTCGACCTGACGGCCGGCGGCTACCAGCTCCAGATGTTCTTCAACGGCTCCACCACGGCCACCACGATCGCGCTGACCGGCAGCGTGGCCGCGGGTGACGCGTTCGTCTTCGCCAGCGCCTCGGCCGGGGCCGCCATCCTCGCCCAGGCCGACCAGACCACCGGGGCGAGCCTGTTCAACGGTGACGACGCGATAGTGCTGCGTCGGGGCACCACAGTGCTCGACTCGATCGGGCAGGTGGGGGTCGACCCGGGCACCGAGTGGGGTGCCGGCACGACCAGCACCGCGGACAACACCCTGCGTCGACTGCCGACCGTGGCCGTCGGCGACACCGACCCGTCGGACGCGTTCGACCCGGCCGCGCAGTGGACCGGTTTCCCGGTCGACACCTTCGACGGGCTCGGCACGCACACCGTCGAGGGTGGCGGCCCGGTCGACGCGCCGGCCACGCTGACCTGCGGCGGCCCACTGGTCACCGCGACCGGCACGGCCGCGACCCGCGAGGTCACCGCCATCGACCCCGACGACACGATCGTCGACCTGGCGGTGACCGCGGTCAGCCCCGCCCCGTCCACCGGCTCGGTCACCCGCACCGCGTTCACCCCCGCAGAAGGGCTGGGCGGCACCGCCCGCGCCACGGTCAGCGCGAGTGCCGATCTCGCCGCCGGGGCGTACACCGTCACTCTCACCGCTACCGACGCGGGCGGCGGCACCGCCACCTGCGCGCTGACCGTGCAGGTGACCCGGGAGTTGACAGTCGGCGAGGTGCAGGGTCCGACCACCGACGCCGAGTCCGGTCCGACCGACCGGTCACCGCTCGCACCGGCGAGCGGCAACGGCACGAGCAGCACGCTGTACGACGTACGAGGCGTGATCACCCAGTTGACCCTTGCGCGCACCTCGGCCGGGGCGGAGCAGCACGGCTTTTTCCTGCAGAGCCGTACCGGCGACACCGACGGCGATCCGACCAGCTCCGACGGCATCTTCGTGTTCATGGGCACGTTCACCTCGCTGATCGGTGGTTACGTGCCCACAGTCGGTGACGAGGTCGTGCTGCGGGCCCGGGTGTCGGAGTACTACAACCTCACCCAGCTCTCCGGCGCCTCTCTGGTCCGCCGGATCGCCGGTGGCCTGGCCGTGGACACCACGGTCGCGGTCACCGACGCGGTGCCACCGGTCGAGCTGACCGACGCACAGCGTTTCTGGGAACGGCACGAGGGCACCCGGATGCGGGTACGCGCGGGCAGTGGCGCGGTCAGCGGACGGGACGTGTTCTCGTCCACCGCCGACGCCGAGCTGTGGGTGGTCGATCGGGACGACCCACTGCTGGACCGCGCCGACCCGTACACCCGGCGGGTCTTCCGTGATTCGCACCCGCTGGACAACGACCCGACCCGCCGCTTCGACGACGGCAACGGCCAGCGGACGCTGCTCGGCAGCATGGGTGTGAAGGCCACCGCCGGGGACAGCACCGCGCTGCTCCCGCCGGCGCACACCTTCGACACGCTGCGCGCGGACGCGGTGGGCGGCGTCTACTACTCGTTCGAGAAGTACGGCGTCCAGGTCGAACGTGCCGAGTTCGACGCCGGTGCCGACCCGTCGAAGAACAACCCGCCGAAGCCGGCCGACCGGTCGCAGGAGGTGGCGGTCGCCACCTACAACGTGGAGAACCTGTACGACTACCGGGACGACCCGTTCGACGGCTGTGACTTCGCGGGTAACGCCGGTTGCACAGGGGTCACCCCGCCGTTCGACTACGTGCCGGGCAGCGAGGCGGAGTACCGGCAGCAGTTGGCCGCGCTCGCCGACCAGATCGTCAAGGATCTGCACGCCCCGGACCTGATCCTGGTGCAGGAAGCCGAGGACCAGGACATCTGCACGGTCTCCGGCACTGCGCTGAGCTGCGGCGACACCAACGACGCGGACGGTGCGCCGGACAGCGTCCAGGAGTTGGCGCTCACCGTGGCGGCAGCCGGCGGGCCGGCGTACGCCGCCGCCTACGACCGGACCGGCGCGGACGCCCGCGGTATCACCGCCGCCTTCCTCTACCGCACGGACCGGTTGTCGCTGGCCGCCGCGACGGCGACCGACCCGCTGCTGGGCTCGGCACCAACCGTCCAGTACCGCTCGGCGGGGTTGCCGAGCAACGCCGACGTGCAGAACCCGAAGGCCCTGAACGCGGTGCTGCCCTCGGACGTGGACACCTCGACGGGTCGGGACGGGAACAACGTCTTCACCCGCGCTCCCCAACTGGGCAGGTTCACGGTGGCCGCCGCGCCCGGCTCGGCGGAGCGGTTCACCCTGTACGCGCTCAGCAACCACTACTCCTCCGGCCCGGACAGTCGGGTCGGGCAGCGGCGGGAGCAGGCGCGTTACGGCGCGGCGATCGTCACCGCGATCGAGGCGGCCGACCGGACGGCCCGGGTGGTCTACGGCGGGGACCTGAACGTCTTCCCCCGCCCGGACGATCCCATCGCGACGGGCAGCGAGCCCACGCCCTCGGACCAGCTCGCACCGCTCTACGAGGCCGGCCTGCACAACCTGTGGGACGACCTGGTGACGGACGTGCCGTCGTCCGCCTACTCGTACAGCTTCGAGGGGCAGGCGCAGACGCTCGACCACCTGTTCGTCAACGACGCGCTCCACGCCGACCTGGTGCAGGTGCGGGCGGCACACGTCAACGCCGACTGGCCGGCGGAGTTCACCGGCGACGGGTCGCGGGGTTCCAGCGACCACGACCCGCAGGTGGCCCGGTTCCGGTCCCGGGCGTCGCTGACCGTCGCCGACGCCACGGTGGTCGAGGGCGACCAGGGCACCAAGCAGCTCACCTTCACCGCCACGGTGTCCCGGCCGCTGTCCCAGCCGGTGCTGCTCTGCGCCGCCACCGTCGGCCTCACGGCACAGGCGGGCTCCGACTTCGACCCGTACGCCGGCTGCAAGGTGCTGGCCGCCGGGCAGACGTCGGTGGCCTTCCCGGTGACGGTGCGGGGTGACCGCAAACGGGAGGCGGACGAGAGGTTGACGCTGCTGGTGGCCGGCGTGCCCGGCCTGCGGCTGGCCGACCCGCTCGCGGTCGGCACGATCACCAACGACGACTGACGTCGAACGATCCCGACGAGGCCCGTCGATCCGCGCCGGATCGACGGGCCTCGTTCGTGCCGAGGTCAGAGCACGCTCGCGCCGAGGTCAGAGCACTCCGCGCGGTGGCCAGGGTGGTCGGGGCAGGTGCCGGTGTTGCGCCACCCGCACCTCCCACTGGCTGCGCCGCCGCATCGCGTCTCGAACCGCCCTGTCGCGGTAGAACGTCTCCGGCGGGCGGGCCAGCCCGTAGATGTCCGCCCACCACTCGCCCAGCTCGGGGTCGAGGATGGTGTCCAGGTGCGACGGGTAGCGGCGCTCCGCGCCGTTGCGGGTGTCCTGCCAGTCCCGCATCGGTTTCAGCACCCGGCCGAACTCGTCCACCACGGCCAGCCGGCAGCCCACCACCGCGATGATGCGCCGGAGCAGAACGATGCTCGGCACCATCCGGCCGGCCTCGATCCGGCCGATGGTGGCGTGGTGCACGCCCGCCCAGCGGGCCAGCTCGCGCTGGCTCAGGTCAGCGCGGCGGCGGACCGCGCGGACGATACCGGCTGCCGGCCAGGGCACGTCGGACGGTTCGGTGAGGAGGACCGGCTCGGCTGGGGCTGACGAATCGCTCATGCCGTCACCGTCCCGCCCGGCGGCGCCGGCCGCAATCCCGCCTGCCGCACCTGTGGACAACGAGCTGACCTGTGGATAACGCATGCCGCCGCCGATTACTGGCCGTGCTCACGGCACCCGTGAGAGGCCGTCGCTACACTGCGTCACGGATCTCACGCCGCCTCGTCCGGTCGACCCGGCAGGCCGCAGCCGACAACCGCCGGACCAGCTAAGACCCGACCCCGGCCACCAGACCCCCAACCCCCACGCCGCCCCCTTTGCTGTGCAGTTCAATATGCACCGCTAACGGACCGTAGGCGTCGCCGTGAGGGGTGCACAGCAAAGGGGGAACGAGGGGACGGGCGGGTCGCCTGAGATGGTCACGCTGGGTAGGCGAAGCAGCCGACGGCTCACGCGCATGGGCGTGACGGATCCGCAGGCCGAAAGAGGGCGAGAGGACCTGGGCTGGCACGACCGACTGGTCCGTGGGGCGGTCTGTCCACGGGTCGGTGCGCCTGGGTGCCCCCGCCCCATCGCTCCGCACCCGCCCGCTTGCCCGCCCACGCGAGGGGCGACAGTCAGGACAGCTTGGAACACGGCCCCGCCGGTACGGCCCGGCACGCAAGCGGAAGCGGAAGCGGCGTGGCCAGGGCCAGGGCCAAGGCCAAGGCCAGGGCGGGGGTCAGTAACGCTCGCGCAGGAGCTGGGCGGCTTCGACGGCCCAGTAGGTGAGGATGACCTGCGCGCCGGCCCGCTTGATCGAGGTGAGCGTCTCCAACATCACGCGCTCCCGGTCGATCCAGCCGTTAGCGGCGGCGGCCTCGACCATCGCGTACTCGCCGGAGACCTGGTAGGCGGCGACCGGGACGTCCACCGCGGCCCGCACCGCCGACACCACGTCGAGGTAGGGCAGCGCCGGCTTGACCATCACCAGATCGGCGCCCTCGGCGACGTCGAGCGCGACCTCGCGCAGCGACTCGCGCAGGTTGGCCGGGTCCTGCTGGTAGGTGCGTCGGTCGCCCTCCAGCGCGGACTCCACCGCCTCCCGGAACGGGCCGTAGAAGGCGGATGCGTACTTGACCGCGTACGCCAGCACCGAGACGTCCTGGTGCCCCGCGGCGTCGAGCGCCTTGCGTACCACGCCGACCTGGCCGTCCATCATCCCGGACGGCCCGACCATGCCGACCCCGGCGGCGGCCTGGGCCACCGCCATCTCGGCGTACGCGGCCAAGGTGGCGTCGTTGTCGACCTCACCGTCTCCGGTGAGCAGCCCGCAGTGCCCGTGCGAGGTGAACTCGTCGAGGCACAGGTCGCTCATCACCACCGTGGCGTCGCCCACCTCGGCCACCACGTCGCGGATCGCGACGTTGAGGATGCCGTTCGGGTCGATGCCGCCGGAGCCGGTCGGGTCCCGTCGCTCCGGCACACCGAAGAGCATGATCCCGCCGACACCGGCCTGGACCGCCTCGACCGCCGCCTTGCGCAGCGAGTCCCGGGAGTGCTGGAGCACTCCCGGGAGCGACCCGATGGCCCGGGGCTCGCTCAGCCCCTCCTTGACGAACATCGGCACGACCAACTCGGCCGGGTCGACCCGGGTCTCGGACACCAGCCGGCGGATCGCCGGGGTGCGGCGCAGCCGGCGGGGCCGGATCTCGGGGTACGACATGGAAGGGCCTCCTCGAACGACTACCGGAAGCGCAGAGCGGTCGGGCCCTGCACCTTCGAACCGCGGCGCTGCTTGGCCGGCATGGCGGCCAGCTTCTCGCGCAGCTCGACGGCGTAGGCGGCCAGCGCCTCCACCAGGTCGGGCACCGAGGCGTGCGGCGGCTGGACGTCGACCCGCAGCCCGAACTCCGTCGCGGTCTCCGCCGTCTTGGGCCCGATGACGGCAACAACGGTCCGGGCGTGTGGCTTCCCGGCGATACCGACCAGGTTGCGCACGGTGGAGGACGAGGTGAAGAGCACCGCGTCGAACCCGCCCGACTTGATCGCGTCCCGGATCTCGGCGGGCGGCGGCGCGGCGCGCACCGTCCGGTACGCGGTCACGTCGTCGACCTCCCAGCCGCGCTCGGTGAGCCCGGCGGCGAGCGTCTCGGTGGCGATGTCGGCGCGCGGCAGCAGCACCCGGCCCACCGGGTCGAGGACCTCGTCGTGCGGGGAGAACTCGGCCAGCAGCCCCTCGGAGGACTGGTCCCCGGCGGGGATCAGCTCCGGCTGGATGCCGAACGCGCGGACCGCGTCCGCCGTGGCCTCACCGATGCAGGCGATCTTGACGCCGCCGAAGTGCCGGGCGTCCAGGCCGTGCTCGGCGAACTTCTCCCACACCGCGCGGACCGCGTTCACCGACGTGAAGATCACCCAGGCGTACCGGCCGTCGACCAGGCCCTTGACGGCCCGCTCCATCTGCGCCGGGGTACGCGGCGGCTCGACCGCGATGGTCGGCACCTCGCACGGGATCGCGCCGTACGCGCGCAGTCGGGCACTCATCGCGCCGGCCTGCTCCTTGGTGCGGGGTACGAGCACCTTCCAGCCGTACAGCGGGCGGTTCTCCCACCAGCTCAGCTTGTCCCGCTGGCCCACCCCGACACCGACGGTGAGTACCACCCGACCGGTGAAGCCGAGCGCGGCGGCCACGAAGCTGTCCACGGTCGACGTGGTCGTGTACTGGGTCTCGCCGGTGCCGTCACCGGTCACGCCGACGCCGGTGGTGCCGTCGACCCCGGCGGCGAGCAGCCCGTCCCGGACCGCGGCGAGGTCACCGGCGTCCACGGCGAGCGCGAGCGAACCCCGGCCGACGGCCGTGGCCAGCGCCTCGAAGTCCAGTGCGCTGACGTCCTCGACGTCGGCGGCCGTACGCACACCCGGCAGCGGAACACCGGCGTAGGTGGCCACACCCTCGGCCTGGCCGACGCCGGGCACCACCTCGAAGTGGGCGGCGGTGCGGGCCACCGCCTGCACCTCCTTGACCACCGAGTCGTGGCCGAACGGGTCACCAGCGACCAGGTGCACCGCGTTCAACCCGGAACGGGCCGCGGAGATCAGCACCTTCGCCACGTCCCCCGGCGCGCCCTCGGCCGGGGTGAACTCGGCATCGTCGGAGGCCTCGGCGCGAACGACGGCGAGCAACGACTCCGGGACTCCCCGGTCGTAGATCACCTGGTCGGCGTCGACCAGGGCGTCGTGGGCCCGACGGGTCAGCAGGCCCGGGTCACCGGGGCCAGCCCCGACGAACGCGATACGGCCGACGGGCTTACGGGTGCGGGTCATTCTGTGCTCCCAAATTGCTGGGTCCCCGGGCCGGTGTGTCCTTCGTGGCCGAGGATCGAGTCGGCGCCGAGGTCGAGGAGTTCGGCGGCGAGTGCCTTACCGATCTCCGCCGCGTCGGCGGGCGTTCCGGTGCGGGACAGCCGGAGGTCACGAGTGCCGTCCGGGCTGATCACCGCCCCGCGCAGGTAGATCTCATCGCCGGTCTCGCCTTCGGCGGCGGAGTCGGCTGGCTCGCCTTCGGCGAGGACGGCATAGGCGGCGACGGGTGCGCTGCACCCGGCCTCCAGGGTTGCCAGAAACGCGCGTTCCGCGGTGACCGCGGCACGCGACGGTGCGTGGTCGAGCACCGCGAGCAGCTCGACCAGGTCCTGGTCGTCGACCCGGCACTCCACGGCCAGCGCACCCTGGGCGGGCGCGGGCAGCATCAGCATCGGGTCCAGCGATTCGGTGATCACGTCGAGCCGGCCGAGTCGGGCCAGGCCGGCCCGGGCCAGGACGACGGCGTCGAGGTCGGCGTCGGGGCCGAGCACCCGCGCCAGTCGGGTGTCCACGTTGCCGCGGATCGGGGTGACCTCCAGTTGCAGGCCGAGGGCGTGCAACTGGGCGATCCGGCGCAGCGCGCCGGTGCCGACGGTGGCCCCGGGCGGCAGCTCGGCGAGCGTCCGGCCGTCGCGGGCGACCAACGCGTCGCGCGGGTCCTGCCGGGCCGGCACCGCCGCGATGTGCAGCCCGCCGGCGGCAGCGGTGGGCAGGTCCTTGTAGGAGTGCACGGCGAAGTCGATGGTCCTGGCGGTCAGGGCGTCGCGCAGCGCGGACACGAACACTCCGACGCCGAGCCGGTGCACCGGCGCGCTGGAGCGGTCGCCCGCCGTGACGACCTCGACCAGCTCGACTGGGCGGCCGGTGGCGGCGGTCAACGCTTCGGCGACCTGGCCGGACTGGGCCATGGCCAGGGCGCTGCCGCGCGTGCCGAGGCGCAGGGGGGCGGTCATCGCGCACCTCCGGTGGGCGGGGTCGGCTCGGCGGTGTCGGCCCGGAGCATCGGGTCGTTGCCGGGCAGCGGCAGGCCGAGGTCGGGGGTCAGCACGTCCGGAACGGTGTCCACCGGTGAGGTCTGCGGGACCTCCAGGTCGAACAGTTCACGCAGCAGGGCCGCGTACTGGTCGCCGCCGGGCTCGGCGGCCAACTGGCGGACCTTGACGGTGGGCTGGTGCAGCAGCCGCTGCACGACGCGGTGCACAGTGCGGGCCACCTCGGCGCGCAGGTCGTCGTCGAGCTCGGGGCGACGCTGGGCGAGCCGGCGCAGCTCGGCGGTGACGACGTCGTCGGCCCGACCGCGCAGCGCGGCCACGGTGGGTGCCACGTCGGCGCCGCGCAACCAGGTGAGGAAACCCTCCACCTCGCTCAGCACGATTCGTTCCACGGCGGCGGCGTCGGCGGCGGCCGGGCCGTCGGCGAGCAGTGCCGCCATCCGGTCGATGTCGATCACCTCGACGCCGGGCAGTTCGGCGACACCCTCCTCGACGTCGCGCGGGACGGCCAGGTCGAGCAGGACCAGCGGGCCCCGGGCCGGGTCCCGTTCGGTCAGCGCCGCGCTGACCAACGCCCGGGTGAGGACGGGTTCGGTGGACGCGGTGGCGGCCACTACGATGTCCACTGTGGAAAGGGTGTCGGCCAGCTCGGTCATCGGCGCGGCACTCGCCCCGTACGACTCGGCGAGCCGGACGGCCCGGTCCGCACCCCGATTGCTGACGGTGAGCGGGCCGGCGCCCAACCGGGACAGCGTGGCCACTCCGAGCGAGCCCATCGCACCGGCGCCGACCACCAGGGCCGGGCGGCCGACGAGGTCGCCGTCGAGGTGCCCGGCGGCCAATTCCAACGCGGCGGTGACGACGCTCTGGCCGGCCCGGTCGATGCCGGTCTCGGCGTGGGCCCGCTTGCCGACCCGCAGTGCCTGCTGCATC
Source organism: Micromonospora sp. WMMD961 (assembly GCF_029626145.1). Lineage (NCBI taxonomy): Bacteria > Bacillati > Actinomycetota > Actinomycetes > Micromonosporales > Micromonosporaceae > Micromonospora > Micromonospora sp. WMMD961. Next base: position 6,711,793 of record NZ_JARUBJ010000002.1, read on the forward strand.
AGCTCGTGCAGCAGGCGGCCGGCCGAGTCGGCGCCGGTGGCCCAGTGGTACGCGTCACGCAACTGCCCGAGGATCTGCGCCTCGCCGACGACCATCGAGTCCAGGCCGGTGGCGACGCGGAAGACGTGGTCCACGGCGGCGGTGTCGTAGTGCACGTACAGGTGACTGGCGAGCGCCGCCGGCGCGCTGCCGGCCTGGTCGGCCAGGACGGCGCAGACGTCGCCGAGCCCACCGTGGAAACCGGACACGGCGGCGTAGACCTCCACCCGGTTGCAGGTGGAGACGATCACCGCCTCGGAGACGTACGGCTGGGCGATCAGGCGGTCCAGGGTGCGGGTCAGGTCGGCGGGGGGCACGGCCAGCTGCTCCAGCGTGGCGACCGGGGCGGTCCGGTAGGACGCGCCGACGACGAGCAGTTTCACGTGCCGATCGCCTCCTGGGTGTCGGTGGCCGCGAACCCGCCCGGCAGGGCGGTGAGAGCGGACCCGCCGGTGGCGGGCAGCGCGGTCAGCGACGCCTTGCGGTGCTCGTGGAAGGACAGAATCTGCAGCTCGATGGCGAGGTCGACCTTGCGCACGTCGACCCCCTCCGGAACCGAGAGTACGCACGGCGCGAAGTTGAGGATGCTCGTCACGCCCACGGCGACCAGTTGGTCGGCAACCTGCTGGGCGGCGGCGGCCGGAGTGGCGATCACGCCGATCGCGAGGGATTCCTCCGCGGCGACAGTGGGTAGGTCGTCGACATGCCGGACCACCAGGCCGTTGATCTCCTCACCGACCCGGGAGGGATCGGCGTCGAGCAGTGCGGCGATCCGGAAGCCCCGGCTGGCGAAGCCGTCGTAGCCGGCCAGGGCGTGACCGAGATTACCCACGCCGACCAGGGCGACCGCCCGGCGTTGGGTGAGCCCGAGCACGTACTCGATCTGCTCGATCAGGAGCGCGACGTCGTAACCCACGCCCCGGGTGCCGTACGAGCCGAGGTGGGAGAGGTCCTTGCGGAGCTTTGCGGGGTTGACCCCGGCGGCGGCGGAGAGGCCCTCGCTGGAGACCGTCTCGTGACCGGTGTCGGCGAGGTTGTGCAGCGCGCGCAGGTATTCCGGGAGCCGGGCGACGGTCGCCTCGGGCAGGTCCGGGAGCGCTGGTACGGCACCGGCACGGCCGGGCGCGCCTGGGTGACGGTGCTGACTCATGAGACTCCGTGCGGTGCGATCCTCGGCCAACTCCGCTGGTCGGCCGCTTATGGACTCCCGCTGGCGACCGAGGTTGCCGGCTGTGCTAGCAGGGCGCGTCGGAGTCACAGCGTAGGCGCTTGTGAAGACGTGCACAAATCGCGATCTTGCCGCTGCGCCACGCAACCTCACCAGCACCTCCATTCCGCAAGATCGATCGGACGGGTATCCACGCGCGCCGCCCGGGCGATTATTGCTCAATCCCGACTTCTCTGACCAATCCCGCGCCGAGCCTTCCGAGGGCCGTCCCGCAGGTGGTAGGGGCAGCACTACGGAGGAGAGGCAGGGCTTCGGGATGGGGACGGGCGGCCCGGGTGCCTAGCCTTTTGGCATGACCGCCGTTGCCGCCACCAGCGACCGACCGACGCTGGCACCGAGCATCCCCCGCCAACTCTTCGTCGACTCCGGGTACGTGCTGCTCGGTCTGCCCCTGGCGGTGGCCAGCTTCGTCGTCCTCATCGTCGGCCTGGCGGTCGGCATCGGTCTGGTGGTCACGGTGATCGGCCTGCCGATCCTCAGCGGGACCCTGTACGCGGCCCGCGGGCTGGCCGACATCGAGCGGCTGCGGCTGCCCGCGGTGCTGCACCAGCCCCGGATCCGGCCGCACTACCGCCTGCCCGAGGGGGGCGCGAACGCCTGGCGGCGGATCTTCGTGCCGATGCGGGACGCCCAGTCCTGGCTCGACCTGGCGCACGGCATCCTGCGGGTGATCGCGGCGGTGGGCACCTTCGTGGTGGCCCTGGCGTGGTGGGCCGCCGCCGTCGCCGGCTCGCTCTACTGGGCCTACGACTGGGCCCTGCCCCGCGCAGACGGTGAGGGTGACCCGGATCTGGCGCAGCTGCTCGGGCTGGGCGACTCGACCACCGCCCGGATCGGCCTGTACACCGCACTGGGGGTGTTCTTCCTGATCACCCTGCCGATCGTGGTGCGGGGCTGCGCCCTGCTCCAGGCCAGCTTCGCCAAGGCCATGCTGACCGGCGTGGCCGAGATGCGGGACCGGATCACCGTGCTGGAGGAGCAGAAGCGGGCCGCCGTGTCCGCCGAGGCTTCCGCGCTGCGCCGGTTGGAACGCGACATCCACGACGGCCCCCAGCAGCGCCTGGTCCGGCTGGCGATGGACCTCAGCCGGGCCCGGATCCAGCTCGCCTCCGACCCGGAGGCGGCCGGCCGGACCATCGACGAGGCGGTCACCCAGACCCGGGACACGCTGGCCGAGCTGCGGGCGCTGTCCCGGGGCATCGCGCCGCCGATCCTGGTCGACCGGGGCCTGCCCAGTGCGCTGGCCGCGATCGCCGGCCGCGGGCTGATCCCGATCGAGCTCCAGGTGGACCCGCAGCTCGGCACCCCGGCCGGGCGGCTCGACCCGGCGGTGGAGAACACCGCGTACTTCGTGGTGTCCGAGGCGCTGACCAACGTCGCCAAGCACGCCCGGGCTACCGAGGCCACGGTGGCCGTCGCCCGGCACGGCACCCACCTCCAGGTGCGGGTGGGCGACGACGGGCAGGGCGGCGCACACCTCGCCAAGGGTCACGGGTTGGCCGGGATCGCCGACCGGGTGCGGGCCGCCGGCGGTGAACTCGTGGTGGTCAGCCCGGCCGGCGGACCCACCGAGATCCGCGCCGAGCTCCCCCTGTGAGCCGTTGGAGACCGCCGCGAACGGGTTCGACGTGGTAGACAACACAGCCATGCGCATCGTGATCGCCGACGACGCCGTTCTGCTCCGGGAAGGGCTGGTTCGGCTGCTGACCGAGAGCGGGCACCAGGTGGTGGCCGCCGTCGGGGACGGTGACGCGCTGGTCGAGGCAGTGGTGGAGCACCGTCCGGACGTGTCGATCGTCGACGTCCGGATGCCGCCGTCGCACACCGACGAGGGGCTGCGGGCGGCGGTGGAGGCGCGTCGGCTGGTGCCGCGTACCCCGATCCTGGTGCTCTCCCAGTACGTCGAGGTCTCGTACGCCGATGATCTGCTCGCCACCACCGGCGGCGCCGGCGGCGGGATCGGCTACCTGCTCAAGGACCGGGTGGCCGCGATCGACGAGTTCCTGGACGCGCTGCGCCGGGTGGCGGGCGGTGGCACGGTGCTCGACCCGGAGGTGGTCGGTCAGCTCTTCGCCCGACGCCGCCGCGACGACCCGCTGAGCGAACTGACCCCACGCGAGCGGGAGGTGCTCGCGCTGATGGCGGAGGGACGTTCGAACACCGCCATCGCCCGCGCCCTCGTGGTCAGCGACGGGGCGGTGGAGAAGCACGTGCGCAACATCTTCACCAAGCTCACCCTGCCGCCGGACACCGAGCAGCACCGTCGGGTGCTGGCCGTCCTCACCTATCTGCGGAACTGACCTGCCGGGCCAGGGTCACCGCGTCGGTGAGGGTGTCGGCCACCGGGTGACCGGAGGCGCGCAGCCGGGCCGGGTCGGTGAACCCGCCGGTGTAGAGCACCGCCCGGCCGCCCACCGCGGTCGCCGCGTCCGCGTCGTCGATGGAGTCACCGATCAGCACCACCGAGGCGCCGTCCACGCCCAGCTCGGCGAGGTGCCGTTCGAGCGACTCGGCCTTACGGTCGCCGCCGACCGTGGCCCGCAGCCCGTCGACCCGGGTGAAGTGGCCGGTCAGCCCGTACGTGTGCACGGTCGGCACCAGCTCCTCGTGGAACCACATGGAGAGCAGACTCTGACTGCCGGGCCACGCGGCCATCGCGGTGCGCGCGTCGTCGGCCAGCTCGCAGGTGGTCAACCCGGTGCGGTACGCGTCGTGGAAGATCCGGTCCAGTCGGCCGAACTCGTCGTCGTCCACGGCCTGCCCGAGCACCTCGGCGTAGTACTCGGCGATCGGCCGGCGGAACCGCACCCGGTGCTCGTCGAGGGTGACGGTCGGCCCGCCGATGCTGGCGAACACGACGTTGGTGGCGGACACCACCAGGCTGAGGTCGTTGAGCAGGGTGCCGTTCCAGTCCCAGACGAGGTGCGGGTTCGCGGGGGTCATTCAGAGCACTCTAGGCACCGTTCAGAGCTGCGGGGTGGTCAGGTCCCGCAGCAGTCGGTCCTCCTCGACCCGCCAGTAGCCGTGCTCCTTGCCGTCGAGCATCACCACCGGCAGCCGGTCCCCGTACTCCCGCTCCAGGCCCTCGTCACCGGTGACGTCCCACTCGACCCACTTGTCGCCGGTGACCGCCACCACCCGGTCGAGCGCCGCCTTGGCGTCGTCGCACAGGTGACAGCCGGGTCGGGTGATCAGGGCGAGCCGGGCGTCAGTGGCCATCGGGTACCTCCGTGCGGGTGTCGGCGGGTGCGGACGGGCCGGCCGGGGGCACCGACCGGAGCTGGGTCTTGCGTACCTTGCCGATCGCCGAGTGGGGCAGGGCGTCGACGATCTCGACGGCGGTCGGGCACTTGAACCGGGCCAGGTTCCGTGCGCAGTGGGCGAGCAGCTCCTCGCTGGTCACCGGTCGCCCCGGTGCCGGCACCACGTACGCCCGCACAGTCTCTCCGGTCCGTGGGTGCGGCACACCCACTACCGCCGACTCGGCCACCCCGGGGTGCCCGGTGAGCACCAGTTCGACCTCGTGCGGATAGACGTTGAATCCGTTGACCAGGATCAGCTCGCCGAGCCGGTCGACCAGGAAGAGGTCCCCGTCCTCGTCGGCGTAGGCGATGTCCCCGGTGCCCCACCAGCCGTCGGCGTCCGGCCCGCCCCGACCGTCGGGCCAGTAGCCGTCGAAGAGGTTGGGGCCGCACACGACGATCTGCCCCGGGTCCGTGCCCGGGGTCATGTCGGAGATGTCCAGCTCGTCCGGGTCGTCGTCGGGGACGGCCAGCCCGTCGCGCCACAGGTCCACCCCGTCGGCACCGACCAGGCGCAACCGCACCCCGGGCAGGGGCCGGCCGATCGAGCCCGCCTTGGCCACACCACCCATCAGGGTGGAGGTGAGCACCGGGGCGGTCTCGGTGAGGCCGTACCCGATGTGCACCTGATGTCCGGTGACGTGGGTGAACTGCGCCGCGACCGAGGGCTCCAGCGGTGCCGCGCCGCAGACCGCGACCCGCACCGACGCGGTCGCCGCGCGGACTGTGGCGGCACCGGCCCAGGTCAGGAACATCGACGGTACGCCGACCAGCACGCTGACCCGGTGCCGGGCGATCTCGTCCAGCCCCGCGGTCGGGCCCAGCTCGTCGAGCAGCACTCCGGTCGCACCGTGGTGGACGACCGCGCCGAGCCCCGAGTTGAGCCCGTACGCGTGGAACAGCGGCAACGCGAGCAGCACAGTGTCCGTCGGACCGACCACCGGCGGTTCGATCACGTCGACCTGCTCGTGGTTGGCGAGCAACGCCTGGTGCGAGAGCATCGCCCCCTTGGGTCGCCCCTCGGTGCCGGAGGTGTAGAGGAGTACCGCCAGGTCGGTGCCGCCTCGGCGGGGGCGGGCCGGTTCGGGCGCGTCGGCGGTCGGCGGTCGGCGGTGTACGGCGACGAGCGAGGGCAGCTCGTCGGCCAGGTCGGCGACCAGGCCCCGGACCCGGTCGGTGCCGACGAGGACCGACGCGCCGGAGTCGGACAACACGTGCCGCAGTTCCGGTGCGGTGAAGCCGGGGTTGACCGGCACGGCGACCAGCCCCGCGCGCAGGGCACCGAGCCAGGTGACCACGAAGTCGATGGTGTTCGGCAGCGCGATCGCGACGCGTGGCGGCGTACCGCCGGGGTCGGCGGGCGGCGCGGCGGCCGACAGACCACGCGCGGCGGCGTCCACCGCGGCGTCCAGGTCGGACCAGCTGAGCATCTGGTCGCGCCAGTGCAGCGCGGCCCGGTCACCGCGGTCCTGAGCCGCCCGGCGGACCCGGTCGGCGAGGTTCGGCTCGGGATTTACCGAGAGGTCCTGCACGGTGATCGAGTCTGGCACAGCGGGCGACGACAGGCCACGCCCGACGGGTGGGGCCGCACGCGGGCGGCGGCACCGCGAGAGTCCCGTGGACGGGACTACGCGGTGTGCCACCGGCGATCGGATCAGGTCCTGCCGATGGGACGGACGACGCCGTCCACACCCGCTTCGGTCGTGCCCGCGCGGCCACCCGGCGCGGCGCGCCGACCGAACGTCCAATACGCCCCCGAGCAGGTAATCCATCGTGGAACAGCGCGCGAACGGAAAGTCAAACGCACACGACGGACAACCGGTCCGGCATTGGTGCGACGGAGCGGGAAATACTTCCGCCTTGTGTAACGGACTTGCCACGCGCGGGTGACGTTGGCCCTATCATCACTCGGGTCGGGTCACCCCATTTGCCGTGAGTCGACACCCCTCAGCCCGAGGAGGCCCCCGTGCCTGTGAGCGCATTGGACCAGCACCTCCAGGGGAATTGCCGCCCGTCGGCAACTCCCATGACAGTCCTGCCCGACCGGTCATCCGGTCGGTCCGCCCCGACGAGACCCAGACCGGCCCGCCCGGCGACCGACGGGGCGGGGGCAGCACGGTGACCACCTTCGGTTACGCGGAACGCCCGCTCGGCCTGACCGGTCAGCCGGCTCGCTCGCACGTCAACGAGCGGCCCACGGCCCGTTCCCCGCTGGACGATCCACACGGCACCGCCGTGCGGGGCGACGGCACGGCACACCGGATCCGCAGCCGGCCACACCACAACGAACCCACACCGCGGCCGGCGGTGCCCGGCGGAAATGCCAAGCCGCCCGGCGGGCGGGTCGGCGCACCCGCCCGGCCACTGCCCGCGCAGGGTCGACGGGGAAGCGACACACCGGCGGTGACCACCGACCCGGCGGCGGGTGAGACAGCGGTGATTCCGGCGGTGCCGGCCACCGCCACCACCCCGACCGGCTTTCCGAGCCGTCCGGACCCGTCCGACCCGGCCACCGAGGTCTGGACGCTGATCGAGCGGGCACAGGCCGGTGACTCCGCGGCGTTTGGCCTGATCTACGACCGGTACGTGGACACCGTCTTCCGGTTCGTCTACTTCCGGGTCGGCAACCGCCAACTCGCCGAGGACCTCACCTCGGACACCTTCCTGCGCGCCCTCAAGCGGATCGGCAGCTTCACCTGGCAGGGTCGTGACCTCGGCGCCTGGCTGGTGACGATCGCCCGTAACCTGGTCGCGGACCACTTCAAGTCGGGCCGGTACCGGCTGGAGGTCACCACCGGCGACGTGCTCGACGCCGACCGGGAGGACCGGGGCCCGGAAGGCAGCCCGGAGGCGGCGGTGGTGGAGCACATCACCAACGTCGCGCTGCTCACCGCCGTGAAGCAGCTCAACCCGGAGCAGCAGGAGTGCATCGTGCTCCGCTTCCTCCAGGGCTTCTCGGTCGCCGAGACGGCCCGCGCCATGGGCAAGAACGAGGGTGCCATCAAGGCCCTCCAGTATCGGGCGGTTCGCGCTCTGGCCCGACTCCTCCCGGACGGCTTCCAACCGTAGGTTGTTTCCAGAAACCGACGGATGTCGATCAATGTCTGCGCAGGTCAGAGCCGATGCAGTCCGGTGACAACCATCACTTTGTGTAATTTCCGCCCCGCCTGGCCCGTAACCCGTGCCCGGTCCGCCGCGTTTCTCCGGGTGCGACCGGTGGACGTCCCGGCAGGCCCGGGCACCGAGGTCCCACCGGCATGCCGGCGGCACCTCACCTCCGTGGTGTCACACTGCCGCCCGGTCGCTGGCAACGACGACGGCGGCCGACCGGCCGTGACCAGCGAGAGGAGGTGCCTGCGGTGGACGACATCCTCTTCTCCCGTCGGCGTGCCGAGCGCTTCGCGCAGCTTCTCGACGAGGCCAACGGCGCTCGGCGACACCACGTGCGATCCCGGGTGGACGGCCAACTCGCGCCACTCGTCGCGGTGGGCCAGCGGCTCAGCGTCGACCCCCCGGCTGTCGAGGTGGACCCGGAATTCCGGACCGGCCTACGGGCGATGCTGCTCGCGACGGCCGAACGAGAAGGACTGGGCACCGCACCGGCAGCCAGCGAACCGTCCGCCACGACAACCCGCGGACGGCTGCTACCGGCCGTCACCGCACGACGGGCCCGAGCCCGGGGCGCGATCCTGGTCGGCATCGCCGCCGGCGCCATCGCCGTCTCCGGCATCTCCGCTGCCAGTGAGAACGCGGTGCCCGGCGACGCGCTCTATGGCATGAAGCGCTCGACCGAACGCGCCCAGCTCGCCCTGGCCAGCTCGGACATCAGCCGCGGCCAACTCTTCCTGGACTTCGCCCGGACCAGACTCGGGGAGGCCGCCAAACTGCGCGGTGACCGGGTCGGCTACAGCGCCGTCCTCGACGACATGGACGCCGACACCCGGCAGGGCGTCCGCCTGCTCACCTCCGCCGCCGTGCAGCGGGCCGAGCCGGGCAGCCTGGACACCCTCAACACCTTCGTCTCGAGCCAGCGTCGCGCGGTGAGCGGCCTGCTCGACGGGAGCACCCGCGCCGACCGGGAACGCACCCAGCGGTCGCTGCTTCTCCTGAACAGCATCCGGGAACGGTCGGATGCACTACGCGCGGCAATCGCCTGCGGCCTTCCGGCCCCGACCGCCAGTGACACCCTCGGACCCGACCCGAAGGCCTGCCCCGGGTCCCGCTGACCCCTATACCGCACGTCCGACCGGCCGCGCCGCAGTTCGTTGTGTGCTCGGCCGGTCGACCGTTCGCGGCGGATACCCTCGCTGGGGAGCATCCGTCGTACCGGTGAGGAAGGGAGTCGCGTGGCGCGCAGCCGTAAGGTGACGGTCAGCACCGACGCCGAGGGGCACACTGCGGGCTGGGCGGAGACCGACCTGGCCCCGGCCACCGCACCGGATTCGACGGCCGCGGCGTTCTTCGACGTGGACAACACCATGATGCAGGGCGCGTCGATCTACTGGTTCGCCCGTGGGCTCGCCTCCCGCAACTACCTCACCACCGGCGACCTGGCCCGGTTCGCCTGGCAACAGCTCCGGTTCCGGCTGCTGGCCCGGGAGCACGCCGGTGACATGTCGGTGGCCAAGGAGGCCGCGCTGGCGTTCGTGCAGGGCTGGCGGGTCGACGAGGTGGAGCGCCTCGCGGAAGAGATCTTCGACGAGATGATGGCTCCCCGGATCTGGGCCGGCACCCACCAGCTCGCACAACGTCACCTCGACGCCGGCCAGCGGGTGTGGCTGGTCAGCGCCGCCCCGGTGGAGATCGGCCGGGTGATCGCCGCCCGGCTCGGGCTCACCGGTGCGATCGGCACGGTGGCTCAGGTCGTGGACGGGGCGTACACCGGGCGGTTGGTGGGTGACCTGATGCACGGGCCGGCGAAGGCCGAGGCGGTCACCCAGCTCGCCGCGGTGGAAGGGCTCGACCTCACTCGCTGCGCCGCCTACAGCGACTCCGCCAACGACCTGCCGATGCTCTCCGCGGTGGGCAGGGCGGTGGCCGTCAACCCGGACGGCAGCCTGCTGCGGCAGGCCCGGCAGCACGGCTGGGAGGTGCGGGACTTCCGTACCGGCCGTCGGGCGGTGAAGATCGCCGTGCCGTCGACCGCGGCAGCCGGGCTGGTCGCCGGTGCGGTCACCGCCGGCCTGGCCCTGCAGCGCCGCCGCCGCGCCGGTTGACGTCATGTGCCGCCGCCGCGCCGGCCGGCTCAGGGGCCGAACGGGTCGGGCCGTCGCTCCAGCAGCGTGTGCACGGTCTGCTGGATGGTCTCCCGCACCTGGTCGGCGAGGTTGAACACCACCAGCGGGTCGTCCGCCGAGTCGGTCAGGTGGGCGGTGGGGATCGGTGGGCAGAACTCGATCAGCCACTTGCTGGGCAGCGGCACCATGCCCAACGGCCCGAGCCACGGGAACGTAGGCGTGACCGGGAAGTAGGGCAGCTTGAGCAGCCGCGCCAAGGGCTTGATGTCGGCGAGCATCGGGTAGATCTCCTCGCCGCCCACGATGGCGACCGGCACGATCGGCGTGCCGGTGCGCAGCGCCGCCGAGACGAAACCGCCCCGCCCGAACCGTTGCAGCTTGTACCGGTCGGCGTAGAGCTTGCCGATCCCCTTGAAGCCCTCGGGGAACACGCCGACCAGGTCACCCCCGCCCAACAACCGCTCCGCGTCCGGGTTACAGGCCACCGTGCCACCGGTCTTGCGGGCGATCTCGGAGACCACCGGCATTCGGAAGACCAGGTCAGCGCCGAGCAGCCGTAGGTAGCGGTGCCCGGGGTGCTTGTCGTGCAGCGCCGCCGAGAGGATCAACGCGTCCAGCGCGACCGTCCCCGAGTGGTTGCCGACCACCAGGGCGGGCCCGTCGACCGGCACATGCTCCACACCACTGACCTCGGTGCGGAACCAGTCCCGGTAGAGCAGCCGCAGCAGCGGGTGGAAGACGGCGTCGGTCAACTCCGAGTCGAAGCCGAACTCGTCCACCTCGTAGTCACCGGAGAGCCGTCGGCGCAGAAACGCCAGCCCGTTCGCGACCTTGCGGTCCCAGTGGTCCCCCGGCCGGTCCACCACCGCCGGCTGGGTGCCACCCGACGTCCCGGCCTCCGCCGGGTCGCCCGCCTTCGCGTCCGCCGCGACGGGCTCGTCGGTGGCGGCGGTGTCGGCCTCGTCGGCCAACGCCGGGGTCGGGGTCGGAGCGACCCGCGTCACCGGCCGGTGCCCGTTACTCCGCACCGGCTCCGCGGCCGGCGTGGACGACTGCTGCGGTACGTCGAAAGGCCCGACCCCCTGCGGGTCACGCCCCTCCGTCGGCCCGGTCATGGTGTGCGCTCGCGGACTGCGGCGCGGACCTGCCGGATGCCGTCCCGGACGAGCCGCTCGGCCACGGCCAACTGGTCGCGGGTGACCACCACCCCGCCGTGGTGTGCGCGGATGAAGTCGTCGAACGCCTCGGCCGTGGAGCGGGGCGTGAAGCCGTACTCCTGCTCCAGCCGGCTGGTGTCGACCACCCGGCCGTGCACGAAGAGGTCGACCTGGTCCAGGCCGTAGCGGCCGAAGCCCATGGTGCGGGCCAGTGCGGCGGCACCGGACAGACCCGGTTCCAGCACCGGCACGGCCACCCGGCCGGCCCGCCGGATCGCCTGCGACAGCGACAGCACGCCCGGGCCGGCAACGTTGTAGGTGCCCGGATGGTCCTCGACGATCGACCGGTGCAGCACCTCCAACGCGTCGTCGAAGTGCAGGAACTGCAGGCGCGGGTCACGGCCGAAGACGGTCGGCACGAACGGCTGCGCGAAGTACCGGGTCAGTGTGGTGTCAGCGGTCGAGCCGATGAACGGCGCGAAGCGCAGCACCGTCGCGGTGACGTCGGGCCGGCGGCGTCGAAAGCCGCGAACGTACCCCTCGAGGTCGAGGATGTCGCGGCCGAACCCGCCGCGCGGCACCTCGCGTGGCTCGGTCTCCTCGGTGAAGACCGCCGGGTCCCGGAACGAGACCCCGTACGCGGCGGTCGACGACCGGACCACGAGCTTACGCAGGCGGGGTGCCCGTTGGCAGGCGGCCAGCAGGTGCATGGTGCCGATGACGTTCTGGTCCTTCATGGCCGACCGACCGCCGTGCTGCTGGTCCGGGGCGCTGACCAGCGCGAGGTGTACCACCGCGTCGACGTCCAGGTCGGCGAGGAGGCCGCCGAGCGCGTCGCTGTCGAGGCGGATGCGTTCGACCCGGTCCAGCAGGTCGGTGAACTCGGTGCCCGAATCCGGTGCGTCCACCCCGATGACCCGTTCGATCCGGGGGTCGGCGGCCAGCCGGGCCGCCACGTGCGCACCCAGGTAGCGGCCCACCCCGGTGACGACGACGACCCCCGGAGCACCTGAGGTGCCACCGGGGGTCATCTGACACACCTACCCCGGCAGGAAGGACCGAGCCGGGACGACCACGGCCTGATCACCTGAGCCTCCGGGGATCGACAGTGAGGCAAGTGACGCCGAACGCCGGGCGGTCGGATGGGCCGGGGCGCTCCGGCGAAGCATGCGCCGCCGGCCTATCCGGTCGGATGGGCCGGGGACGCTCCATGCGCCGCCGGCCTATCCGCTGAGCCCGGCGGCGATCACTTGCCGAGACGGCGACGCTGGACGCGGGTCTTGCGCAGCAGCTTGCGGTGCTTCTTCTTAGCCATGCGCTTACGGCGCTTCTTGACCACCGAGCCCATACGACAGCCTTTCGATACAACGTGCGGGGCGGACCGGATGACACCACGCAGGTGGCGACGGCGACCGCTTGCGGACAACGGACCGGACCAGTCTGGGCGGCGGGGCGCACCGGTGGGGTCTCGGTCGGGCTCCAGGGTAGCCGGAGAGCGTCAGCCGGACCAACGCGCCCCCGTCGATGCCGGTTAGGTGGCACTCGGAGGGCGGGGCGGTGGCTCAGGCGGTCTCCTGAAAAGCACCCCGGAGATATTCGTGCACCGCATGCTCGGGCACCCGGAATGAGCGGCCGACCCGGACGGCGGTGAGCTCACCGCTGTGCACCAGGCGATAGACCGTCATCTTCGACACCCGCATGACCGTCGCCACCTCAGCAACGGTCAGGAACTTGACCTCCGACAGCCGTCCGTCGGACTGCGACCCGGCCATGGCTCACCGACCCATCCCATGCCCGGCGCGTGCCAACCCGACGGATGCTCCGGGCCGGGCCGGCGACGCGCGTGTTACCAGTACGGTAGCGGGGCGGTTGTGACCGGCGCGATCCCTTCGTACAACTGATCATGTTTCTCCTCGCCGTTCACCCGATCCGTGCTCCCGGTTCGTGCCCGCCTGGGGTCCGTGTCCCAGGTGTTCCGACGCCGCTCAGCCAGCGTCCCGGTTGGTCCGACGCCGCTCACTCGGCGCGCAGCGCCACCACCGGGTCGAGCCGGCCGGCGCGTTGCGCGGGTACGACCCCGAAGACGATGCCCACCACCGCCGACACACCGAAGGCGAGCGCCAACGACCACCAGGTGATCGCGGCCGGGATCGGCGACAGGGCATCGACCAGCAGGGCGGTTCCCACGCCCAACGCCATCCCGGTCAACCCGCCGATCGTGGTGAGCAGCACCGCTTCCAGCAGGAACTGGACGCCGATGTCGCGGGGGCGAGCGCCGACCGCCTTGCGCAGACCGATCTCCCGGGTCCGTTCCCGAACGCTGACCAGCATGATGTTGGAGACACCGACGCCGCCGACGAGCAACGAGATGCCGGCGATGGCGGCCAGTACGCCGGTGAGGACGCCGAGGATGTCGCCGAGCACACCGAGGATCTGCTGCTGGGTGACCGCGCTGAACTCGGTGTCGGGGTGGCGGCGGTTGAGCTCGGCGACGATCCGCTCGCCCAACTCGTCGATCCGCTCCCGGTCGGGCGCCTTCACCGCGATGCCGTCCACCCGCTGGGTGCCCCAGAGCCGCTGCGCGGCGGTCACCGGCACGTGCACCTCGTCGTCCCGGTCGACGCCGAGGCTCTGCCCCAGCGGCGCGAAGACGCCGATCACCCGGAACCGCACCCCGGCCAGCGCCACCTGCTGGCCGAGCGGGTCCCGGTCGGGGAAGAGCGCCCGGGCCACCGAGTCGCCGAGCACCGCCACGCGTCGGCTGGTGTCCACGTCGGCGCCGGTGAGGTAGCGCCCACGGGCCAGCGAGCGGGTGAACACCGCCGGGGTGGTCTCCAGCACCCCCTGCACGGTGGTGAAGTCGGAGCGGTTGCCGGCTCGGGCGGTCGCCCCGGAGGCGACGGTGACCGCCACCCGGTCCGGGTCGCCGACCACCCGGGTGACGGCGTCGACGTCCCTGAGGGTCAGCGGCGAGACCACCGGCGCGTTGCCCACCTCGATCCGGCCGGGGACGACCAGCAGCAGGTTGGAGCCGAGGCCCTCGACCTGCTGCTCGACCTTCTGTTTGGTGCCGGTGCCGATGGCCACCAGCAGGACCACCGAGGCCACCCCGATGATCACCCCGAGCATGGTCAGCGCGCTGCGCAACCGGTTGGCCCGGAGGGCGTCCAGCGCGACCCGCCACGCCTCGGCGACCCTCACGCCACGCCTCCGGGCCGCTCGACCTCGGGCTGACCCGCAGCGCCCTCTGGTGGAACGGCAGCGCCCGGGGCGACGTCGTGTGGATCGGCGTCGGGCCGCTCGACCTCGTGCGGAAGGCACCCGGTGGCTCCGGCGGCGCCACCGGAGCCACCGGGCGGGTGCCCCGGGCCGCTTCCGGACGCGGACCGGGGCTCCGCGCTGGGAGCGGGGACCAGTGTCTCAGGTCGACCGTGATCGACGGACGGCGGTCGATCATGGGCGGATCGCGGGTCGTCCGTGTCCGCGCCCGGCGGGCGTGCGCCCACGGCGCTGTCCGCCACCACCACCCCGTCGCGCATGGTGATCCGGCGGCGCGCACGCGCCGCCACCTCCTGGTCGTGGGTGACCATCACCAGTGCCACCCCGGACTCCGCGTTCAACCGCTCCAACAACTCCAGCACGGCCGCGCCGGTGACGGTGTCCAGGTTGCCGGTGGGTTCGTCGGCCAGCAGCACCGTCGGTTCGGTGACCAGCGCGCGGGCGATGGCGACCCGTTGCTGCTCGCCGCCGGACATCTGGTTGGGCCGGTGGTCCAGCCGGTGCCCGAGGCCGACCCGGGTGAGCATCGCCGCCGCCCGCTCCCGGCGCCGCCGGGCCGGCACCCCCCGGTAGACCAGCGGCAGTGCCACGTTCTCCACCGCCGAGGTACGCGGCAGCAGGTGGAACGCCTGGAAGACGAAACCGATCGTCTCGTTGCGCAGGGTGGCCATCTCCGGTGGGGCCAGGGCGTTGACGTCCCGCCCACCGATCACCAGACGGCCACCGGTGGGGCGGTCCAACCCACCGAGGAGGTGCATGAGCGTGGACTTGCCCGAGCCGGACGGGCCGACCAGAGCCACGTAGTCCCCCGGTTGCACGACCAGCGACACCCCGCGCAGCGCCTCGACGGACACCCCGTCGAGGTGGTACGTCCGGGACACGCCCACCGCCTCGATCGCCGGCGGGGTGCCGGTCACCGCACCTCCTGGCCGTCGCGGACCTGGTCGGTGCCGCGCACCACGATCCGGTCACCGGGTTGGACACCGTTGAGGATCTGCACCAGATCCGACCCCTGGACACCCACGGTCACCGCCGCCCGGCCGGCCCTGCCGTCCCGGACCACCCACACCGCGTCCCGGCCGTCGGCGGAGAACACCGCCGAGGCGGGGACGGTCACCGCGTCGGCGGCCTCGCGTACCCGCAGGTGGACGATCGCGTTCATGCCGGGGCGGGGGGTGGGAGCCGGCTCGTCCTCGGCCAGCTTCCCGGCGCCCAGGGCGAGGCGTACCCGGTAGGTGACCCCGCCCTGGGCGGAGTTGGTGGGCAGCACGTCGACCGAACGGACCACGGCGTCGTAGCTGGCGCCGGTGACGGCGTCCAACTCGACAGTGGCGGTCACGCCGGCCTTGACCAGCAGCACGTCGGTCTCGTCCACCTCGGCGAGGAGCCCCAACTGCCCGGTGTCGACCACGGTCAGGACCGGTGTGCCGGCGGTGACCCGACCGCCGACCACGACCGCGTCGTCGACCCCGGCCGGCGGCCCGCCCTGGCCGGGGGCCAGCACGGAGGGGTCGATGCCGGCGGCCTGGGCGCCACCGGCCTGTTCCAACAGCCCGGCGAGACCACCGGTCGCGCTGCCGCCGGCCCGGGTGCCGCCCGGCTGCACCACACCGGCGATCGGAGCGCGCAGGGTCAACGCGTCCACTGTCGCCTTCGCCAGGTCGTACCCCTGCTGGGCCTGGAGCCGCTGCGCCGCGGAGAGCGCGCCGACGGCGGAGCTCAGCCCGTTGATCCCGCGCTGCACGGCGCGTACGGCCTGGTCCGCGCTGCGCGCAGCGGCGGCGTACTGCCGCTGGGCGGACGTCACCTGGGTCAGCAGCGCCGCCCGCAACTGCGGGTCGGCGATCTTCGCGGCGGCCTCGCGGGCGGCGTCGAACGCCTCGTTCGCCGCCTTGTCCGTGCCGCGTCGGCTGCCGGTCAGGTCACCCGTGGAGACGCCCCGTCCGGCGCGCTTCGCCGCGTCCAACGCCTCCTTCGCCTGCCGGAGCCGCTGCTGGGCGGCGGGCGAGTCGACCACGGCGAGGACCTGGCCACGCTTCACCGACTGTCCTGGCTGGACGCGGAGACTCGCCAGGGTGCCGTCGGCGGGAGCGGTGAGGGTGGCGGCGGCCCGAGCGGTCACCGTCGCCGGAGCGTCGATCACCTCGCTGACCGGGTTGCGGGCCGCCGACGCCAGCGCGAGGTCCGGGTCGTCATCGCCGCACGAGGCGGCGGTGGTGGCGGTGAGGACGGCGACGGCGGTCAGGGCGACGAGCAGGCGGGGCCGCGTGGTGTTGGCTGGCCGCGGCAACTGGGGGCGGCGCACCCATCGATGGTACGACCGACCGTCACCTGGCCGACGGGCCCGTCAGGCGGTGGCGGCGCGGACGTACGCGACGCACTCGTCGTGCAGCGTCGACCACTTCTCACCGAACGCCTGCTCGGCGGCCACGTCGAGGGTGTCGCGCTCGTGCACCACCGCCTTGAAGAAGGCGAGCAGCCGCTGCGGCCCGTACCGGTCGACGAGGTGCCGGACGGCGAGGTAACCGACACCGTAGCTGCCGGCGACCCGCTCGGCGGAGGCGTCGGCGGCGGGGTTGACGCCCGCCAACTGGCCGTCCCAACCACCCCGGACCAGTTTGCGCACCTCGGCGATGCCCTCGTACCGGTCGACCGCCTGGCCGCCAGCACCGGCCAACTCGGCCAGCCCTTCCACCAGCCACCAGGTCGTCTTGCCCGGGTAGCCGCGCTCGGGCAACGAGGCCGCGTGGGTCAACTCGTGCCGGAGCAGGTCGTCGGTGCCGTTGCGGGAAAGCCCTTCGGCGTTGAGCACCACCTCGTGGTGACCGCCGCCCACGGTCACCGCGTACCCGCCGGTCCACTCCGGTCGGTCACCGCCGTACCAGCGCTGCCACTCGGTGCGGCCGGCGTAGAAGATCCGGTAGCGGTCCGGCGGCGAGTCGGTCAACGTGTACCCGTCGGCGACCTTGGCCGCCGCCTCGGCCTGCGCGAGCAGGCCGGGCAGTTTGCCGCGCAACGCGGGGGTGGTGGCGACGATGGTCCGCGCGCCGACCGCCACCACCAGGTCGCTGACCTCCCAGGGCCGGGTGCCGGTCTCCACCGACTTGGACTCCTCCACGGCGACCAGCCGGGGCTGGTCACCGTTCTCCCGCCAACGGATGCCGATCAGGACCGGGCTGGGCCGGCAGTTCGGTACGACGAAGCAGTACTGGAAGCGCACCAGAAGCCGCCACTCCCCCGGCTTACCGACAACCGGTGCGGGCAGACCGCTCGGTTCGGCCCGCCAGACGGTCACCTTGAGCTCGCGGAGCGCAGCGAAGCGTCGGCGCAGGTCAGCGTGTGCGGCGGGGTCGGCGACGGCGAGAAACCCGGCGCGGTCACCACCGAGCAGCGCGCTGGACTGCCGGTTGAGCTGTGTGGTCATCCGCTCGGCGAGCGCTCGGGCCGCCGCGGTGGCGGGGTCGTCGGCCGTCGAGACGCCGGCCCGGCTGAACGTGGACCGGGCGCCGTTCTCCCGGATCACTCCAGCGACGAGCACCGCCGGTAGACCGCAACCCAGTAGCACGACAACCACCACGAGCACCGTCCACAGCGGCCAGAGCCGCCGTGGTGCTGGCCGCTGCTGCACCCCGTCAGTCCCGTCAGTCACCCGCCGAAGGGTACGACCATTCCCTGAGCGGGGCGAGGCCGCCCCGGGCCGACCCGCTCACGCGTCGGCGGCCGGCCAGGAGCGGAACGAGATGTCCATGCTGGCGACCAGTTGGTGGTACGAGCGGTCGAGTTCGCGGGGCAGGCCGAAGCCACCTGCGGCCTCCAGGGCGACGAAGCCGTGCAGGGCGCTGCGCAGGGCACGGGTCGCGTCCACGGCATCGTCACCGGTGAGCCCGTACCCGCGCAGCACCGCGAAGATGGCGCCGACCGCGCGCTCGCCCGCCTCCACATGCTCCGGGTCGTTCGGGTCCGGCACCTGCTGCGTCGCCGGATAGCGGCCGGGGTGCCGGTGGGCGTAGTCGCGGTAGGCGTCGGCCATCGCCCGCAGCGCGTCCCCACCGGCCCGCCCGGCGGCGGCGGTGGTCAGCTCGGTGGCCAACTCTGCGGTGGCCAGCGCGGACAACTTCTGGGACAGCGCGTCCGCACCCCGCACGTGCTTGTAGAGGCTGGGTAGCGCCACCCCGAGCCGGCTGGCGAGTGCGGCGAGGGTGAGCTGCTGGTAGCCGACCTCGTCGGCCAGCCGTGCTGCCTCCCGCACCACGGTCTGCTGGTTGAGACCGACCCTAGGCACCGGTGCACACCGCCAGGAAGCCGCGCAGTTCCTCGGCCGTGCGCTGCGGCCGGTCGGCGTGCGGATAGTGGCCGGCCTCCTCGATCATCCGGGCCTCGGCGGTGCGGAAGAGCCGGCGCGCGGCTCGCGCCTCCGCCCCCGGGTCGGGGAAGTCCGGATCCTTGGCACCCATCAGCACCAGCACCGGCTGCCGCACCTGCGGGGCGCGGGCGGTCCAGTGCGGCTCGACCGGGACGATCACCCCGCGCATCGCGGCCATCCGGCCGGGCTCGCGCAGGTTGGCCACCATGGATCGCCGGTACGCGGCGTCGTCGGCCGGCCGGTGCACCGGGAACAGCGTCTTGTGGAACATCCCGAACAGTCGAGGGCTGTGCAGCACGGACCACATGGCCATCCGCACCAACGGGTTGAGCTTGCGCTGACCCACGAACGCGCCGACCTGCACGATGCCGGCGACCAGCTCGGGCGCGTCGGCCGCGGCGAAGACCACCGCCGCCGCGCTGGACGAGCTGCCGACCAACACGGCCGGGCCGGCGTCGAGGTCGCGGACCACGGCCAGCAGATCCGCGCCGACCTCCGCCGGTGCGTACGTGGGCCAGCCGACGCTGGACTCGCCGTGCCCCCGGACGTCGACGGAGGCGACCGTGTGACCGGCCGCTACCAGCAGCGGCACCAGGTGCCGGTAGCTCGACCGGTTCTCGCCCATGCCGTGTGCGAGGACGACCAGTGGGCCCTCGCCGTGTACCTCGTACGCGATGTGGCCGCCGTCGCGACGAACCTGGCTAGTTGTCATAGCCATAAAGCTAACTCGCTTAGCCAACGTCGTCAAGTCGCAGACGCGAACGGGCCGGCGGGACCACAGAGGGTCACCGCCGGCCCGTGGACCGAATTCGGGCTACTTCTTGGAGATCAGGGCCCGGCCGAAGAAGACCAGGTTGGCCGGGCGCTCGGCGAGCCGGCGCATCAGGTAGCCGTACCACTCGTCGCCGTACGGGACGTAGGTGCGCACCGTGTAACCCTCGGCGGCCAGGCGCGCCTGCTCCTCCGGGCGGATGCCGTAGAGCATCTGGAACTCGAAGCGCTCCGGCCCCCGGTCGAACCACCGGGCCCGGTCCTCCCCGATGGCGATCATCCGAGGATCGTGGGTCGCCAGCATCGGATAGCCGTCGCCGGACATCAAGATGTTCATGCACCGGACGTACGACTTGTCCACCTCGCGGGCCGACTGGTACGCCACCGACTCCGGCTCCTTGTAGGCACCCTTACACAGCCGCACCCGCGACCCTGCCGAGGAGAGCTCCCGGCAGTCCGACTCGGTCCGGCGCAGGTACGCCTGGAGCACCGCGCCCGTCGACGGGAAGTCCTTACGCAGCCGACCCAGCACCTCCAACGTCGAGTCGGTGGTGGTGTGGTCCTCCATGTCCAGGGTGACCGTGGTGCCCGCCGTGTCGGCCGCCGCGCAGATCGCCCGCGCGTTGTCGTACGCCAACTGCTCGTCGAACATCTGGCCGAGCGCGGACAGCTTCACGCTGACCTCGGCGGCGGGAGTGAGCCCCGCGGCGGCGAGCAACGTCAGCATCTTCAGGTACTCGTCGCGGGTGGCGACGGCCTGTTCGGGGGTGACGGTGTCCTCACCGAGGTGGTCGAGGGTGACCGCGAGACCGTCGTCGACGAGCCCGCGGGTCGCGCGCAACGCGTCGTCGGTGGCAGCGCCGGCGACGAACCGGCGAACGACGTCCCGGGTGTACGGGGCGGTCGCGACGAGCCGCTCGACCTGGGATGACCGGGAGGCGGCGAGGATGACGGAACGGAGCATGAGCCGAGCGTATCGCCCCTGCCAGGACCCCCGCCCGGCGGCGGCTGCGCCATCCCCCGAACGCAAGGAAGGGCCCCTTGTACAACAAAATCCGTTAACAAGGGCCCCTTCCTTGCCTGGGGCTGCGGTGCTGGCGCGTATCGGCTACAACGATGCCGTGGACCAACGCCCCCGCCGCCGGCTCCGGTCGGCCTCCGTGCAGCTCGGCGCGCTCACCGCTCTCGCGCTCGCCCTCTCCGGCTGCAACATGACCTCGGACGACGACGATGACGACGACTGCGCCCTCGGGCCGGTCGGCGGCGGTGACACCGTCGCGCTGGCGATGCGGGTCCCCGACCCGGCCGCCGGTCGCGCCGCCCCCGAGCCGACCACGGCCGCCCTGCCCGATCGCGGGGGCTTCGGCACCCACCTCGCCGCCTGCGGCGGCTGAGATGCGCCGCGAGACCGTCACCCCGCGCCCCGACTGGGACACCACCATTCGGGAGCAGGGGTTGATCTACGTCGACACCGAGCTGCCCGACGGCGGGATCATGTCGTACTGGGACGAGACCGCCGCGTACGCGTTCGACCTGGACGAGGTGCTCCGACTGGAGGAGGCCACCGAGGAGCTGCACCGGATGTCAGTGGCCGCCGCCGAGCACGTGGTGACCCACCGCCGGTACGCCGAGTTCGGCATCCCGGCGTGGGCGGCCGACGCGGTGGCCCGGTCGCTGCGCGAGGCGCCACCCACCCTCTACGGGCGCTTCGACCTGGCGTACGACGGCACCTGGCCGCCGAAGATGCTGGAGTACAACGCGGACACCCCGACCGCGCTGGTCGAGGCGAGCATCATCCAGTGGTACTGGCTGGAGCAGAGCCGGCCGGAGCTGGACCAGTGGAACAGCCTGCACGAGCGGCTGGTCGGCACCTGGGCGAAGATCGGATCCGGGCTGCACGAGCCCCGGGTGCACGTGCTCTGGTCGAACGAGGAGGAGTCCGGCGAGGACCACATGACCGCCGGTTACCTCGCCGAGACCGCCCGACAGGCCGGTCTGAGCGTCACCTTGCAGCCCATCCAGGAGATCGGCTGGGACGGCCGGCGCTTCGTCGACGCCGACGACCAACCGGTGACCACGTGCTTCAAGCTCTACCCGTGGGAGTGGATGCTGGCCGAGCCGTACGGGCCGACGGCGCTGGCCCCGGGCACCCCGACCACCTGGATCGAGCCGGCCTGGAAGCTGCTGCTGTCCAACAAGGCGTTGCTCGCGGTCCTGTGGGAGCTGTACCCCGACCACGAGTACCTGCTCCCGGCCTACCTCGACTCGCCGCGCGGCATGCCGGAGTACGTGGCCAAGCCGCTGCTCGGCCGGGAGGGCGGTTCGGTACGCATCGTCACCGCCGACGAGGAAATCACCAACCCCGGGATCTACGGCGACGAGGGCTGGTGTTACCAGGAGTTCCGGGCGTTGCCGCAGTTCGCCGGCAACCGGGTGGTGCTGGGCAGCTGGATCGTCGACGGCGAGTCGGCCGGGGTGGGAGTGCGGGAGAGCGCCAGCCTGATCACCGACGGCTACGCGCGGTTCCTGCCGCACTACATCGACGCGCCACGCACCCCGTGAGTCGTCTACCGTTGGGGGCGTGAACTTCGACGCGTACGCGCGGACCGGTGTTGACCTGGTCAACGCCCGCCTGGACGACCTCGACGACCTGCGTGCCCTCTTCACCGAGGACCACTCCTGGATGAGCGACGAGGTCGTGGAACGGGATGTGGCGATCTTCCGGCGGGCGCAGAAGCGACTGCGGGACGTCTTCGAGTACGGCACCTCGGGGCGCGATGCCCAGGCGGTGACCGAGCTGAACGCGCTGCTGGAGGCGTTCCCGGTGCAGCCGCGCATCTCCGGGCACGACTCCAGCGACTGGCACATGCACGTGACCAGCAGGGGCGCGTCGGTCAGCGCGGAATACCTGGCCGGCGCGGTCTGGGGGCTGTCGGTCTGGCTCTGCGAGTACGGCAGCGCCCGATTCGGGGTCTGCGCCGACGAGCGGTGCGGCAACGTCTACCTGGACACGTCGTCCAACTGCTGCCGGCGGTTCTGCTCCGAGCGCTGCGCCACCCGCTCGCACGTGGCCGCGCACCGGGCCCGCAAGCGGGCGGCGGTCGGCGAGCAGGTGACCGTCGCCGCGCAGCCGACCGCCGGCGCCGACTCGCTCTCGCCGGTCAGCTGACACCGCCGCCGTTCGGGCGGACGGGTCAGGCGTCGACCGGGGACGACGCGGTCAGGTGCTGGCGGGCGAACTCCAGCGCGGCACGCAGGTCCGCCTCGCGCACCGCGCGGCTCTTCGCGCCCCGGGTCGCGACCTCCACCGCCACCGCCCCGGTGAAGCCACGCCCGGCCAACGAGGAGAGCAGCTCACCGCAGGGCTGGGTGCCACGACCGGGCACCAGGTGCTCGTCGCGTCCCTTACCGGTGCCGTCACCGAGATGCACGTGCGCCAGCCCGGCACCCATCCGGTCGGCCATCTCCAGGGGGTCGCTGTGCGAGGCCGCGCAGTGCGAAAGATCCAGGGTGTACGCCGGGTAGCCGGTGTCGGTGGGATCCCAGCCGGGCACGTACGGGACGAACTGCCGCCCCGCCATCCGCACCGGGTACATGTTCTCCACGGCGAACCGCAGCCCGGGGAACCGGTCCCCGACGCCTGCTAACCCCTCGGCGAAGTTGCGGGCGTAGTCCCGCTGCCAGGTGAACGGTGGGTGCACCACGACGGTCGGCGCCGCCAGCGTCTCGGCCAGCTCGGCGGCCTTGCGCAGCCGCTCCCACGGGTCCGGGCTCCACACCCGCTGGGTGACCAGCAGACACGGAGCGTGCACCGAGAGCACCGGCACGCCGTAGTGCTCCGAGAGGCCGCGCAGTGCCCCCGCGTCCTGGCTGACCACGTCGGTCCAGACCATCACCTCGACGCCGTCGTACCCGAGTGCCGCAGCCAGTTGGAACGCCGCCGCGGTCGGCTCGGGAAAGACCGACGAGCTGGACAGGAGCACGGGAACGCGGGAAGTCACATCCGCCAGCGTAGCCCGGCGGCGCTCACGACATCGTGACGAGCGCCGGCAAAGCACCCGAAACCGGAAGGCCGATCAGATCGGTTCGAGTTGATCGAGCCGGCGGAGGATGACCCCCTCGCGCAGTGCCCACGGACAGATGTCCAGCGAGTCCATGTCCAGCCGGCGCATCACCGCCTCGGCGACCACCGCGCCGGCCAGCAACTGGTGGGCCCGACCTGCGCTGACCCCCTCCAGCTCCATGAGTTGAGCCGGTGGGATGTGCCGGATGAACCCGATGACCTGCCGCAACCCGGCACGGGTCAGGCTGCGCCGCACCCACAGCCCGGCTCCGGAAGGCGCCGCCCCGGCCAGCCGGGCCAGGGTGCGGAACGTCTTCGAGGTGGCCACCGTCCGGTCCCAGCCGACCTGGGTGATCTGGTCGGCCACCTTGTCCAGCCGACTCTCGACGTACTCCCGGAGCTTCTCGACGGCCTCCGCCGACGGCGGCGCCGCGCTGGCCGGGTCGACCCGCAGCCGCTCCCGGGTCAGCCGGCCGGCGCCGAGCGGCAGCGAGATCGCAACGTCCGGGTCCTCGTCGATCCCGGCCGCGATCTCCAGAGAGCCGCCGCCGATGTCCAGCACCAGCAGCCGACCCGCCGACCAGCCGAACCACCGCCGGACAGCCAGGAACGTCATCCGCGCCTCGTCCGCACCGGAGAGCACCGCCAGGCGTACGCCGGTCTCGTCGCGGACCCGGGCCAGCACGTCGGCCGCGTTCGTGGCGTCGCGCACCGCGGACGTGGCGAACGCGATCAGGTCGTCGGCCTCCAACCCGGCGGACGCTGCCTTGGCCATCCCGACGGCCTTGACCAGGCCGTCGGCGCCCGCCTCGGTGAGCGCACCGTCGGGGCCGATCTGCTCGGCCAGCCGGAGCACCACCTTCTCCGAGTGCGCCGGCCACGGGTGCGCGCCGTGGTGCGCGTCCACCACGAGGAGGTGCACCGTGTTGGATCCGACGTCGAGGACACCCAGTCGCATGGTGAAGACCCTAGGCGCAACACGTTTGCGCGGCTCGCCGGCCTGCCGACCTCACCACGCGTACGCTGGGCCGGGTGACGATGGAGCTCCGTGTGCTGGTGGACGACCCGGGCGATCCGCGTAGCCGTGAGGTGCCACTGGACTTCCCCCGGGAGTGGATCGAGTTCGCCGACCCGGCTGACGAGACGCACCTGATCCGGGCCGACCTGACCTGGCTGCTCTCCCGCTGGACCTGCATCTTCGGCAAGGGCTGCCACGGCATCATCGCCGGCCGGGCCTCCGACGGTTGCTGCTCGCACGGGGCGTTCTTCACGGACTCGGACGACGAGAAGCGCGTGCGCAGCGCCGTCAAGCGGCTCACCCCGTCGACCTGGCAGCACTTCCAGCGCGGGTTCAAGAACTGGACCGACGAGGACACCATCGACGGCAAGAATCCGGCCCGCCGCACCGCCACCCAGGGCACCGAGGGTCCGTGCGTGTTCCTCAACGACGCCGACTTCGTCGGTGGCGGTGGCTGCGCCCTGCACGCCCAGGCGTTGCGCGACGGGGTGCACCCGTTGGAATACAAGCCGGACGTCTGCTGGCAACTGCCCGTCCGCCGGGACCAGGACTGGGTCAAGCGGCCGGACAACTCCAAGGTCCTGGTCTCCACCCTGTCCGAGTTCGACCGGCGGGGCTGGGGAGCAGGCGGGCACGACCTGGACTGGTGGTGCACCTCCTCGACGGACGCGCACGTCGGCACCGAGCCGATGTACCTGTCGTACGGCCCGGAGTTGACCGCGCTGATCGGCGCTGCCGCGTACGAGCGGCTGGCCGAGCTGTGCGCGGCCCGGACGCGGCAGGGCATGGTCGCCCCGCACCCCGCCGACGAGCTGTAGCTGATCAGCGCAGGGCGTCGTCGACGAGGGTGCGCGCGCTGCGCCGGGCCGCGTCGGCGATCAACGGGTCGGCGTCCAGCACACCGCTGGCGAGCCCGCCGTCCAGCAGGAGGGTGAGCTGTCGGGCAAGCAACTCTGGTCGGGCGGCGCCCGCCTGACGGGCCAGTTCGGTCACCCAGGCACGCACCACGGTCTTGTGTTCAACCGTCCGGGCGTGCACCTGGCTTCCGCCAGGTGATTCGGCGGCGGTGTTGATGAACGCGCACCCGTGGTAGCCGTCCCGGCGGCACGCGCCCGCCAACGCGTCGAACATGCCGACCAACTGCTCGCGCGGCTCGTCGCCGGCGTCCCGCGCCGCGGCACGCAGCGCGCCGAACCACGCCTGGTCGACCCGATCCAGGTACGCCAGCACGAGATCGTCCTTGCGAGGAAAGTGCTTGTAGAGCGTCGCCTTGGCCACGCCCGACTCGGCTATCACCGTGTCCACCCCTACGCCGCGCGGCCCGTGCGCGTAGAACAGCCGGAACGCCGTGTCCAGGATCCGGTCCCGGGCCGAGCCGGCCGGAGTGCGTGGCGCGGGCATCGGCGCTCCCTTGATCTGCTGGCGACCGCCCTGATTCTACAGACAGCTCCGTCTACGGCTTACGACACCTACCGCTGCCACCTTGGCTGTTCCCGTGGCAGCGCCTCCGACGAGCAGGCAAGGGCATGAGTCGGGCGCTGTGGAGCTGAATCGCTTACGACATCAGCGCGGTACGCACCGGGTCAGCGCAGTGCGGCCCAGTGCCAGCGCCTGGGCCCCGGCGGATAGCCCGTGGACCGCAACCGCCCCGGGGGCCGACGGCGGCGGTGACCCGCGACCGCCCGGTTACGACGACGGACGGCCCGGCGCGTGATTCGTTCACGACATCAGCTCCAAAGGACGCCATGACACCTCCCATCCCCTCAGCACACCCCGGATCCACCAACGGGCGACAGGCGACAGGGCAGCAGTAGACAGACCTGTCTGTTAGCCTGCTCGCAGTTGGCGCGAGGTCACTCAGCGCCCCGACGAAGGATCGATCGCCATGCGTATCGCAGTTCTCGGAACCGGCTCGGTCGGTCGGGCCATCGCCGCCCGCACGGCGGAGCTGGGCCATCGCGTCACCATCGGCACTCGCGACGTCGCCACCACTCGGGCCGGCGACCACGCCGCCTGGATGGCACGACACCCCGAGGTCGGCCTGGCAACCCTGCCCGAAGCGGCCAGCGCGGCCGAGTTGGTGGTGAACGCCACCAACGGCAGCGCCTCGCTTCCGGCGCTCACCGCGGCCGGCGCGGCAAACCTGTCCGGCAAGGTCCTGCTCGACATCGCCAACCCGCTCGACTTCGGTGCGGGTTTCCCGCCCAGCCTGACGGTGCACAACACCGACTCCCTCGCCGAGCGGATCCAGCGCGAGTTCCCCCAGGCCAAGGTGGTCAAGTCGCTCAACACGCTGACCGCCGAGCTGATGGTGCGCCCGCGCCAGCTCGCCGACGGTGAGCACACCGTCTTCGTCTCGGGCGACGACGCCGAGGCCAAGCGGATCGTCACCGGGCTGCTCGTCAGCTTCGGGCACACCGACGTGATCGACCTCGGCGACCTCTCCACCGCACGGGGCGTCGAGATGGTCCTGCCGCTCTGGCTGCGGCTCTACGGGCGGCTCGACACCGCGACCTTCAACATCAAGGTCGTTCGCTGATCGGCCGCGGACAGCCCGAAGGGGGCCCACGCCGCGCGTGGACCCCCTTCGCGTACGCCGATCACGGCTCGAACTTGTAGCCCAGTCCCCGGACGGTGACGATGAAGCGCGGCGCGGACGGCTCCGGTTCGATCTTGGAGCGCAGCCGCTTGACGTGCACGTCCAACGTCTTTGTGTCGCCGACGTAGTCGGCCCCCCAGACCCGGTCGATGAGCTGGCCCCGGGTGAGCACCCGGCCCGCGTTGCGCAGCAGCAGCTCCAGCAGCTCGAATTCCTTCAGCGGGAGCTGCACGGCCCCACCGTCGACGGTCACCACGTGCCGCTCGATGTCCATCCGCACCGGCCCGGCGGCCAGGGTCGGAGCACCCGTCTCGGCCACCTCCGGGCTCTGCCGGCGCAGCACCGCCCGGATCCGGGCGACCAGCTCGCGCGGCGAGTACGGCTTGGTGACGTAGTCGTCGGCGCCGATCTCCAGCCCGACCACCTTGTCGATCTCGCTGTCCCGGGCGGTGACCATGATGATCGGCACGGCCGATCGCTGCCGCAGTTGCCGGCAGACCTCGGTGCCCGACATCTCGGGCAACATCAGGTCGAGCAGCACGATGTCGGCGCCGGTCCGGTCGAACTCGGTGAGAGCGTCGGTCCCGGTCGCGGCGACCGAAACCTCGAAACCCTCCTTACGGAGCATGTACGACAAGGCGTCGGAGAACGACTCCTCGTCCTCGACCACCAGAACGCGGCTCAACGGGGATTTCCTTTCCATTGCTGTCAGACCTGCCGTAGCCCAGCCGGACCGGAGTCGATCCCAACCGGCGGCAGTGTCGCCAGGAGGTCGTCCGGTGGACTGGCGGGCAGCCGGAGGGTGAACGTCGACCCACCACCAAGAGTGCTCGACACCTCGACCCGTCCGCCATGGTTGCTCGCGATGTGTTTCACGATCGCCAGCCCGAGCCCGGTGCCGCCGGTGGCACGGGAGCGGGCCTGATCGGCCCGGTAGAACCGCTCGAAGATCCGGTCCACGTCCGTCGGGGCGATACCGATGCCCTGGTCAGTGACGGCCACCTCGACGTGCTCGTCGTCGCCGCGGAGGGTGACCCGGACCATGGTGTCCTCGCCCGAGTAGTTGATCGCGTTCTCCACCAGGTTCGCCACCGCCGTGGCGAGTTGGGAGTCGCTGCCGTACGCGGTGAGGCCACGCTCACCCTCCACGGTCACCTCGACCCCCCGGGCGGAGGCCGTGGTGCGGGTCCGGTCGACCACTTCGGCGATCACCCAGTCCAGTGCGACCGGCTCCGGTGGCGGCTGGGGTTCGGCGCCCTGCAACCGGGTCAGCTCCAGCAACTCCTGCACCAGCCGGCCCAGCCGGGTCGACTCGTGCTGGATCCGTTCGGCGAACCGGCGGGCGGCGACCAGGTCCTCGGAGAGGTCGGGCGCTGCGGCGTCGGCTGGCTCGGTCGCGTCCAGCAACGCCTCGGCGAGTAGTTGAAGCGCCCCGATCGGGGTCTTGAGCTCGTGGCTCACGTTGGCGACGAAGTCGCGGCGTACGCGGGTCAGCCGGTGCGACTCGGTCACGTCGACCGCCTCGACGGCGATGAAGCCGTTGCCGATGCCCATCGCCCGCAGGTGCACGCCGAGCGGGTTCTCCCCCGCGCCGTCGCGACCTCGGGGCAGGTCCAGCTCGATCTCGCGTCGCACCCCGGTGCGCCTCACCTGGCCGGCAAGGGTACGGATCAGCGGGTGCGCGGCGATCGAGCCGGGGGTGCTGCCGGTACGCAGGAGCCCCATCGCGCGGGCGGCCGGGTTGATCAGCACGGGCTCGTCGTCGTTGTCGAGCACCACGACACCGGCCCGAAGCGAGTCGATCGTCCGGCGGCCGAGCCCGGTCTGCTGCTCGTCGGCTATCGCGGGCCTCCCCCTGTTCCAGCGGGAGCTCGCGCTGCCCGTCGACGTGGAGCGACCGTCCCGCGCGGGCAGGAACCGGGGCAGCAGGAAACCGGCGGCCAACCCGGCCACCAACGCCACGGCCACCACGACCGCCACCGCCCACTCCACCCGGCGATCGTAGGGGCATTGTTAACCTGGCTACCACACAGATCGGGACGAACCCCCCGCACTTCCGAAATTGTTCACCCCTGCGTCTGGCGTCGTTCACCGTGGTTCATCCGGGGTCCGTCCGCGCGCCCTACCGTTGGCGTCGCACCTGCTCTACCCCCTGCGCCGGCACCCGTCGGCGGCGACCGACCACAGGACGTGATGATGCGCGACGAGTTCCGGGCCGACCTCCAGATCGTCAGCCAACTGCTGGTGGACATGGCGGAGGGCGTCCGCGCCGCCATGCGCCAGGCCACCCGGGCCCTGCTCACCGCCGACCGGCAGTCCGCCGAGACGGTCATCGAGCGGGACGCCGAGATCGACGACCTCTACCGGCACGTCGAGGAGCGGGTCTGTGACCTGCTCGCCCGACAGGCGCCGGTCGCCTCCGACCTCCGGGCGATGATCACCGCGCTGCACGTGGCCGCTGATCTGGAGCGGATGGGCGACCTGGCCGAGCACGTGGCGAAGACGGCCCTGCGCCGGCACCCCTCCCCCGCCGTCCCGGCCGAGCTGCGGGCGGTCTTCACCGAGATGTCCGAGATCGCCGACCGGATGGCGGTGAAGATTGGCTCGGTGCTGGCAAAGCCCGACGCCGACCTCGCCCGCCAACTGGACGGCGACGACGACGCCATGGACGAGCTGCACAAGAACTTGTTCGCGGTGCTGCTCGGTGACGACTGGCCGTACGGGGTGGAGACCGCGATCGACGCCACCCTGCTGGGTCGTTTCTACGAGCGCTTCGCCGACCACGCGGTCAACGCGGGCGAGCACGTGGTCTACCTGATAACCGGCGAGAGCAGCCCCACCACCAACTGAGATGCAAGGAAGGGCCCCTTGTTATCGAAAAAGCGATAACAAGGGGCCCTTCCTTGCATCTCAGCGACCCTGGTTGGCCACCGCGGCGGCGGCTGCCTTCGCAGCGGTCGGGTCGAGGTAGGTGCCGCCCAGGGTGAGCGGGCGCAGTTGCGGGTCGAGGTCGTAGCGCAGCGGGATGCCGGTCGGGATGTTCAGCTTGGCGATCGCCTCGTCGGAGATCTGGTCGAGGTGCTTGACCAGAGCGCGCAGCGAGTTGCCGTGCGCGGCGACCAGCACCGTCCGGCCGGCCAGGATGTCCGGCACGATCGAGTCGTACCAGTAGGGCAGCATCCGCTCGACGACGTCCTTGAGGCACTCGGTGCGCGGCATCAGCTCGGTCGGCAGTAGCGCGTAGCGCGGGTCGCCCACCTGCGACCACTCGTCGTTGTCGTCGATCGGCGGCGGCGGCGTGTCGTACGAACGGCGCCAGAGCATGAACTGCTCCTCGCCGTACTCGTCAAGGGTCTGCTTCTTGTTCTTGCCCTGCAGGGCGCCGTAGTGCCGCTCGTTGAGCCGCCACGACCGGCGCACCGCGATCCAGTGTCGGTCGGCGGCGTTGAGCGCCAGTTCGGCGGTGCGGATCGCGCGGCGCATCACGCTGGTGTGCACGACGTCCGGCAGCAGGCTGTGCTCGCGCAGCAGTTCGCCGCCGCGCCGCGCCTCACCCTCGCCCTTCTCGGTCAGGTCGACGTCCACCCAGCCGGTGAAGAGATTCTTGGCATTCCAGTCGCTCTCACCGTGTCGCAGCAGGACCAGCGTCCCGACGGTGGGCCCTTCGCTCGCAGTCATGCGGATCATCCTGCCTCAACCACCGCCCGGACACGCGGGCACCCGTCGTGACGACCACCACGTGAAAAAGCGGGTGACCCGCGGCTCGGCCCGCCACTAGGGTTGTAAGGCACGCCACTCAGATCGGTCATTACATGCAAGCGGGGCGCCAGATGCGGACGATGCGGAGTTGGTTCCGGGACACCACCGGCGGCCTACCGACCACCTTCTGGTACCTGTGGTCCGGGACCCTGATCAACCGACTCGGCTCGTTCGTCCTCGTCTTCCTCGCCATCTACCTGACCCAGGAACGCGGCTTCTCCGCCTCCCAGGCCGGGCTGGTGATCGGTCTGTGGGGCGTCGGCGGCGCGTTCGGCACCACCGCGGGCGGCACTCTCGCCGACCGGTGGGGCCGGCGGCCGACACTGCTCACCGCATACGTGGGCGCCGCCACCATGATGCTCGGGCTCGGGCTGGCCCGGGACCTCTGGGCGGTGGCGCTGGGCGCTCTGCTGCTCGGCATGTTCGCCGAGGCGGCCCGACCAGCGTTCGGCGCGATGATGATCGACGTGGTGCCGGCGAAGGACCGACTACGCGCGTTCTCGCTCAACTACTGGGCCATCAACCTGGGCTTCGCCTGCGCCGCCGTGCTCGCCGGTCTCGCCGCGCAGGCGGACTACCTGCTGCTGTTCGTGGTCGACGCCGGCACCATGCTGATCACCGCGCTGATCATCTTCGTCAGGGTGCCGGAGACCCGGCAGGCCGGCGCTCCCACCGCCAGCGCGGCGAAGGTGTCGCGCGGCGCCCTGCGCACGATCCTCACCGATCGCGTCTACCTCGGCTTCGTGGCACTCAACCTGTTCGCCGCGCTGGTCTTCCTCCAGCACATCTCGATGCTGCCGATCGCGATGGGCGACGACGGCCTGAGCCCGGCCACCTACGGCTCGGTCATCGCGCTCAACGGCATCCTCATCGTGGTCGGCCAACTCTTCGTGCCCCGACTGATCCGGGGTCGAAGCCGCTCACACGTGCTGGCACTGGCGTCCGTGGTGATGGGCGTCGGGTTCGGGCTGACCGCGTTCGCCGGCACCGCCTGGTTCTACGGGCTGACCGTGCTGATCTGGACAGTCGGCGAGATGCTGAACTCACCGTCCAACTCCACGCTGATCGCGGAGTTGTCCCCGGCCGACCTGCGCGGTCGCTACCAGGGCGTCTTCTCACTCTCCTGGCAGATCGCCGGTGCCAGCGCGCCGATCCTCGGTGGCCTGGTTCGCGAGCACGCCGGCAACGACACGCTCTGGTACGGCTGCGCCGCGCTCGGCGCCCTGACCGCCGTAGCCCACCTGGTGTCCGGGCCGGCCCGGGAGCGGCGCGCCGCCGAACTGCGCCGTTCCGGCGAGGCGCTGGCGCCGGTCACCGCCGACCGGGGGACCCAGCCCGCCGAGGCCGTCGCCTGACGACACGCCCGAAGATCAGACCTGGACTGGCGCGACGCGGCTCGAGTTTCTACCGTGCAGAGGAAACAGTTAAGGAACTGAACTGTCGGGAGGACGGTTGCACGCCGTGCGGCGCTGGTGGCTCGACACCGCGGGCGGGCTCCCCGCCACCTTCTGGTACCTCTGGATCGGCCTACTGATCAACCGGGCCGGCGCCTTCGCCATGTTGTTCCTCTCGCTCTACCTCACCGACATACGCGGAGCGAGCGTCGGGCTCGCCGGCACCGTCGTCGGCCTGTACGGGGCCGGCGGCGCTGCGGGTGTGCTGCTCGGCGGGGTGCTGGCCGACCGGTGGGGCCGACGGGCGACCCTGCTCGCCGCGCACCTGGCGACGGCCGCTCTGATGGTGGCGCTCGCCTTCAGCCAGCCCCTCCTCCTCATCGCGGCGCTCGCCGCGCTGGTCGGCGTGGTCCACTCGATGCCAAGCCCGGCTTTCGTCGCGGCGATCGTCGACGTGGTGCCCGCCGAGCGCCGCTCGCGCGCATTCAACCTCCAGTTCTGGGCGTTCAACCTGGGCATGGCGGTCGCCTCGTTGCTCGCCGGGGTGCTGGCCGAGGCGAGCTTCACCGCGCTGTTCCTGGTCGACGCCGCCGCCACGCTGACCGCCGCCGCCGTGATCGGCTGGAAGGTTCCGGAGACCCTGCGGCCGGCCACGTCGACGGTCGACCAGCCGCCAGCCGCCCGTCCGACACCAAGGTCCGTCCGGACCCGCCGGCCAGGACTGCACACCGCCCTCACCGACCGCACCTTCCTGGTCTTCGTCGGGCTCACCTTCGTGCTGGCCGTGCTCACCATGCAAACCTCGACGATCATGCCGCTGGCCATGCGCGCGGACGGCCTGGGCCCATCGGCGTACGGACTGGTGGTGGCGCTCGGCGGCGCGCTGATCGTGATCGGGCAACTGTTCGTACCCCGGCTGATCGACCGACACCGCAAGGACGTCGTGCTGGCCGCCTCCACCGCACTGCTCGCGCTCGGCTTCGGAGTGCTCGCCGTCGCCGACGAGCTGGCCGTCTACCTGGGCGCCGCAGTGGTCTGGACGGTGGGCTCGATGATCGCCGCCCCGCCCAACGCGCAGATCAACGCCGACCTGGCGCCGCCGCAACTGCGGGCGCGCTACCAGTCGGTCTTCTACCTGACGTTCCCGGCCGCCGCATTCGTCGCCCCCACGCTCGGCGGGGTGAGCCTGCAACACCTCGGCGACCGGCACTGGCTGATCGTGGGTGGGTTGGGTCTGCTGGCCGCGCTCGGACATCTGCTGGCCGGACCACCCCGGGAACGGCACGTCGCCGCACTGCGGAAGACTGGAGAAACGCCGAAACCGGCGGACCGGGTGGCGGCGTCGTAATTGCCGTTCGAAAACGCAAAGCGCCCACCACTACCCAAAGGTTGTGGTGGGCGCCCGCCGGTGGGGCCGGCGGCGGCGGGCAACACTCACCCCCGTAAGCATCGCCCGCTCACGCCGCCGGTCCAAACAGGTGGCCACCGTCCCCCAACGGCTAATCCACCCGTCCCCTCGCGTCTCGCCTGGTGCACGGATCTGATCGATCCGCCGCTCCCCCGAACGTTTCCAAGCGTGACGCGGCGCAATAAAGCTAGTTCGCCCGGATTCTGGATTCAACCCAGAACGGCTGTCTCGCCGGTCACAACTGACGAGTATCCGCTGCTCCGGCATCGGTCATTGGCAACAGCGGCGTACCCGTCAGCCATTCCCGCAAACACCTCAACCGTCTTCCCGATCGGGTGACTCGGTCCGGAAGAAGTTGCTCGGCCGACCGTCCCTCAACTGTTCCTGATAAATCAGGTTCAGCCGACGCAGGTCGAAGGTGTAGAACCACTCATCCCAGGTGATCTCGCGGATTCGGCTGCTTTCCCGGTATCCGGGGATGTTGAAGGTCAACACACCCGCCCGACCATCCCGCTCGGTGCCGGCGATGGTCGCCGGCCTGGCCCCTCGGTCCCGGGCCCACCGCTGGATCACCTCGTGATTCGCGGTGATCAGGCTCCGCCCGGGCCGCTCCGGCCGATCCATGGTCGACGAGATCACCTGCGAGCTACGGACCGACCGCCCGGTCCCCCGTCCGGTCCTGATCCCGCCGGCCGCCGCCGACCGCGACGCGGTGCGCGAGGCGGGTGCCGCACGCTTCGCCGCCGGCCGGGCCGGCGCCTTCTTAGCCGCCGCCTTCTTGGCCGGCGCCTTCTTGGCCGACGCCTTCTTGGCCGGCGCCTTCTTAGCCGCCGCCTTCTTGGCCGGCGCCTTCTTGGCCACCGCCTTCCGTGCGGATGCCGCCTTCCGTGCGGACGCCGTACGGGCTGTCGCTGTCTTGCGCGCGGCCGTCGACCTGCTCGCCGCCGTCTTCCGCGCGGCCGTCGACTTGCTCGCCGCTGTCGTCTTCTTCGCGGGAGCTGTCCGACGCGCCCCCGTGGTCGACGCCCGCACGGATGTCGTCTTCTTCGCGGCGGCCCGCTTGGCGGGAGCACTCTTGTTCGCCGGTGCGGCCTTCGCGCGACTCGGTGCCGCCCTCGACGCCGACTTCTTCGTCGCGGCGGCCCGACCGGCCGACGCCCTGGTGCCGGTGGCCCGACCAGCCGGTCCAGTGCTACGCCGGGCCGCACCAGAGGCACCGGACCGCAGCGAGCGGACCAACTGTTTCACCAACTCGGGCTTGCGCAGCGCGGAGATCCCGGAGACCCCGCGTTTGCGTAGTTGGCCGCGGATGTCGTCCACCCGCATCCGGGAAATCTCCGACTCGGAGACTCCCGGGGTACCCGGCGTCTGGTTGCCAGCCTGCCGTTTCGTCCTGGTCGCAGTCCCGCCGCGACCTGAGCTGTTCCGCTGAGCCATGGGACGCTCCGCTCCTCGACACTCCGTCCTCGGCGCGCGGGGGTCCCTTGCCGCACCGCGCGGTGCGGCATACCCGTCAGGAGCAGTCCGAACCTCAGTCGGCTCGCCATGATCGTGCCGCAACCAGGATCGAGTGGCATCGGCGCGTCCGTGAGGCCACTACTTCCTGGTTCGAGCGTGATCAGGGCGAGGCGCGCGCCGGGTCGGAGGACGCGGAGGCACCGCAGTGCGGTCAGGCCGGTTCCGGGCCGGAGCCGGAGGGCTCGAAGAGGTGGGTGAACGCGGCCAGGTTGGCGGTCGACTCGCCGCGCTTGACCCGCCACTCGTACTCCCGCCGGATCGAGCTGCCGAAGCCGATCTCCAGCATCGTGTCGAACGACTCGTCGGCGTACGTGAGCACCGACCCGAGTAGCCGGTCCAACTCGTCGGCGTCCACGCCGGCCGGGTTGACCCGCCCGGTCAGGTAGACGTCGCCGACGGCGTCGGTGGAGAAGGAGACGCCGTACATCCGCGCGTTGCGCTGCAACAGCCAGGCCCACAGCTCCTCGCGCCGCTCGTCGGGCTGGCGCATCACGAACGCCTCGATCCGCAGCGCGTGCTCACCGACGATCAGGTTGCAGACCGTCTTGAGCTTGTGGGTGCCCGGCAGGGTCACCGCGTACGAGTCGGGGCCGGTCGACTCCCAGGCCAGGTCCCGCTCGGCGCAGACCGCCTCGATCAGGGTCGCAAGATCGCTCTTCGGGCTCACCGGACCCACTCTACGACCGACCTGGCCGGCGCACCGGTTGGCGGCCAGCGCCCCGGGCTCACCAGGAGCAGGACAGCGCGGGATCACACGCCAGGTCAGCCGCGAGCCGAGCACGGTGCGCGGCGATGGCCTCGCCGTACACACCGAGCAGACCGGCGACCGTGCGGTCCCAGGAGAAGTGCCGGGCGTGCTGCTCGGCACCCTGGGCCAGCGTTGCCCGGCGTGCCCGATCCGGCAGCAGGTGGCCCAGCGCACGGGCCCAGTCGACCGGGTCGTGGCCGTCGATCAGTACGCCGCTGACCTGATCCCGCACGGCGGTGACCAGTCCTCCGACGGCGGCGGCCAGCACCGGCGTACCGCAGGCCTGCGCCTCCAGGGCGACCAGCCCGAACGATTCGTTGTGCGACGGCACCGCGACCAGGTCGGCCGCCCGGTACAGCGCCGGCAGGTCGTCCCCGGTGAGCGGCGGCAGGAACCGCACCCCGTCGGCGACCCCGAGCGTGGCGGCCAGCTCGATCAGCGCCGTGGGCCGGTCCAGCCCACTTCCGCTGGGTCCGCCGCAGATCACCACTGTCACCTGGTCGGCAAGTGCCGGGTCGCGCTCCCGCAGGGCGGCAACCGCGCGGATCAACACGTCGGGGGCTTTGAGCGGCTGGATCCGACCGACGAAGGCGACCACGTACCCGTCGGCCGGCAGCCCCAGCCGGCGGCGAGCCTTGCGGTCAGCCGCGGACCGGTCGCCCGGCGCGGGCCGGAACCGGTCCAGGTCGACTCCCGGTTGCACGACGGACACCCGGGTCGGGTCGGCGTCGTAGCGGGCGAGGAGGTCGGTGGCCTCGACCCGGGTGTTGGCGACCAGCCGGTCCGCCTCGGCGACGACCTGCTCCTCGCCGATCACGCGGGCCTTCGGCTCCGGCCGGTCACCGGCCGCGAGCTGGGCGTTCTTGACCTTGGCGAGGGTGTGCGCGGTGTGCACCAGCGGCACACCCCAGCGCTCCTTGGCCAGCCAGCCGACCTGGCCGGACAGCCAGTAGTGCGAGTGGATCAGGTCGTAGTGCCCGGGCGGGCGCGACGCCTCGGCGCGCAGCACCCCGGCGGTGAAGGCGCAGAGCTGCCCGGGTAGCTCCTCCTTGGTGAGGCCCTCCAGCGGGCCGGAGGTGATGTGCCGGACCTGCACGCCGGGTGCCATCTCGACCACCGGGGGAAGGTCGCCGGAGGTGGCCCGGGTGAAGATTTCCACCTCGACATTGGCCTCGGCGAGTCGCCGGGCGACTTCGAGGATGTAGACGTTCATTCCACCGGCGTCGCCCGTGCCGGGCTGGTGCAGGGGGGAGGTGTGCACCGAGAGGGTGGCGATGCGGCGAGGCCGGGGCCACGGTCGGGCACCTCGCTGACGCCCGACACCGGTGTGCATTTCCGCCACATCCGCTCCTTCGTCACGGTTGATGCCGTCTCGCACGACCGGCGCTTCTCGGTCAACCTGTACGCCGGATGTCATCTTCCCCATCGGGCTTCGGAAATTCCCCAGCGCGGCCCCCGCGCGTGACGGACCTCATCACCGGACGCGGCCGGTGGCTCCCCTGCGGCCGGTCGGATCGGGTCGGACGGTCGGGGGGACAATGCCGGGATGACCTCTGTCGCCATCGTCACCGGAGCGTCCAGCGGAATCGGCGCGGCCACTGCCCGCCGGCTCGCCGCCGAGGGCTTCCACGTGCTCGCCGCCGCCCGCCGAGCCGATCGGCTCGCCGACCTGGTCGCCGAGATCACCGCCGCCGGCGGGCAGGCCACCGCCGTGACCTGCGACATCACCTCGGACGAATCGGTGGCCGCGTTGGCCGAGGCCGCCGCCCAGGCACCGGGGCCGGTCACCCTGCTGGTCAACAACGCCGGCGGGGCGCGCGGACTGGACCCGGTGGAGTCCGGCTCGGTCGCCGACTGGCAGTGGATGTACGACGTGAACGTGCTCGGCACGCTGCGGGTCACCCAGGCGCTGCTGCCCGCGCTCGAGGCGTCCGGTTCGGGCACCATCGTGGTGGTCTCCTCCACCGCCGGCCTGACCGTCTACGAGGGCGGGGGCGGCTACACGGCGGCGAAGCACGCGCAGACCGCCATCGCCGGCACGCTCCGCCTGGAGTTGTGCGGCCGGCCGCTGCGGGTGATCGAGATCGACCCGGGCATGGTGAAGACCGACGAGTTCGGGTTGGTCCGCTTCGAGGGCGACGCGGAGCGGGCGGCCGCCGTCTACGCCGGGGTGCCGGGGCCGCTGGTCGCCGAGGACGTCGCCGACTGCATCGCCTGGTGCGCCACCCGCCCGGAGCACGTGAACGTCGACCGGCTGGTGGTCCGGCCGCGGGCGCAGGCCGCCCAGCACAAGGTCCACCGGGTCTCCTGACTCGGGGCCGGGCGCATGAGCGGGGCTCCACGACGCCGACCCCTGGGGGTGGTCACCCGGGGCACGACCAACCCGAACCGGCTCCGCCGGGTGGACAACTGGATCGTCGCCACCTGCGCCGACCGGCTGTCGGCGGCGGCCGACCCCCTGGTGGTCGACCTGGGCTACGGCGCCACGCCGGTCACCGCTGTGGAACTGCGCGCTCGGCTGGCGGCGGGGGTTCGTCCGGACGTACGGCTGGTCGGGTTGGAGATCGATCCGGCCCGGGTGGCCGCGGCGGCGCCGGCCGCCGACCCACCCGGCCTGACGTTCGCCCGAGGTGGGTTCGAGCTGGCCGGGCTCCGGCCGGTGCTGGTCCGCGCGTTCAACGTGCTGCGGCAGTACGACGAGAGCGAGGTGCCGGCCGCCTGGCGAACGATGACCGGCGCGCTCGCCCCGGGCGGCGCGCTCGTCGAGGGCACGTGCGACGAGTTGGGCCGCCTCGCCAGCTGGCTGCTGATCGACGCCGACGGTCCCCGGACGCTTACCCTTGCCGCGAAGCTCACCACGCTGGGCAGCCCGGCGGAGCTGGCCGAGCGGCTACCGAAGGCGCTGATCCACCGCAACGTGCCGGGCGAGCCGGTGCACGACCTGATCCGCGCTCTGGACGACGCCTGGCAGGCCGCCGCCCCGTACGCCACCTTCGGCCCCCGCCAACGCTGGTTGAGAGCTGTGGGCCGCCTCCGCGAGACCGGCTGGCCGATCCTGAACGGCCCCGCCCGCTGGCGCAAGGGCGAGCTAACCCTCCCGTGGCCCCCGGCCCCGCTCCCGTCGATCATGGAATAGTGGTGGCCGTTTTCACCCCGGCAGCACTGTTTGTCCCCACCACAACTCCATGATCGGCCGGGTTGAGGGGGTGGGGCTTAGAGGGTGCAGTTGACGAGGACCGGTTCGGGGTGGAGGGTCACGCCGAAGCGGGCGTGGACCTCGTCGCGGATGCTGCGGGCCAGGGCCAGCAGGTCGGCGGTTCGGGCGGTGCCGCTGCGGTTGGTGAGCGCGAGGGTGTGCTTGCTGGAGATGGCCGTGCCACCCGGCCCGGGGTGCCCCTTCGTGAAGCCGGCCTTGTCGATCAGCCAGGCCGCGCTGACCTTGACCATGCCGTCGGCTCCGGGCCAGGCGGGCGGGTCGCCCAGTCCGGCGACGCGCTCCAGAAGCAGCTCGTACGTTGCCCCGTCGAGCACCGGATTGGTGAAGAAGGAGCCGACCGAGCGAGTGTCCGGGTCGGTGGCGTCGAGCACCATGCCCTTGCCGGCCCGCAGCCGCAGCACCGCCGCTCGGGCGTCCGCCAGCGGCACCTGGTCGCCGACCTCGACACCGAGGGCCCTGGCCAGCTCGGCGTAGCGCACCGGCCCGGAGAGCGGGGCCCGGGTGAGCCGGAAGTCGACAGAGAGCACCACCCAGCGGTCGCCGTACTTGAAGATGCTGCCCCGGTAGGCGAACCCGCAGTCGGCGGCGGGGATGGTCCGGCGGGTGCCGTCGACCCGGTCGTACACCTCGACTCCGGTGATCGTCTCGGCGACCTCCTGGCCGTACGCGCCGACGTTCTGGATCGGGGTGGCGCCGGTCGAGCCGGGGATGCCGGAGAGGCATTCCAGGCCGGCCCAGCCGTTGGTGACGGTGGCGGCGACCAGGTCGTCCCACGGCTCGCCGGCGTCGACCCGTACGGTGACCGTCTCGGCGTCCTCAGCGACGACGCGGAGGCCACGGGAGCGCACCAGGACGACGGTGCCGGAAAAGCCCGCGTCGCCGATCACCACGTTGCTGCCGCCGGCCAGGATCAGGACCGGTTCGTCAGCGGCCTGGACCGCCCGGATGATCTCTTCGGCACTGCTGGCGGCCACGATGTGGGCGGCCGTCCCGCCCGTGCCTAGAGTCGTGTAGCTGGCCAGTGGACCAGGGATGGCACGATCGGCTGCGGTTGTCGGCTGGGCGGAGGCGTCTGGCACGCCCTTCACCTTAGGCTGACTGATAGCCGTGGCACCCACTGGTCGCCCGGCACCCCCGGGAGGATGGCGATGAGCAGACTGCAGGGCAGCAAGGATTTTTGGATCGGAGCGCTCCGGGCGGAGGGTCCGGCTTTCGCGGCGGCGGTCGCCGAGGCACCGCCGGAGACGCCGGTGCTGTCCTGTCCGGGCTGGACGGTCAACGACGTCACACTGCACCTCGCTGGCATCTACCAGTGGGTGTCGTCGTTCGCCGGCTCCGGCTCGACCACCCAGCCGGCCCGCCGGGTCCCGCTCGAGGCGGAGGCGGGCATGAGCCCACTCCAGCTTTGGCAGCAGGGGTACGACCGGCTGCTGACCGTGTTCGACGGGCTGGACCCGGAGGCGCCGGCGTGGAACTGGGCGCCGCAGCCGAAGAAGGCCAGCTTCTGGCCACGTCGGATGGCACACGAGACCGCGGTGCACCGGTGGGACGCCCAGCTCGCCATCGGAGCGGGCGACCCGGTCGAGGCGAAGCTCGCGGCCGACGGGGTGAGTGAGGTTCTGGACACCTGGCTGCCCGCCGGCCGGCGGCAGGTGCCGGGTGACTGGCACGGTGTGGTGCAGCTTTCCGCTACCGACGCGGCGCAGGAGTGGTATCTACGGCTCCGTGGCGAGGGGGTGGCCCTGCTCGACACGGCGACCATCTTCGACCACGACGACCACCACGCCCGTGCGCAGGTCAGCGGCACCGCCAGCGACCTGTTGCTGGCTCTCTGGGGTCGGGTGAGCTTCGAGACGCTGGACGTGGCCGGCGACCGTCACCTGCTGGACGGACTGCGTACCGGCTGACCGGACCTGCCGCGCCGAGGGCGTCACCCGTTGACGGGTGACGCCCTCGAGTACGTCGTGGGTCACGTCGACGTATCGAAGAGAGCGCTCTCTTGACAGCAGATGGACTGCCTACCACAGTGTCGTGAGAGCGCTCTCTTGCCCATCGATCACCACCGACCACCTTGAGAGAGGTCGAAGCCCATGGCTGTCTTCCCGCGCCGCCGCCTCGCCGCGGTGGCCCTCGCCGCGACCACCGCCCTGCTCGTCACCGCCGGCTGCGGTGGCGGTGACGAAGAGGGCGGGGACGGACCGGTCACCCTCACCGTCGACGTCTTCGGTCAGTTCGGCTACGAGCAGCTCTATCAGGAGTACATGGCCGCGAACCCGGACGTGAAGATCGTCGAGCGGGGCACCGGCACCAACCTCGACGAGTACTCGCCGAAGCTGACCCAGTGGCTCGCCGCCGGCCGGGGGGCCGGCGACGTGGTGGCCATCGAGGAGGGCCTGCTGGTCGAGTACAAGGCGAACCCCGGCAACTTCGTCAACCTGCTCGACCACGGCGCCGCCGACCTCAAGGGCAACTTCCTCGAATGGAAGTGGAACGCCGGGCTGACCGCCGACGGCAAGCAGCTCATCGGCCTCGGCACCGACGTCGGCGGCATCGCCATGTGCTACCGCAAGGACCTCTTCGAGAAGGCCGGCCTGCCCACCGAGCGGGACGCCGTCTCCCAGCTCTGGCCGACCTGGCAGGACTACATCGCCACCGGCGAGAAGTTCGTCGCCGCGAAGACCGGCGCGTCCTTCCTCGACGCGGCCACCAACACCTTCAACACCATCCTGCTCCAGAACGCCGGCAACACCAGCGGCTACAGCTACTACGACACCAGCGAGAAGCTGGTCGTGGACAGCAACCCGGCGGTACGGCAGGCGTGGGACACCACGATGGACATCATCGACTCCGGACTCTCCGGCAAGTACGGCTCCTGGTCCGAGGAGTGGGTGTCCGCCTTCAAGCAGTCGAAGTTCGCCACCATCACCTGCCCGGCCTGGATGACCGGCGTCATCGAGGCGAACGCCGGCCCGACCGCCAAGGGCAAGTGGGACATCGCCCGGGTGCCCGGCAGCGGCGGCAACTGGGGTGGCTCGCACCTCGCCGTGCCGAAGCAGAGCAAGCACCAGGCCGAGGCGATCGAACTGGCGAAGTTCCTGACCAGCGCCAAGGGTCAGATCGGCGCGTTCAAGGCCAAGGGGCCACTGCCCTCCTCGCCGCAGGCGCTCGACGACCCGGCGATCACCGGCGCGAAGAACGCGTACTTCTCCGAGGCACCCGTCGGCACCATCTTCGGCAGCGGCGCGAAGAGCCTCAAGCCGGTGTACATGGGCCCGAAGAACCAGGCCGTGCGCACCGAAGTGGAGAACGCCGTACGGACCGTGGAGCTGGGCCAGCGTGACCCCGGTCAGGGCTGGACGGACGCGGTGGACAACGCCAAGAAGGCCGCCGCCAAGTAGCCCGAGCGTGCGGGCGGGCCCTGGGAGCCGGGGTCCCGCCCGCGCGACGAAAGGAGTTCTCGGGCATGGCCGTCCAGCTCGACGCCCGTCCACCGGTCACACCGGCATCCGACGACCGCCGCCGATCCTCGGGTCGGCTCAGCCGGTTCGACACCCGCTTCTCGCCGTACCTCTACATCGCCCCGTTCTTCCTGATCTTCGGCGTCTTCGGGGCGTACCCGCTGGCGTACACCTTCTGGGTGTCGCTGCACGACTGGGACCTGCTCGGCACCGACCACCCGTTCGTCGGCGCGGAGAACTACACCCGGCTGCTCGCCGACACCGACTTCTGGCACGCGCTGGTCAACACGATGGGCATCTTCGTGATCTCCACGGTGCCGCAGCTGCTCGCCGCGCTCTGGCTGGCCAACCTCCTGAACCGGGGGCTGCGGGCCCGTACCGGCTGGCGGATGGCGGTGCTCGTCCCGAACGTCACCTCCACGGCCGCCGTGGCGATCGTCTTCGGGGTGCTCTTCGGCCGCGAGTTCGGCATGATCAACTGGCTGCTCGACCTGGTCGGGGTGGACGCGATCGAGTGGAAGTCCAATCGGCTCGCCTCCTGGGTGGCGATCTCCGCCATGGTCGACTGGCGGTGGACCGGTTACAACGCGCTGATCCTGCTCGCCGCGATGCAGGCCATCCCCCGCGACCTGTACGAGGCGGCGGCGATCGACGGCGCCAGCCGCGCCCGGCAGTTCTGGTCGGTCACCGTGCCGCTGCTCAAACCGACGATCATCTTCTGCGCCATCATCGCCACCATCGGCGGGTTGCAGCTCTTCACCGAACCCCGGATGTTCAACTCCGGCACCAACCCGATCCGCGGCGGGCCACTGCGCGAGTCGCAGACGCTGACCATGTACATGTTCGAGAACGCCTTCGCCCCGCACTACAACTTCGGGTACGGCTCGGCCGTGGCCTGGCTGCTCTTCGCGCTCATCGCGATCGTCGCGGCGGTCAACGTGCTGATCCTGCGCCGGCTCGGCGGCGGAGCGCGCCCCAGCGCCCGGAAGGGATCCACCCGATGAGCCGGCTCTGGCGGGCCACCCCGCTCACCTACCTGGCCCTGGTGTTCGCCGCCGCCCTGTCGATCTTCCCGATCTGGTGGATGTTCGTCGTCGCCAGCCGCAGCAACGACGCGATGGGCCAACTGCCACCGCCGGTCACCCCCGGCGGCAACCTGGGCGCGAACATCGCCCGACTGTTCGACAACACCGACGCGTACTTCCTCACCGGTCTGATCAACTCGGCGATCGTCGCGACCACGGTGACCGTCTCCGTGGTGTTCTTCTCCAGCCTGGCCGGGTTCGCCTTCGCCAAGCTGAGGTTCCGGGGTCGCAACGCCCTGCTGCTGGTGATCATCGCGACCATGATGGTGCCGACGCAGCTCGGCGTGATCCCGCTCTACCTGCTCATGACCAAGCTGCACTGGAACGACAGGCTGCCGGCGGTCATCGTCCCGGTCCTGGTCACCGGGTTCGGGGTGTTCATGATGCGGCAGTACGCCGGCCAGGCCATCAGCGACGAACTGATCGAGGCCGCCCGGATGGACGGCTGCGGCACCGCCCGGATCTGGTGGCACGTGGTGGTTCCCGCGCTGCGTCCGGCCGCCGCCGTGCTCGGCCTGCTCACGTTCATGACCACCTGGAACGACTTCCTGTGGCCGTACGCTGTGC
Source organism: Micromonospora sp. WMMD961 (assembly GCF_029626145.1). Classification (NCBI taxonomy): domain Bacteria; kingdom Bacillati; phylum Actinomycetota; class Actinomycetes; order Micromonosporales; family Micromonosporaceae; genus Micromonospora; species Micromonospora sp. WMMD961. The sequence continues at coordinate 6,756,003 of NZ_JARUBJ010000002.1, forward strand.
TGAACGATCCGGCGAATCCGACCGTGCAACTCTCCCTGCGGGCGCTGTCGGATGGCTACTACCAGGACATGTCGCAGGTGTTCACCGGGACAGCCATCGCGACGCTGCCCCTGCTGTTGGTGTTCGTGTTGTTCGGCCGGCAGATCATCGGCGGGATCATGGAAGGTGCGGTCAAGGCGTGAACGAACTCCGTTTCCCCGACAATTTCCTCTGGGGTGCGGCCACCGCCGCCTACCAGATCGAGGGCGCGGCCCGCGACGACGGTCGCGGTCCGTCCATCTGGGACACCTTCAGCCGTACGCCGGGCAAGGTCTACCAGGGCCACACCGGCGACGTCGCCTGCGACCACTACCACCGGTACGCCGACGACGTGGCGCTGATGGCCGAGCTGGGGCTGCGGGCGTACCGTTTCTCGGTCGCCTGGCCCCGGATCCAACCGGACGGCACCGGCCCGGCCAACCCGCGCGGGCTGGACTTCTACGACCGGCTCACGGACGCGCTGCTCGACCGGGGAATCGACCCGATCGTCACCCTCTACCACTGGGACCTGCCCCAGGCCCTCGGTGACCGGGGCGGCTGGACCAACCGGGACACCGCCGAGCACTTTGCCACCTACGCCACGGCCGTGTACGCCCGCCTCGGCGACCGGATCGACACGTGGACCACCCTCAACGAGCCGTGGTGCTCGGCCTACCTCGGCTACGCCAACGGAATACACGCCCCCGGCGAGCAGGACCCGGGGGCGGCCTTCACCGCCGTACACCATCTGCTGCTCGGGCACGGCCTGGCGGCGCGGGCGTTGCGGGCGGCCGGCGCGCGCGGCGTCGGCATCACCCTCAACCCGGCCGACGTACGCCCGGCCGACCCGGAGAGCGCGGCGGACGCCGCCGCGGTCCGCGTGGTCGACGGCCTGCACAACCGGATCTTCCTCGACCCGCTGCTGGCCGGCGGCTACCCGGACGACGTTCGCGAGCACGTGGCCCGGATCGTCGAACCGACCTTCATCCGCGACGGTGACGAGAAGCTGATCGCCGCCCCGATCGACCTGCTCGGGATCAACTACTACGCGCCCGGTTACGTGGCAGGTCGACCCGACGGTGCCGGCAACGGCGCGTACCCGGGCACCGAGGGCGCGGTGCACTTCGTGCCGCCGACCGGGCCACTGACCGACATGGGCTGGATGATCGAGCCGGCCGGGTTGACCCGGCTGCTGGAACGGATCGCCACCGACTACCCCGGGGTACCGCTGCTGATCACCGAGAACGGTGGGGCGTTTCCCGACAAGCCCGGCGCCGACTCGCCCGACGGGCCAGGCCAGGTGATCGACACCGACCGCATCGCCTACCTCGACGGGCACCTGCGTGCGGCGCACGAGGCGATCTCCCGGGGCGTGGACCTGCGCGGTTATCTCGTATGGTCATTACTGGACAACTTCGAGTGGGCGGAGGGTTACCGCAAGCGGTTCGGGATCGTGCACGTCGACTACCTGACCCAGCGGCGCACACCGAAGGCCAGCGCCCGGTGGTACCAGGAGGTGATCTCCCGGAACGGGCTGTGACGAGCGGGGGGAAGGCGCGATGACGACGGCGCAGCGGCCGACGCTCGAAGCAGTGGCGGCGAGGGCCGGGGTGTCCCGCGCCACCGTGTCCCGGGTGGTCAACGGCTCCACCACCGTCGCCGAGCCGATCCGGGAGGCGGTCACCCGGGCCGTCGCCGAGTTGGGGTACGTGCCCAACCTCGCCGCCCGCAGCCTGGTCACCCAACGCACCGACTCGATCGCCCTGGTCATGCCGGAGGCCGCCACCCGGGTCTTCTCCGACGACCAGGTCTTCCCCGGCATCATCCGGGGTGTCAGCCAGGAGTTGGAGGCGGCCGACAAGCAACTGGTGCTGATGCTCGCCGGCTCGCCCGCCGGGCACCAACGGGTCGAGCGGTACACCACCGGCCGGCACGTCGACGGGGTGCTCTTCGCCTCGCTGCACGGCGCCGACCCGCTACCCGGCACGCTGACCCGACTCGGCATTCCGGTGGTGGTCAGCGGCCGGCCGCTCGGCGACGTACCGGTGCCGTACGTCGACGTCGACCACGTGGCCGGAGTGACCGCAGCCGTCCGACACCTGATCGACGGTGGTCGCCGACGCATCGCCACCATCGCCGGGCCACAGGACATGGTCGCCGGGATCGAACGGCTCAGCGGTTACCGCAGCGCGGTCGCCGACGCCGGGTTGCCCGAGCTCGTCGCCGTCGGCGACTTCACCCGGGAGTCCGGGGCGGCGGCGATGCGGCACCTGCTCACCGAGCACCCCGACCTGGACGGCGTCTTCGCCGCCTCCGACCTGATGGCGCACGCCGCCCTGCGTACGCTGCGCGAGGCCGGTCGGCGGGTGCCGGAGGACGTGGCGGTGATCGGCTTCGACGACATCGAGACCGCCGCGTACACCGAGCCGCCGCTGACCACGGTCCGGCAGCCGATCGTGGAACTCGGCCGCCGGATGACCCGCCAACTGCTCCGGCTGGCCGCCGGGGAGACCATCGAGCAGCGGGTCATGCTCCCCACCGAGCTGATCCGCCGAGCCTCCGCCTGACCCCCCCCACCCCCCACCCCCACCCCCTGCCCCTCCCACCCCCCCACCCACCCCCCACCCCCTCCCGGGGAGATCTTGGAAGGAATCGGCCCCTCGGGGGGCGCTTTGCTTCCAAGATCTCTTTGTGTGCTGCCGAGGGCAGCGTTGAGGGGCCGTTATTCCGTCGCTCGGGCGGGCGATCGCCGCTAGCCTCGCCGGCATGCCGGATCCTGTCGCGCTGCTGCACGTCCCCGCTCTCTCCGACGTCGCCGAGTACGCCTACGCGGCCACCGTCGACCCGCCCGCCCGACTGGTGTTCACCGCCGGCGCGTGCCCGCTGGACGCCGAGGGTCGTACCGTCGCGCCGGGTGACCACGCGGCGCAGGCCCGGCAGGTGATGACGAACCTGGAGACCGCTCTCGGCGCGGCCGGTGCGCGGCTCACCGACGTCGTCAAGACCACCGTGTACGTGGCGTCGTCGCAGCAGAAGGATCTGGTGACCGTCTGGGAGGCGGTGCGGGACTTCTTCGGCGACCACGACCCGCCCAGCACCCTGCTCGGGGTGGCCGTGCTCGGCTACACCGACCAACTCGTCGAGGTCGAGGCGGTCGCCGCCGTACGGACGGGGGCCTGACATGCGCATCCGCGTGGCGCGACCCGACGACGCCCCGGCCGTGGTGGCCCTACGGGCGACGGTCTTTCCGTACCTGGTGCGCGGTGTCGAGTCGACCCGGAAGATGATCGCCGAACCGCCGCCCGAGGAGGAGTGGACCGCGTTCGTGGCCGAGGTCGACGAGCGGGTGGTCGGTTGGGTGTCCGCTGAACGCATCGGCACGACATCGGCGGCGAACGTCGGTGGCATCAACCTTCTGCACGTGCACCCGGAACACCGACGCCGTGGCATCGGCACCGCCCTGCTGGCCGCCGCGACCGAATTCCTCCGCCCGTTGGGTATCCGCCGGGTGCGTGCCATGGCACAGCCCGACGCGCTGCCGTACGCCCGCCGGCACGGCTACGAGCCCAGCCGGGAGGTGCGCTATTCGGCGCTCGACCTGAATCCGGTGCCCGCCCTACCCGCCCCGCCCCCGGGCGTGCGGCTGCTCCCGATCGCCGAGCTGGACCCGCACCTGCTGTACGCGGCGGACGTGGCCTCGGCGGCAGACGAACCGGGCGACCTGCCTGTCGACGCGAAGAGCTATGACAGCTGGCAGTACGACGTGTGGGACAACCTCGGGCTGGACAAGGCGGCCAGCATCGCCGCCGAGGTCGACGGGGAGGTGGTCGCCTTCAGCCTGGTCAAGCGGGACGGGGACCGGATGTGGTCGGACTACACCGGCAGCATCCCGGCGTACCGCGGCCGAGGGCTGGCCCGGCTGGCGAAGACGGCGGCGCTGCACCGGGCCGCCGCCGACGGCGTGCGCGTCGCGTACACCTCGAACGACGAGGCGAACGCGCCGATGCTCGCGATCAACGCCCGGCTGGGCTACCGCCCGGTGGCATCCCAGTGGAGCTGCCTGGCCGACCTGACCGACGAAGTCGGGGACGAACGGTGGCAACTGCGTCGAGGTCGCTGACAACCTGCCCGGCGTCGTGCTGGTCCGCGATTCCAGATCTGCGATGATCGAGGCATTGGCCGAGGATGGGGCCGGTCAGGCGGCGTCGAAGACCTCGCGGGCCGTGGCGTGGGTGTCCGCTCCGAAGAGGACCAGGCGGGCCTCGATGACCGTGGCCGGCGTGGCCGGGCGGAGCACCGCGAGCGCTTGGCGGACCGCGTCGTCGACCGGCCAGCCGTAGATGCCGGCGGAGACCAGCGGGAACGCCACAGTGGACGCCCCCAACTCGTCGGCCACGCGCAGGCTGTTGGCGTAGCAGTCGCGCAGCAGTCCCGAGCGGTCCTCGCCGGCCGACCAGACCGGGCCGACCGTATGGATCACCCAGCGGGCCGGCAGCTCGCCAGCCGTGGTGGCCACCGCCTGCCCGGTGGGCAGACCCCTGCCGTACCGGGACGCCCGCAGCGCCCGGCACTCGGCCAGGATCGCCGGTCCGCCGCGCCGGTGGATCGCGCCGTCCACCCCGCCGCCGCCGAGCAGGGACGAGTTCGCGGCGTTCACGATGGCGTCCACCCGCTGGGTGGTGATGTCCCCCTCGACCAGGGTGATCTCCATGTCAGCTCTCCTCGGTCGACTGGCCCAACGACCGGCGGGCCAGCAGGGTGGCGCCGGCGACGGCGGCCGGCATGACCAGCACCGCGCCGAGCGGGATGAGGAAACAGAGGAAGACCGCCACTCCGAAACCGAGCGCGGTCGGGCGGTCCGCCTTCAGGATCGTCCGGCGCTGCGGCAGTCGCATTCCGCGTCGGTAGAAGGGCGCGCCGACCAGCTCCACGGCGAGGAACCAGCCACCCACCGCCGCCCCGATCACCGGGACGACAGTCTGGCCGACCACCGGGATGAAGCCGGCGAGGAAGAGTGGGACGCCGACCAGCACGGTGAGCGCCACCAGGCGTACCGAGTCAGCGGTGCTGCGGCGCAGCGACGACCAGAACGGCACCTCCACGGCGTCCGGGGTGCCGCCGAGCCGCTCCTCCACCTTCTCGGAGATCTTCTCGTAGAACGGATCGCCGATGACCAGCGTCACCGCCGTGAAGCTGATCACCGCGAGCAGGCCGCCGATCCCCAGGAAGGCGAGCCCGGCGATCACCCGGACCAGGCTGCGGCCGGTGCTCGACCAGTCGTCGGCGAACGGGGTGACCAGGGCGGCCAGGTCGTCCGCGAAGTACACGAGGGTGGCGTACGCGGCCACGAAGAGCACACCGGAGATCAGCGCCGGTACGAGGCCGAGCAGCATCAGCTTCGGGCTGCGGACGTAGAGGCCCAGCCCGCGCAGGAGCAGTCTGACCCCGAGGAAGAAGCGTCCGACGGTCCCGGTCACCGGGCTGGCGATTCTGCTGGCGTCCACGATCGAGCAGCCTAACGACAGGTGATCGAAACCGCCGGGTAGCGGCACCGGGCAGGATGGGCGGGTGCGCGCGTCCCGACTGATCTCGCTGCTGTTGCTGTTGCAGGCGCGCGGGTCGATGACCGCGAGCGAGCTGGCGCGGGAGTTGGAGGTCTCCGAGCGGACCGTCTACCGGGACGTGTTGGCGCTCTCCGCCGCCGGGGTGCCGGTCTACGCCGACCGGGGTCGGGCCGGTGGGTACCGCCTGCTCGGCGGGTACCGCACCCGACTGACCGGGTTGACCCGGGACGAGGCTGAAGCGCTCTTCCTCTCCGGGCTGCCCGGCCCGGCCGGCGACATGGGGCTCGCCGACGCGGTCGCCGCCGCCGAACTGAAGGTGCTCGCCGCGCTGCCACCAGCCCTGCGCGACGCCCCGGCCCGTGCCGGGCAGCGGTTCCACCTGGACGTGCCGGGCTGGTTCCGGGAGACCGCGCCGCCGCTCTGGCTGCCCGAACTGGCCCGGGCGGTCTGGGGCGACCGGGTGGTGGAGCTGCGCTACCGACGCGGCGACCGGGAGGTGACTCGCCAGGTCCAGCCGTACGGCCTGGTGCTCAAGAGCGGGGTCTGGTATCTGGTCGGCCGGGTCGGCGCCGATGTGCGCACCTATCGGGTGGACCGGGTCACCGGGGTCGAGGTGGGCGAGGAGAGCTTCGAGCGGGACGAGGGCTTCGACCTGGCCGGGCACTGGCGCGAGCAGGCCGGGTCGTTCCTGCGGACCATGCTGCGGGCCGAGGTCACCGTCCGGCTGAGCCCCGCCGGCCTGCGCCGGCTCCGGCACCTGGTCGATGCCCCTTTCGTGTACGACGAACTGGTGGCCGCCGCCGGAGCACCCGACGGGCAGGGCTGGGTGGTGGGCCGGCTGCCCGTCGAGTCCGTCGAGGTGGCGTACCACCAGCTGCTGGGCCTCGGCCCCGAGGTGGAGGTTCTCGACCCACCCGAACTACGGCGGCTGTTCGCCGACACGGCCGGCAGGTTCGAGGCGCTCTACCGGTAGCCGGTGACGTCCGCCGGCTTGCCCGCGTCGACCACCTCGGTGATGTAGCGGAAGCCCTCCGGCTGACTGCCGTCGAGGTCGGTGAAGCCGTACACCTTGGACAGGGTGCCGGCGTCGACGGACTGGCCGCTCCAGCGGGCATTCGCCTCGTCCGCGGCGAGCGCGGCCACCGCCCGGCCGACGAACGCCGGGGTCTCCGAGATGAGGAAGTTCGGGTCGGTGGCGGCGCCGTCGCGCCAGTTGTCCTCGGTCACGCCGAAGTGCTCCAGCATCGCCTCGGAGCGGATCCAGCCCGGGGTGAGCGCCACCGCCGTGCACCCGTGCGGCTTCAGCTCGTGCGCCTGGCTGAAGGCGAGCCGGTTGACCGACACCTTGGCCAGGTCGTAGAAGACCGAGAGCCGGTAGTTGTTGTCGTTGTACGCCTTCGTGCCGTCGCCCATCTCCACCACCAGGCCGCCGGGCTTGCGGATCAGCAGCGGCAGGGCGAAGTGGCTGGTGACGATGTGGGTGTCGATGGCCAGTCGCAGGGTCCGGAAGCCGGCGTCCAACGGCTGCTCCCACACCGGCTTGTCCCAGGTGACCAGCGGGTCCCCACCCCAGATGTCGTTGACCAGCACGTCGAGTCGGCCCTGCTCGGCGTCGATCCGGGCGACGAGGTCGCGGACCTGCTCGGGCACCAGGTGGTCGACCTGGACGGCGATGCCGGTGCCGCCGGCCTCGGTGACCAGCTCGGCGGTCTCCTCGATGGTCTCCGGCCGGTCCATCTCCGAACGGCCCGCCCGGGTGCTGCGGCCGGTGGCGTACACAGTGGCGCCGGCAGCGCCGAGTTGCACGGCGATCTGCCGTCCGGCACCTCGGGTGGCACCGGCGACGAGCGCGATCTTTCCTGTGAGCGGTTGAGTCATACCCGCGAGGTTGGCAGCGATACCTGACAGCCGCCGTCCGAATTACGCGAAAGGCTCAGTCCACCTCGTTGAGGAAGCCGGCGATGCGGTCCCGCAGGTCGGCGCGTTCCGACCAGAGGACGCCGGGCCGGTCGTACACGTGCAGCGTGGCCTGGGGTAGTGCGGCGGCGAGTCGCTCGGCGACCTCGACCGGGTGCAGGTCGTCGCCCGCGTTGGCGATCACCAGCGCTGGCGCGGTGACCGCCGCGAGGTCGGTGATGTCGCGCAACGGCGTCTGATCCGCGAGGCTGGCCAGGCTGCCGGCGAGCCCGTCGCGGAGCAGCTGGTCGAGTCGCTGCCGCAGGTACGCCCAGCCGGCCGGGGTGTTGCGCACCGCCGCGGGCAGTTCCAGGGTGACGACGTCGGCGACGGCCGAGGCGTCTCCGCTCTCCACCGCCTCCAGCAGATCCGTGATGCGGTCCCCCGCCACCGGGCCACGCGGCTGGTCGAGCACCGCGGGCAGGAAGAAGACCAGCTTGTCGAACCGGTCCGGACTCTCCGCGAGCAGCCGGCAGAGGGCACCCGCGCCGAGGCTCGCGCCGAACGCCCGGCTGGCGCCGCTCAGGTCGGCGACCGCCCGCAGGTCGCGGGCCAGGTCCGAGTAGTTCCACGGCCCGTCCGGCGCCTCTGAACGGCCGTGCCCCCGGAACTGGAAGAACACCTTGCGGCCGGTCACCCCACTGCCGAACGGACGGGTGGTGGCGATGCCGTTGCCCAGCCCGTGCGCGAACACGGTCACCGGATCACCGGTGCCGGTGATCAGCCGCTCCAGCCGTACGTCGTGCGGGGTGGCGACCAGGTCGGTGTCCGGCTCCGGGAGCGCCGGGCGGCCGGTGCGCGGCCCACCCGGACCGGGCCCCCAGGTGCGGGGCCCGCTGTCCGGTGGTGGTGGCCAGCGAAAACCTCTCACCAGAACCCTTTGCCGTCGCTGAGGTCGCGCAGGCCGACCCGAACGTCGAGCAGGTAGATGAGACCGGCGGCGATGCCGATCAGTCCGAAGAGACTGATCGGCCCGAAGCCGAGCAGGGTCAGCACGAGGCAGACCGCCAGGATGGCGATCCAGCCACCCTTGGGAAGCGTCCCGATGGCGGGGAAGGCGTCGGAGCGCTGGGTGATCGCGTGGACCAGGGCGACGCCCTGGACGATCAGCGCGAAGACGAGCAGGATCAGCTCGATCACGTAGCGGACTTCGAACGCGAAGATCGGCGCGGCGTTGGCCATGCCGGCAAGCTTATGTCGAGGACCCCGGCTTCGTCCGACAAGGACGCCGCCGGGGTCGCCGACAGGACGACTACTCGGCCGCCGGACGGGTCCGCTTGGTGGCCCGGGGCAGCTTCGCCGACGGGGTGGCGGTCGGCTTCGCGGCCTTCGGGGCGCGCGCGACCTTCTTGACGGCGGCCGGCTTGGCCTCGGCGATCTCCGCCACCTCGGCCGGGGTCGGCACCTCGGCCGGGGCGGTGGCGGCCGGGGCGGTGGCGGCCGGGGTGGTGGCGGCCGGGGTGGTCTCAGCCGGGATCACGGCCTGAGTGGCCTCGATGTCGGCGTTGACCGTCTCAGCGGCCTCCAGCACGCCGGTGCCGACGACCCGCTCACCCCGGGCGACCAGCGCGCCGTACGCGGCGAAGGCCCGCTCCTGGGCGGCCTGGGCCCCGGCGACCACCATCGCGGCGTTGCGCGTCGCGGCGGCCCGCAGCTTGTCCAGGTCGGCAACCTCGCGCAGCTTGGCCAGGTCGGCAGCGTCGCGCAGCTTGGCCAGGTCGGCCGACTCGCGCAGCTTGGCCAGGTCCAACTCGTTGGCCTTCTGGCGCAGCTCGTAGCCGGTCAGCACGGCCCGGCCACCCAGGTCGGCGACGACGCGGGTGCCGAGGACGCCGACCACCGCCGGCAACTTGCGCAACTGCTCGATGGCCAACTCACCGGCACCCGCAGCGGCGTAGATCGGGGCGGGGATCCGGTTGGTCTTCGGCTCGCTCATGACGTCTCCTCTTCGGCCGCCTCGGCGGCCCTGCGTGCCGCCGGACCGGCGGCCTTCTTCTCGGGGGTGTTGGTGCTGCCCGGGGCGGGTGCGGTGCCCGCCTCGGTGACGGCGACCGACTCGATCACGGCCTCGGTCGGGGTGCCGCCCGCGGTGGTGGGACCGGTGGCGGCCAGGTTCGCCACGTCGGCGGGCTCGTCGCCGACGTCGGTCGGAGTGGTCGCCCCGGGCGTGCCGCCGGTGGGCCCGGGGCCGCCGGCCTCGGCGGCCGCCTGGGCCTCGGCCAGCCGGGTGTTCTCCCGGCGGAACGTCTCGTAGATCTGGGTGAGGGACTGCTTCTGGGCCATCGTCAGGTCGGTGTCCACCGCGATGGCGGCGAGTACACCATGGCCCTCCTTGTCGTCGAGCAGCCCGGCGCGCAGGTACATCGCCGGGGTGGAGACCCGCAGCGCGCTCGCCAGTTGCTGGAGCACCTCGGCGCTTGGCTTGCGCAGGCCGCGCTCGATCTGACTGAGGTACGGGTTGCTGACCCCCGCCTGCTCGGCGAGCTGCCGGAGCGAGATCTTGGCGTTGCGCCGTAGATCGCGGATGAACCCGCCGACGTCGGGAAGGTCCTTCGGTGTGGCCATGACTGCGACGTTAACCGGCCCCGCTAGCTCTTGCAAGCAAAACGCTAACCGCAGTTAGCAACATCTCAGCCACGTGGTTGCGCCCCGCTCCGCAGGTCCGTACGGTCCGACCGTGCACAAGATCACAGTCAATGGAGCAAGCATCGCGTACGACGAGGCAGGCACCGGCTCGCCCGTCGTACTCCTGCACGCTGGCATCGCCGACCGGCGGATGTGGCGGGGGCAGATCTCCGCGCTCGCCACCCGCCACCGGGTGATCGTCCCGGACCTCCGCGGCTACGGAGACTCCGAGCTGCCTCCGACCCCGTTCACACACCACGACGACGTGGCGGGGCTGCTGGACGCACTCGACCTGCCCCGGGCCGCCCTGGTCGGCTGCTCCTTCGGTGGGGCCGTCGCCATCGACACCGCGCTCGCCCACCCCGACCGGGTCAGCGCGCTCGCGCTGTTCGACACCGCGGTCTCCGGCAACGAGTGGTCGGACGAGGCGAACGACCTCTGGGACGACCTGGTCGGCGAGGTCGACCCCGACGACTTCGTCGCCGGCGCGGCCGGCGAGGTGCGGTTCTGGGTGGTCGGCCCGGGTCGACAGCCGGCGGACGTCGACCCGGCGCTGATCATCTTCACACAGGAGATGGACCAACGCGCGCTCGCCGCCGAGCTGGCGCTCGGCGCGGTCGAGGTCGGCGAACTGACGCCGCCGGCCATCGATCGCCTCGGCGAGCTGACGGTGCCAGTCCTGGTCACCGCCGGGGCCGCGGACGTGCCGGACATCCGCCGGCTCGCCGACCGGATCGCCGCCGAGGTCCCCAAAGCGGTACGGCTGCCGGACATCCCGGACGCCGCACACCTGTTGCCACTGGAGCGCCCGGAGCCCGTCAACGCCGCCCTGCTCGACTTCCTGAGCTGACCACCCGGTCACCAGAGCGGGCGGACCGCCCCCACCGGAACTCCACCGCCGAACAGCGGCACCTCGGCGTACTCGGTCAGCACCGGGGCGTCCACCCCGAGCCGGCGCAGCGCGGAGACCAGCACCGGCATCCGTGCCCGGTCGGCGCCGTCGTCGATCTTCAGCGCGACGGCGCCGACGCCCGGCACTGCCACCGCGATCACACCCTCGGCACCGACCTTGGCCAGCAGGCCCGGAACGCCCCGCATCAGCCGGGTGTCGTCGGCCTGGGTGCCACCGACGATCTCCGGGTACGCGCGCATGGCGTCGGCCACCGTCCGCGGCACCGAGCCCGGCTCGGCGTCGACCAACCGGAGGAACGCCCCGGCCAACCCGGTCAGCGACACCGCGAGCACCGGGGCGCCACAACCATCCACGCCCACCGCCGCCACCTGCTCACCGGTGAACTCCTCGATCGCCGCCCGCAACCGCTGCTGGAGCGGGTGCTCCGGCCGCCAGTAACCCTCCAGCGGCCAACCGGCGGCCTCGCAGGTCAGCAGCATCCCGCTGTGCTTGCCGGAGCAGTTCATCTGCACCCGGGTCGGGCCGCCCCCGGCGCGCAGCACGGCCTGCCGGGCCGCCGCGCCCACCGGCAGGTCGGGCGGGCAGTGCAGGGCCGAGGCGTCCAACCCGGCCCGCTCCAACAGCGCGCCGACCCGGGCCAGGTGGAAGTCCTCACCGGCGTGACTCGCCGCGACCAGCGCCACGTCCGCCGGGTCGGTCAACGACAGACCGGAACGGAGCATCCCGATCGCCTGCATCGGCTTGCTCGCCGAGCGGGGAAAGACCGGCGAGGTCACGTCCCCGGCTGACGCCACCACCGAGCCGGTGGCGTCCAGCACCACCACCGAACCCCGGTGCGCACCCTCCACGAACCCGGAACGGACCACCTCGGCGAGCGGGTCGCCGCCCTCGTACGTCTTCGTCACGGGCTGGACGGTACCGACGGTCGTGGGTGGCCCGTCGGCGGGGTGACCTGGTGGTCCACCGCCCGGGTGACAGGAGCGTGAAGCAGTCTCGGCCTTACAGCCCGAGCAGCTCGCGAGCCTCCGCGGTGGTCAGCGGCGGGCGCTGGGCGAGCTGGGCGAAACCCACCGCGCGGGCGACCAGTTGCATGTTCGACTCCACCGGGCGGCCCTTCGCGTACGTCACGGTGTCCTCCATGCCGACCCGCAGGTGCCCGCCGGTCGACAGCGAGGCCAGCATGACCGGAATCGTGCTGCGGCCGATGCCGGTGGCCGAGAAGGTGGTGCCCTCCGGCAGGTCCCGCAGCATCCGGTGGGCCGCGACCAGCGTCTCGGTGGTGCCCGGCATGCCTCCCGGCACCCCCATCACGAAGTCGACGTGCACGTGCCCGCCGGCCGGCAGCCCGTACCTGCCGAGGAGGCGCTGCAACGCGGACAGGTGCCCGAGGTCGAAGATCTCGTACTCCGGCACGATCCCGCGTTCCTGCATCCGGGTGTGCAGGTCGACGATGAACTCCCAGCGGTTGAGGAAGACGTCGTCGCCGAAGTTGACGGTGCCCATCGTGCAGGAGGCCATGTCCGGCCGGGCGTCGAGGACGGCAAGCCGGGCGGCCTCCGGGTCGGTCACCGCACCGCCGGAGGAGAGCTGCACGATCAGGTCGGTGCTGTCCCGCAGCGCCGCCACCGTGTCGGCCAGGCGCACCGGGTCGAGGGTCGGCCGCGCCTCGTGGTCACGGATGTGGACATGGATCACGGCGGCCCCGAGCGCCTCGCACTCCTTGGCGGTGAGCAGCAGCTCGTCGAGGGTCACCGGCAGCGCCGGCACCTCCGCCTTGGCCGACTCAGCGCCGGTCGGGGCCACCGTGATCAACGTCCCTGTCGTCATGCCGGCGATCCTAGACGCCACGGTCAGGACGGGTCGATCGCCGCCGCCGTCTCGCCGATCAGCAGTGCCGCGTCGTCCGGGACGTTCCGCTTGACCACCGCGAGCGCCACCTGACCCAGCTCGTGGTGCAGCACGGCGGTGCCGACGAAGCCGACCGCCCGGCCGTCGAGCAGCACCGGCGTACCGGCCGTCGGCGGCTGGTCGGTGGTCACCCCGTCCAAATGCAGAAGTACGAGACGACGCGGCGGGCGGCCCATGTTGTGCACCCGGGCCACCGTCTCCTGCCCCCGGTAGCAACCCTTGTCCAGGTGCACGGCGGGGCCGATCAGGTCCACCTCGGCCGGGATGGTCCGGTGGTCCGTGTCCACCCCGACCCGAGGCTGGCGCGCCGCCACCCGGATCGCCTCGTACGCCCAGAGCCCCGCGACCGGCACCCCGGCACCGCGCAACTCCGCCACCACCTGGTCCATCGCCGAGCGGGGCACCAGCAGGTCCACCCCGAGTGGCCCGCGTCGGGCCCAGCCACCGATCGGCAGCGGCCGTACGTCGTACCGAACACTCGCTCGGGGTGGCACGGCACCGTGGGCGAACTTCGGACCCGGCACCGCGACCAGGTCCGGCGCGGCGAGCCCGGTCACGCCGAGCGTGCCCAGCGCCTCCGTCGCCGCCGGCCCGACCAGCGACAACAACGCCCGCTCGGCAGTCGCGTCGCGCGGCTCGACCTTGCTGAAGAACCGCATCTTCTCCAGGTAGGTCAGCAGACCCTCGGTCGCACCCGGCTCGGTGTCCAGCCAGGCGGTCTCGCCGTCCTCGGCGACCATGGCGTGCTGCTCGATGTGGCCGTGCGGGGACAACACCAGCAATTCGGTCCCCTCACCGGCGGTCAGCGCCGTCAGGTGTTGCGAGGTCACGGTGTGCAGCCAGCTGGCCCGATCTTCACCGGGCACCGCGATGACCCCCCGGTGCGACCGGTCGACCAGGCCGACCTCGGTGTCGAGGGTGCGCTGCTCACGCAGCGGGTCGCCGTAGTGGGCGGCCACCCCTCGGACGCCGGCCGCGACATGCGCCGCATCCGGTTGGTCGCGGCTGGCCTCGTCGATGCTCTCGACGGCCACCGCACCCGCGATGTCGATCATTTGTCGTCCCCGTTCTCGCAGCGTACGCACACGCCGAAAAGTGACACGTGCCCGATATCCACCCGGAACCCCCGCTGCGTGGCCAACTGGTCGGCGAGCGGACGCAGCATCTCCGGATCGATCTCGTCGATCGCTCCACACTCCCGACAGACCAGGTGGACGTGCTGGTGCTCACCCGCCGCGTGATACGTCGGCGAGCCGTGCGACAGGTGCGTGTGGGTGACCAGGCCGAGCCGTTCCAGCAGCTCAAGCGTGCGATAGATGGTGGTGATGTTGACGCCGGCGGCGACCTCCCGGACGGCCGTGTGCACCTGCTCCGGGCTGGCGTGCCCCAGATCGAGCACCGCCTGCAGGACGAGCTGCCGTTGGGGCGTCAGCCGCAGCCCACGGGCCCGCAGCATTTCCGCGAGGGAGGATTCGGACACGGTCCGATCATAGTTCGGCAATCGCTGCGACCCCTGCGAGCGACCGGTCGCCGCTACGCTCGGCGGTCATGGTGACGTCGTCGGCCGGCAATGCCCCGGCTTCTCCGAGCGCGCGGATCGCCGTGCTCGGGCGGGGCCTCATCGCGGCCGAAGAGCCCGTGCTCCGCGGCGACGACCTGGGCGTCCTGCGCGGCGACGGGCTCTTCGAGTCCATGCATCTGCGCGAGGGCCGGGCGTGGCTGCGCGACGAGCACCTGGCCCGAATGGTCACGGCGGCGGCGGCCGTCGACCTGGACCTGCCCGCCACCGACGCGCTTGTCGACCTGCTCGACACGGTACGCGCGGGCTGGCCCGTCCAGGTGGAGGGTGCGCTGCGGCTGGTCTGCACCCGAGGTTCCGAGGCCGGCGGCCCGCCGACCGTCTACGCCACCCTGACCCAGGTGCCGGCGTCGTCGCGGGCGGCCCGCCGCACCGGGATCACCGTGGCGACCCTTCCGCTGGGGGTGCCCGCCGACGCGCGGACCGGGCTCGACTGGTTGCCGGCCGGCATCAAGTCCACCTCGTACGCGGTCAACAGCGCCGCCCGCCGCTGGGCACAACGGGCCGGGGTGGACGACGTGCTGTGGGTCTCCTCGGACGGGTACGCCCTGGAGGGGCCGATCGCGAACGTGGTGTGGCTCACCGGAGACACGCTGTGCACGGTGCCGGCCGCCACCACCGGCATCCTGCCCGGCACGACCGTGGCCTGGCTGCTCGCCCATGCCCAGGAGCTGGGTCTGAGCGCCGCCGAACGGATGGTCACGCCGGCCGAACTGCACGACGCCGACGGGGTCTGGTTCAGCTCCTCGGTACGCGGGCTCGTCGAGGTCCGGATGCTGGACGGGGTGCGCCGGGACAACTGCCCGCGCACTCCCGCCCTGCAAACCCTGCTGGGTTTCCCCGTCTAGTCAGCCGCCGACCCGGACGAGCCGGGCGGACAGGTGCGGGCTGAGCCCGTGCCCCATGGCGGCCATCTCCTGCGCGTAGAGCAACGCACCCTCGACGATGCCGAAGAGCCGGTGCCCGCCGGTGACCTCCTTGGCGGTCGGCGTCCGGACCACCGCGTCGGTGGCGAACTCGACCTGGGTGCCGGTGCGCTTGCCCAGGTGCAGCTCCATCACCCCGGTCGGAGTGGTCAGCACCGCCTCCAGCTCGTCGGTCGCCCGACCATCCACCAGCACCGGCCGCCACCAGCCGACCTCACGGCCCGCCGGGCGGACCGGCTTGCTCTGCTCGTCCAGGATCCAGGCACGGGACTCGTAGTGCAGGAACGGCCGGCCGTCGTGGCTGATCCGGATCTCCTGGGCGTAGTCGAAGTCCTCGATGGTGGGGAAACCGCCCTTGCCCCGGCCACGCCACAGCCCGATGTAGGGCAGCAGGCCGTCCAGCGCGGGGTGCAGCTTCGGCCCCACCCGCAGGTCGTGGCTCTCCTCGAACGGGTACTCCTCGACCGGCGGCGCGTTCAGCCACGGCGGCTGCAGCGGATTCTCGCTCACCGAGCCATCTCCGTTCGCGACTGCGGGGCTCGCAGACCGGGCTCACTCCTCGCGCTCACCGAGCCATCTCCGTTCGCGACTGCGGGGCTCGCAGACCCGGCTCACTCCTCGCGCTCACCAGCGTCCTCTCGAAATGCGTACGGCAAGGTAGACCAGGCCACCGGCGAGCCCGCCCAGGCCAGCGACCAACAGGCTGACAAACCCGATCTCGGTAACCATCCCGACCATCCTATGCTGGGCCACATGGCCCGCACTCTCGTCGTCAAGGCCACCGCGGGGGCGGACGCCCCGGAGCGGTGCGCGCAGGCATTCACGGTCGCCGCGACGGCTGTCGCGGCCGGGGTGGACGTGTCGCTCTGGCTGACCGGCGAATCGACCTGGTTCGCGGTACCCGGCCGCGCCCAACAGTTCGAGCTGCCGCACTCCGCGCCTCTGGCCGAGCTGTTGCACGTCATCCTGACCAGTGGCCGGGTGACCGCCTGCACCCAGTGCGCGGCCCGACGGGAGATCGGCCCGGACGATGTGCTCCCCGGGGTCCGGATCGCAGGCGCCGCAGTCTTCGTCGAGGAGGCGTTGGCCGAGGGCGCGCAGGCGCTGGTCTACTGAGCACCGAGGAGGAGTGCCGATACCGGCCCGACATCTCGGGCGGCTGCCTACGATTCGGATGTGACCGAGGCGGCGGAGAGGTTCTTCGAATCACTGCCGGCGCGCGCCCCTGACCTCCTCGTCGGCCTGACCGACGGGACCCTCCAGATCGACCTCGGCACCGACCACCGGACCGAGCACTGGATGGTGCGGATGCGGCCCGGGTCAGTGCAGGTCAGTCGCGAACGCGGCCCGGCCGACGCCATCTGGTACAGCAGCGAAGCCCTCTTCGACCGGCTGATCACCGGCGAGGCCCAGAGTGTCGCGGCCGTGCTGCGCAACGAGAGCACGTTCAGCGGGAACGTGGTGCTCTTCCTCGCCTTCCGCCGGTTCTTCCCGAACCCGCCCGGCACCCGCGACCCGCGCGAGGTAGCACGCAGAACAGCCGGGCGTCCGGTGTGAAGGACCTCGTCAGCATCCTGGACGGCAACACCTTCCTGGTCAGTGACCGCCAGGGAGACATCGAGCCGTCCTTCGACTTCCCCACCGGGTTGTTCTCCTTCGACACGCGGTTCCTGTCCAGGTGGGTGCTCACCCTCGACGGCCAGCGGCTGCACGCCCTCTCCATGGACGACGCCGAGTCGTACCGCACCAAGTTCTTCCTCGCCCCCGGTGAGCCCACGCACTACCTGGACGCGAAGGCGTCGGTGATCCGCAGTCGGGAGATCGTGGGCAGCTTCGAGGAGGAGCTGACAGTGCTGAACCACACCGGTGCGGAGGTCGAGTTCACCGTCCGGATCGACGTCGAGGCCGACTTCGCCGACCTGTTCGAGATCAAGCACTCCCGCCAGAAGCGGGGTACGACCACTGTCACCGTCTCCGGCAACGAACTGCGGCTCAGCTACCGGCGGGAGGCGTTCCACCGGGAGACGACGGTCACGACCACCGCGCCGGCGCAGGTCGACGCCGACGGTCTGACCTTCCGCATCCGGATCGCCCGCAACGGCAAGTGGACCACCCGGCTGCACGTGTCCAGCGTCGTCTACGGGGCGCGCGGTCAGGACATCCGGGCAACCCTGCCGTACGGGGGCAGCCGCAGCGCGGACGCGATCCGGGCCGAGCAGCAGGAGCTGATCGACCGGGCACCGAAGCTCGGCTGCGACTGCGAGCCGCTGGCCGGGGCGTACCGGCGCAGCCTCAACGACCTGGCCGCACTGCGCTACGAGTCGATCGCGCTGGGCGTGCGGCTGATCGCCGCCGGGCTGCCCTGGTTCATGACCCTGTTCGGCCGGGACAGCATCATCACGTCGTTGCAGGTGCTGCCGTTCCTGCCGGAGTTGGTCCCGCCGACCCTCCTGATGCTGGCCGGCTTGCAGGGGCACCGGGTGGACGACTTCCGGGACGAGGAGCCCGGCAAGATCCTGCACGAGCTGCGGTACGGGGAGACCGCCGGCTTCGAGGAGCAGCCGCACTCGCCGTACTACGGGTCGGCCGACTCGACACCACTGTTCGTCATCCTGGTCGACGAGTACGAGCGGTGGACGGGCGACGCCGCGCTGGTCCGTCGGCTGGAGCCGCAGGTCCGCGCGGCGCTGGAATGGATCGACACGTACGGCGACCTGCTCGGCACCGGTTACCTCTGGTATCAGACCCGCAACCCGGAGACCGGTCTGCAGAACCAGTGCTGGAAGGACTCCTGGGACGCCATCTCGTACGCCGACGGTCAGATGCCCGGCTTTCCCCGGGCAACGTGCGAGTTGCAGGGGTACGCGTACGACGCGAAGATCCGGGCCGCCCGGCTGGCCCGGACCTGTTGGAACGACCGGGCGTACGCCGACCGGCTGGAGCGGGAGGCCGCCGACCTCAAGCGGCGGTTCGACCGCGACTTCTGGATCGCCGACCGCGGGTACTACGCGCTGGCGCTGGACGCCGACGGCCGGCAGGTGGACGCGCTGACCTCGAACATCGGGCACCTGCTGTGGAGCGGCATCGTGGACGAGTCCCGTGCCGGCAAGGTGGTCGAGCATCTGCTCGGGCCGCGCCTGTTCTCCGGCTGGGGGGTGCGGACGCTCGCCGAGGACCAGGGGCGGTACAACCCGATCGGGTACCACGTGGGCACCGTCTGGCCGTTCGACAACTCGATCATCGCCTGGGGTCTGTGGCGGTACGGCTTCCGCGAGGAGGCCGGCCTGATCTGCGACACGATGCTGGCGGCGTCGCGGTACTTCGAGGGGCGGCTGCCGGAGGCGTTCGCCGGCTACACCCGCGACCTCACCGACTACCCGGTGGAGTACCCGACCGCGTGCAGTCCACAGGCCTGGTCGACCGGCACCCCGCTGCTGCTGCTCCGGGTGATGCTGGGGTTGGAACCGCAGGGCGAGCACCTGATCATCGACCCGGCCGTGCCTCCGGGGATGGGCCGTGTCGAGCTGCTGGACATCCCCGGCCGCTGGGGAAAGGTGGACGCGTTGGGCCGCAGCCGTGGTTCGACGGATCAGCCGGACGGCAACTGATCGGGGCCGGCCGCTCGGCTCATCCCGGGCAGCCGACGGTGGCGGACACCCGGGTGGCGTCCGGGCCGAGATCGGCGAACACCGTGACCGGGCCGGTGCGGTACGCGTACACCGGGGGTTTGTCCAGCAGCGGGGCGTCTCCGGCCAGCGCGGCGAGCGCGGCCGTGGAAGCGGCCGGGCCGGGACCACCCGCGGAGCGCACGGTGCGGGCCAGCCCGCCGCCCGGGCAGGGTGCGGTGACCAGTTCGGGCGTCGCGTCGCTCGGCCGGCCGAGCGCCCCCAGCGCCACGGTCAGGGCGGTGGCCTCCGGACCGGTCGCGGCGGCGGTGGCCGGCGTGTAGCCCGAGCCGATGGGCCGGCAACCGGTGTCGACGACCAGGCGGACCTGCCCGTCCACTGTCGGCCGCCCCTCGACGGCCACGAACTCTCCGGCGTCGGCGTTCAGCTCCGGGCCGTTCAGCCCGGACCCGACCCAGGCCCGCCAGCTCGCCGGCAGCCGCTCGGCGATCCCGGCCAGCACGGCCCGCTCGGTGCCGGTGGGCGCGAGCACGCCCACGTCCCGGCGCAGCCTCGCCCCGTCGGCGAACGGGGTGACCCGGCAGCCCTCCGCGACCCTCGGCGGGCTCAACTCCAGCATGCCGGCCGCCCCCGCCGCACGGACCAGCTCGCCGACCGCCCGGTCGACCACCGGGCCAGCCTGATCGAGGGAGCGCTGTTCGCGCACGGTCGGCGGATCGTCGCGGACCGACGTCCAGGTGAGTACGGCCAGCAACACGGCCCAGGCCGCCGTCGCGGCCAGCAACCGCCGCCGCCACGGCCGGGCCGGCGTTGGCGCGGCCGGACCAGCCGAAGGGGCCCAACCCGTCTGGACAGCACCGCTCACCCGGCCATGGTGTCACGCCCCCGCCGCCGAACCGGCAGCGGAGGCGTCGGCCCGGAATCCGGCGACGGGCTGCGGGGTCAGGTGGGCTGCGGTGGCTCCTGTGGCACCGTCGGCGGGGTGACCAGCCGAACGGTCGACGTCGGGCCACCAGGCGACCGGAACAGCATCGTCCGCAACTCGGCCAGGTCCGGGCAGCTGACCACCTGGCCGATCCCGTCGAGTTGCCGGAGCACCCGCTCGACCACGGCAGCATCCGCGCTCACGCAGAGCACCAGCGGAACCTTGTCACCGGACGCGCCGCCGTCACCCGCACCAACCTTGGTATCCACCTCTAGATAGTGACGCATACCGATTGATTCCGTTGGTCCGCCCGAGCCCGGAGTTGCGCTGGTACCACTTCGGGTTACCGGCGTGTGGAAGGACGACCGGGGCCGGCCACCCGTGTGGGTGACCGGCCCCGGTCGATCAGAGCAGTGGGTCAGGCGACGGTGACGGCAACCTCGTTGACGCCCCGGCCGGCGGTGACGGCGGTGTCGCCGTTGCCCTGCCGGGACAGCGCCCGCAGCGTCCAGGCGCCCGGCGCGGCGAAGAACCGGAACTGGCCGGCGGTCGAGGTCACCACCTCGGCGGTGAACTCACCGGTCGAGTCGAGCAGCCGGACGTACGCGCCGGGCACCGGCTCGTCCTCGGCGGAGCGGACGATCCCGGTGATGACGGTTTCCTTCTCCAGGTCCAGGCTGGCCGGCAGCGGCGCGGCCTGGTCGGGTGCGGCGCACCCCGCGGCGGTGGGGAGTGTCATGATCAGGCCTCCCCGGGTTCGTCGCCGAGCGCGACCGGCACGCCGACCAGCGAGCCGTACTCGGTCCAGGAACCGTCGTAGTTCTTGACGTTGCGGTGGCCCAGCAACTCCTGCAGCACGAACCAGGTGTGCGAGGAGCGCTCGCCGATGCGGCAGTAGGCGATGGTCTCCTTGCCGTCGTCGAGCCCCGCGTCGCCGTAGATCCTGCGCAGTTCGTCGTCGGACCGGAAGGTGCCGTCCTCGTTGGCAGCCTTGGACCACGGGACGCTGATCGCGGTGGGGATGTGGCCGGCCCGCTGCGCCTGCTCCTGCGGCAGGTGGGCGGGGGCGAGCAGCCGGCCGGCGAACTCGTCGGGGCTGCGCACGTCGACCAGGTTCTTGGTGCCGATCGCGGCGACGACCTCGTCGCGGAAGGCCCGGATGGAGGTGTCCGGCTCCTGCGCGACGTACTGCGTCGCCGGGCGGGTCACCGAGTCGGTGACCAGCGGGCGGGCGTCCAACTCCCACTTCTTGCGACCACCGTCGAGCAGCTTCACGTCGCCGTGGCCGTAGAGCTTGAAGTACCAGTAGGCGTACGCCGCGAACCAGTTGTTGTTGCCGCCGTACAGGATGACGGTGTCGTCGTTGCTGATGCCCCGCTCGGAGAGCAGCGCCTCGAACTGGGACTTGTTGACGAAGTCCCGGCGGACCTGGTCCTGCAGGTCGGTCTTCCAGTCAATCTTGATGGCACCGGCGATGTGGCCGGTGTCGTAGGCCGAGGTGTCCTCGTCGACCTCGACGAAGACGACGCCCGGGGCGTCGAGGTTCTTCTCGGCCCACTCGGCCGAAACGAGTGCGGTGTCGCGACTCATCGAATCACTCCCTGGTGAGGATGGATGGTGAGCCAACGCGCGAGATCGATGGATGTATCTGTCGCACCACGCGCGGGACCCAGCGGAAGGACGGGATCACGGGTTCGTGCGACGGCGCCGCTGCCGGGCGTTCGGTGGGATGACCGGAGGGTGTGAGAACCCCGTGCCGGTGGCCGCCGTCAGGCGGCCGGAGACAGCCCCGCCGTCAGATGACGGGGCGACACAGGCAGGTGGCCACGCGGCACAGGTCGACCGCGCGCCGTTTGGTGAGGTGGGTCCCCATGGCCAGGGAGCCTACCAGCCAGTGACCGTGCTGCCACTGGGCCGACCACCATCCGGGATCACCCGGACCGTCGGGCACGCCGCCGACCGGACGTCAGCTGACCGAATTGATCGGTACGTTCTTCGCGTCGACGGTGACCGCCAACCCCTCCGGCAGCGGCCGAACCTCCCGCACGGTGAGCTGGAAGGGCAGCTCGGGTAGGGGCACGTCGATGGAGATGCTCTTGGCGTAGTTGCTGAGGAAGGTGCGGGCCAGCGGTAGGTTCGGCAGACCGGCCGCGTCCAGGTCGTTGAAGCGCAGGGCGACCGCACCGTTGTCGGCGACGGTGACGTCGGCGGTGCCGGCGACGGTCAGCTTCTGACCGAGGATGTCCACCGGCGCGGTGACGGCGAGCCTGCCGTTCTGCTCGCCGAGGGTGAGCCCGGGGCGCTTCAGCAGAGCGGCCAGGCTGTCGTAGCTGATCGTGCCGGCGCCGTTGACGGTGTCCGCGACGATGTCCCCCTGGCCGGTGCGCAGGGTGTCCAGCGAGGCCCGGACGTTGCGGGCGGTCACGTCGAGCACCGGCAGTTGCACGGCGTCACCCTCGACCGGGGCCTGCACGTCCCGCAGGTTGATGGTGATCCGCTCGTAGCGGCCGTCGAGCACCTGGGTGAGGAACGGGGTGCCGGCCACCTCCACATCGGGCGTGGCGGACTGGGCACCCTGCTTGGCGAGCTCCTGGCTGACCCGGTCGGCGATGGTCCGCTCGGCCACCCCGACCGCCACCCGGTCGGCGACCACCAGCAACCCGGCCACCACCAGGAGCAGGACGATCAGGCCGATGAGCAGCTTGCGGCCGCGCCGTCGGGGACGCGCTCCGTCCGCCGGATAGTCCTCCGCCACGCCGCCTCCCGTCTTCACCCGCCGCGCCGCGACGGGTCGTCCACACCGGTGCCGCAGCGCGGCGTACCCGTTGGTACCCGACCGACCCCGGGCTCAACCGTGACTCAGAGGAAGAGCATGCACATGGCGTACGCGGCCGGCGCCGCCAGGGCGAAGCCGCCCAGCGGACCCTGCATGTGCCGGGCCACCCACATCGTCGGCGGCTCTCCGGCCATCAGCCGGCCCGCCTCCGCGTACCCCACGGCGAGGTCGGAGAGCACGGCGGTGACCGCCGCGACCAGGCCGATCACGGCGGCCCGGGTCGGCGTGAAGGGAGCCACCAGGTAGCTGCCCAGAAGCGCGCTGGTCAGCGTGCCGACCATCGCGCCGGCCACCACACCGGCGGCGCCGCGAGGCACCTGCGGGGCCAGCCGGGGCCACGGCAGTACGGCGTCGGTGAGCCGGGCGACGGTCAGCGCGACGCCGCTCGCGGTCAGGCAGACGGTGATCGCCTGGGTGCCGGCCGGGATCCGGCTGAGCACGATCAGCGTGCCGAAGGCCACCACCCCGACCACGATGAGCAGCGTCGCGCCGAGGGAGTCGGTGACCCGGACCCGGTCGACGCGGCGGACCAGCTGGCCGAGCACCGCGGCGACGAACCCGCCGACGGCCAGATAGCCCAGCGGGGCCAGCCCGGCGATGTCGCTCTGCACCGCGGCGACGTCGGCGAGCGCCGCGACCCCGGCGCTGATCCCGGCGACCACCAGCAGCGCGGGGGGACGCATGGCCATCGTCCAGGCGAGCACGAAGAGCAACTGGACGCCGAAGATGATGAAGGCGAACGGCAGCCGGTGGCCGGGGCCGGACGTCTGCGCACCGAGCACCAGACCGACGCCGAGCAGCGCGGCGAAGCCGGCGATGGTCAACGCGAGCGGCCGGTGCACCTCGACCGGGGGTACGACCTCCTCTTCCGGCTCGTCGACCTCGTCTTCGGATCGGCGGGCCGGTTCGCCGGAGCGACGGGCTCGGCGCGGCCCACCCCGTTCGCGGCGATCGCCGTCGGTGGTGGCCGGACCGGTACGCGGCGCGGGCGGGTTACCGCGCGTCGGTGCGGCGGCCGGGCCCGGGTGGGGCCCGGCGGGCCACGATTCGCGGCCGGCCTCGGGCGAGGTGGAGGGAAACACGACCCGATCGTGCCAGACCGAGCGCCGGACACGGCGGTCACGGGTTTCAGCAACGTTAAAATCTGCTCCACGATCAGGGGCAAGGTAGACAAACGGGAAATGGCCAGACGGCGCGGCCGAGGCGATCGGTTACGCTCATCCCGTTACCCGCCCGTCAGCGACGCCGGGACCACGCAATTTCTCAGCACACTCCCCCGTGAGTGTGTCTGGTCGCGTGCGGCCGAGCGCCGCCGGGACGGAGGTGATCGTGGAGATCCTGCTGCTGGTGACCGCGCGCGCAGGCGAACCGTCGGCTGTGCTGCCGGCACTCGACCTGTTGCCGCACTCGGTCCGCACCGCGCCGCGCGACGTTCGCACCCTGGTCGCGGGCCCCAGCCCGGACGCGGTGCTGGTGGACGCCCGGTCGGAGCTGAGCGAGGCCCGAGCGACCTGCCGAATGCTGCACGCCACCGGGCTCGGCGTGCCGCTGGTCGCGGTGGTGACCGAGGCCGGCCTGATCGCACTGAACGCCGACTGGGGCGTCGACGACGTCATCCTCGCCTCGGCCGGCCCCGCCGAGGTGGAGGCACGGTTGCGGTTGGCGGTCGGCCGCCTGAGCAACGCGACGGCCGGAGCCGGCGGTTCGATCCGGGCCGGCGAGCTGACCATCGACCCCGACACGTACGCGGCCAAGCTGAAGGGCCGCCCTCTCGACCTCACCTACAAGGAGTTCGAGCTGCTGAAGTTCCTGGCCCAGCACCCGGGCCGGGTGTTCACCCGCGACCAACTCCTGCGGGAGGTCTGGGGCTACGACTACTTCGGCGGCACCCGCACGGTCGACGTGCACGTCCGGCGACTGCGCGCCAAGCTCGGCTCGGAGTACGAGTCGATGATCGGCACCGTCCGCCAGGTCGGATACAAGTTCGTCGTCCCGCCGTCGCGGTCGCTGCACGAGGCGGAGCACGCGCCGCTGCCCGTCTGATCGGTAAGTCGCCACCAATTTCCTGTATGCCCCTTTTTGCGCAGCTTGCCAGTCTTATTCTGACTGCCGGGTTTGCCGCAGAAAGGGGCCAGGGTGCGCGCAGTCATCACGGGGGCGACGGGTCGGCCGCGCCGGCCAGTCGGGCGCAAGCCGTGACGCGGGGCGTGTCGACCGCGAAGGCGACCGGGATCGTGACGCTGGTGTTGGCGGCGCTGCTCGGTTCGGCGTACGCGCTGGGCCACAGTCTCATGGTGGACCCGACACCCCGACACCCGACCGACGTCACCACGAAGGCGGACGGGCCGCGCTACGCCGACCAGCCCAGCGAGGGCGACCCGAACAGCGCCGCACACCCCGGCGGCAGCAGCGGCCCCGCCGAGGCCGGCCAGGACGGCTCGGGCCGCGACGCCGGCGGCGACAAGCTGTTCGGCGCGCACGAGACCACCGGGTCACCCCGGCTCGCGCTGACCTTCGACGACGGGCCGGACCCCCGGTACACCCCGCAGGTCCTCGCCGCACTGCGCGAGTTCGACGTGCGGGCCACGTTCTGCGTGGTCGGCGAGAACGCCCAGAACCATCCCGACCTGATCCGGGCGATCGTCGACGACGGACACACCCTGTGCAACCACTCGTGGCACCACGACGTCGGCCTGGGCGCCCGGTCGGCCGACGCGATCCGCGCCGACCTGCTGCGCACCAACGACGCGATCCGGGCGGCGGTGCCGAACGCGCCCATCGTCTGGTACCGGCAGCCCGGCGGAGCCTGGACGTACCCGGTGGTGTCGGTGGCGCGACAGCTCGGCATGACCCCGCTGCACTGGTCGGTCGACCCGTCGGACTGGGACCTTCCCGGCGCCGCCAAGATCACTGCAACCGTGGTGACCCAGGCCGCACCCGGCTCGGTGGTGCTGCTGCACGACGCCGGCGGCGACCGGCAAGGCACGGTGGAGGCCCTGCGCCGGATCCTGCCCGACCTGACCGCGCGTTTCGAACTGGAGGCGCTGCCCACCGATCCGACCTGATCCGCAGCTTTGCCCGGCGACGGTCCGGGCGGCACGACACGCAACGGATACGGTGACGGGATGAGCAGCGCGGAGCCGACCAGCGACCAGGTGACCCGGACCGACCGACTGGCAGCCGGGGAGATCGCCGACGTGCTGGCCCTGGCCAGCACCGCGGCTGACACCGACGGCGCGAGCCCGCTCGACGAGCACGTCCTGCTTCGACTGCGCGACCCGGACGCCCCGGCCCTGCACCTGATCGCCCGGGCCGACGACGGCACCCTGACCGGGTACGCCCACCTGGACACCACCGATCCGGTCGGCGGGATCGGAGTCGAACTGGTGGTGCACCCCGCGTACCGGCGGCGGGGCACCGGTCGTGCGTTGGCCCGGGGCGTGCTCGCTTCGGCCACCGGGCCGCTGCGGGCGTGGGCGCACGGCGACCACCCCTCGGCCGCTGCGCTCGGCGTCGACCTCGGCTTCACCCGGGCACGGGTGCTCTGGCAACTGCGCCGCCCCCTGGCCGCACCGCTCGGCGAGCCAGGCCTGCCCGACGGGGTGGCGCTGCGCGCGTTCCGGCCCGGGGCGGACGACGCGGCCTGGCTGACCCTCAACGCGCGCGCCTTCTCCGAGCACCCCGAGCAGGGGCGCTGGACCTCCGACGACCTGCGGGTCCGGCTGGCCGAACCCTGGTTCGACCCGGACGGCTTCCTGCTCGCCGAGGAGACCGGGACCGGTCGGCTGCTCGGTTTCCACTGGACCAAGGTGCACGAGCGCCCGGGCTCCGCCCGGATCGGCGAGGTGTACGTACTGGGGGTGGAGCCGACCGCGCACGGCGGCGGGCTCGGCCGGGCGCTGACCACCGCCGGGCTGGCGTACCTGCGGGACAGGCGCGGCCTGGACCGGGTGATGCTCTACGTGGACGAGTCGAACACCGGAGCCGTCGCGCTCTACGAGCGGATGGGCTTCGCCCGCTGGTCCGCGCACATCAACTACCACCTGGGCTGACTGTCGGTGGTCGCCGGAGCCGGGTCACCGGTGGGTAACGGCCGGGCGTCGGCGAGATAACGGCGAACCGGAAATATACCTATACTTCCGACAGGTGTACCCGGGTTCACTTAACGGACAACTCACCCTCAGCGAGTGGTCACCTCGGCGGTCGTACGTGTTCACCTTGCGTTCACTTGTGACCGGCGAACCGGCTACCTGGCACTTCTAACTTTCGTGTCAGCCGGTTACTGCCGGTCCTCGGGCCCCGGGATCGGGGCGCCAAGTCAGACGCGAAGGGAAACCCCTCAGGTGAAGCTCCAGCGGTACGGCGCGATTGCCGGCCTCGCCCTTGCTGCGACGCTCGGTCTCAGCGCATGCGGCTCGGACAACAACGAGCCCACCCCCGGCGCTAACGCTTCGGGCTCGGCCGCCGCGGTCGACTGCGCTACCGGCACGCTGAACGCCCAGGGCTCGTCGGCGCAGAAGAACGCCATGGCCGAATGGATCAAGGCGTACCAGACGAAGTGCCAGGGCACCACGATCAACTACGAGCCGACCGGCTCGGGTGCGGGCATCCAGGCGTTCATCGCCGGGACCGCCGACTTCGCCGGCTCCGACTCCGCCCTCAAGCCGGAGGAGCAGCCGCAGGCCGACGCCAAGTGCGCCGGCGGCAAGGCCATCCACCTGCCGATGGTGATCGGCCCGGTGGCCGTCGCCTACAACGTCAGCGGCGTGGACAACCTCCAGCTCAAGCCGGCCACCCTGGCGAAGATCTTCGCCGGCAAGGTGACCAAGTGGGACGACGCGGCGATCAAGGCCGACAACCCGGGTGCCACGCTCCCGGCGACCACCATCCAGACCGTCCACCGCTCGGACGAGTCGGGGACCACCGACAACTTCACCAACTACCTCTCCAAGACCGCCGAGGCCGACTGGACTCTCGGCAAGGCCAAGGCGTGGAAGGCCCCGGGCGGCACCGGCGCCAAGGGCTCGGACGGCGTGGCCAGCCGGGTCAAGGGCGCCGACGGCTCGATCGGCTACATGGAGTGGTCGTTCGCCGAGAACGCCGCTCTGAAGATGGCCAAGATCGGTAACGGTAACGGCGAGTTCGCCGCGCTGACCGCCGAGGCTGCCGGCAAGACCATCGCTGGCGCCAAGGTCGAGGGCCAGGGCGACGACCTCAAGCTGTCGATCGACTACAACACCAAGGAGGCCGGGGCCTACCCGATCGTCCTGGCGACGTACGAGATCGTCTGCAGCAAGGGCCTCGCCGCCGACAAGCTGCCGCTGGTCAAGGGCCTGCTGGGCTACGCCGCCAGCACCGAGGGCCAGGCTGCCATGACCGAGCTGGGCTACGCCCCGCTGCCGGAGAGCGTCCGCACCAAGGTCGAGGCCGCAGTCAAGAACATCTCCTGACCGACACCACTCCGCAATCGAATCGAGCGAGCAGATGGGTGACACCCCCCACCGCTCGGCCGACGCCGGCACCGGCGGGACGCGCGTGACCCAGAGTCACGAGTGGCCCGCCGGTGCCTCGGCGCGTGTGGCCGAGGCACCAGTCAGCACCCGTTCCCCGGGCGGCGCCGGGCTGGGCGGCGGCGGCGCGCTGCCGCGCAGCCGGAAGTTCGGCGCCGAGCGGGCCTTCCGCGGTCTCACCCTGGCCGCCGGCACCGCCGTTCTGGTCATCATCGCCGCCATCGCGATCTTCCTGGTCGCCAAGGCGGTGCCGGCCCTGCGCGCCAACACCGAGAACTTCTGGACCTACGAGGGCTGGTCCCCCAATGAGACGGAGCCGAAGTTCGGCATCGGCGCCCTCGCCTTCGGCACCGTGCTCAGCTCCGCACTGGCGCTGCTGATCGCGGTTCCGGTGGCGCTGGGCATCGCGCTCTACCTGTCGCACTACGCGCCCCGCCGGCTGGGCACCGCGCTCGGCTTCCTGGTCGACCTGCTGGCCGCCGTGCCGAGCGTGGTCTTCGGCCTCTGGGGACGGGACGTCTTCAGCAGCCCGGTCCGGGACTTCTCGGTCTGGCTGAACCAGCACTTCAGCTGGATCCCGCTCTTCGGCGGCGACGGCCCGTTCGGCGCGTCCGTGATGCTGGGTGCCCTGGTGCTCGCCATCATGGTGTTGCCGATCATCACCTCGCTCTCCCGCGAGGTGTTCCTCCAGACGCCGACCGCGAACGAGGAGGCGGCCCTCGCCCTGGGTGCCACCCGCTGGGAGATGCTCCGCACCGCGGTGCTCCCGTACGGCCGCCCCGGCATCATCGCCGCGATGATGCTCGGCCTCGGCCGGGCGCTCGGCGAGACCATCGCCCTGGCGTTGACCCTCGGCATCACCTTCAACATCTCGTTCAACCTGATCCAGAACGGCGGCAACACCATCGCCGCCAACATCGCCAACGCGTTCGGCGAGGCGAACGAGACCGGCCGGGGCGCGCTCATCGCCTCGGGCCTGGTGCTCTTCGCCATCACGCTGATCGTCAACATCACGGCGCGGGCGATCATCTACCGCCGCCGGGAGTTCACGGAGTCGGCCGCATGACCACAACCGTCACCTCCCACCGCACCCGCCCGCCGGCCCAGCCGGCCTCGCTGCGGGCCAAGCGGCTGCCCTGGTACGCCTCGCCGGCCATCGCCGTGGCGGCCCTGGCGCTCGCCGCCGTGATCGTCTACGGCACCGGCATCGGCGGCCCGATTCTCGTGGTCGTCCTCGGCGCGATCCTCTACCTGGTCGGGCTCTTCGCCGCCGCCAACGCGGTCGAGGGGCGTCGCTCGGCCCGCAACCGCACCTGGAGCGCGCTGATCCACTCCGCGTTCGTGCTGGCGGTGCTGCCGCTCGTGTCGGTGGTCTGGACGCTGGTCAGCAAGGGCGCCGAGCGGCTGGACGTCACCTTCTTCCAGACCTCGATGAACAACATCGGGGCCCGGGACGCCAACGGCGGCGCGTACCACGCGATCGTCGGCACGCTGGAGCAGGTTGGCATCGCCACCCTGATCACCGTGCCGCTCGGCATCCTCTGCGCGATCTACATCGTCGAGTACGGCCGGGGCAAGTTCGCCTTCACGATCCGGTTCTTCGTGGACGTGATGACCGGCATCCCGTCGATCGTCTCCGGCCTGTTCGTGCTGGCGTTCTGGGTGCTGGTCGTGTCGCCGTGGTTCAACGACGGCCGGCCCAGCTTCTCCGGCTTCGCTGCCGCGCTCGCGCTGAGCGTGCTCATGCTGCCGACCATCGTCCGGTCCACCGAGGAGATGCTCCGCCTCGTCCCGGCGCCGCTGCGCGAGGGCGCGTACGCCCTCGGCGTACCCAAGTGGAAGACCATCCTGCGGGTGGTGCTGCCGACGGCGCTGCCCGGCATCGTCACCGGCGTCATGCTCGCCATCGCGCGCGCCGCCGGTGAGACCGCGCCAGTGCTGTTGGTCGCCGGCGGCGGCGCCGCGATCAACACCAACCCCTTCGAGAACAACCAGTCGTCGCTGTCCCTCTTCGTCTACCAGCAGGCCGGTGACGCGTCGAGGTACGCGCCGGCACGGGCGTGGACCGCGGCACTCACCCTGGTCGCCCTCGTGCTCATCCTGACGATCGCGGCGAAGCTGCTGGCCCGTCGCAACAGGCTCAGCCGATGAACCCCGGAGGTACCACCATGGCCAAGCGCGTCGAAGCCTCGAACGTCACCGCCTACTACGGCGGTTTCAAGGCGATCGAGAACATCAACCTGACCGTCGAGCCGAAGACGGTCACCGCCCTGATCGGCCCGTCCGGCTGCGGCAAGTCCACCTTCCTGCGGTCGATCAACCGGATGCACGAGGTGCTGCCGGGGGCCCGGGTCGAGGGCAGCCTCACCATCGACGACCAGGACATCTACGACCGGGACGTGGACGTCACCGCGGTCCGGCGCATGATCGGCATGGTCTTCCAGCGGCCGAACCCGTTCCCCACCATGAGCATCTTCGAGAACGTGGTGGCCGGGCTGAGGCTCAACGGGGTCCGCAAGAAGTCGATCCTGGACGAGGCCGCGGAGAAGGCGCTGCGCTCGGCAAACCTCTGGGACGAGGTCAAGGACCGGCTCGGCAAGCCCGGTGCGGGCCTCTCCGGCGGTCAGCAACAGCGGCTCTGCATCGCCCGGACCATCGCGGTCGAGCCGCAGGTCGTCCTGATGGACGAGCCGTGCTCGGCGCTGGACCCGATCTCCACGCTGGCGATCGAGGACCTGATGTTCCAGCTCAAGGACAAGTTCACGATCATCATCGTCACGCACAACATGCAGCAGGCCGCGCGGGTCTCGGACCGTACCGCCTTCTTCTCCATCGAGAAGACCGGCGACCCGGGCCGGCTGATCGAGTACGACAACACCCAGAAGATCTTCAGCAACCCGAGCGTGAAGAAGACCGAGGACTACATCACCGGCCGCTTCGGCTGAGCCGACCGCGACGGCACTCGTCGATCATGGAATTGTGGTGCCCGATAAGGGTGCGAAGAGCGCCTTCGTCCCCACCACAACTCCATGATCGACCGGGCCCGGTGGGGTGGGGCCGCTCAGCCGAGCACGAAGCGGGGTTCCCCGTTCGGGGGTAGGTCCAGGCGGGGGGTGATGGGGGTGGCGGCGTCGCGGTCGACCGCCGCCCGCGCCACTCCGGCCAGGTCGCCGGCTGCCGCCACCTGGGCCAGCGTGACCAGCGTCGGTGGCAGCATGGTCAGCTCGCCGGCCTTGGCGCGGGCCAACGCGTCCGCCGGCCGGATCCACAGCGTGTGGTCGGCCTCGCCGGAGACGTCCCGGGTCCGTTGTCCCGCCGGCAGCAGGGCGACGAAGAAGTACGTGTCGAAGCGGCGCGGTTCGAACTCCGGGGTGATCCACCGGCTCCACGGCAGCAACAGGTCCGACCGGAGGGTGAGCTGACGGTCGGCGAGCAGCGCCGCGAAGCCCAGCCGACGTCCCTCCAGGTCCTGCCGGGCGGCCTCCCAGTCGTCGCCACTGACGTCGCCCACCACTGTCGCCGGGTCCGGGCCGGCGAGCAGCACGCCCGCCTCCTCGAAGACCTCCCGCGCGGCGGCGCAGACCACCGCCTGGGCCGCGCCCGAAGCTACCCCGAGCCGCCCGGCCCACTCATCTGGCGTGGGCCCGGCCCAGTCCAGGTGTGTCTCGGAGTCGGAGCGGTCCACCCCG
Source organism: Micromonospora sp. WMMD961 (assembly GCF_029626145.1). NCBI lineage: Bacteria > Bacillati > Actinomycetota > Actinomycetes > Micromonosporales > Micromonosporaceae > Micromonospora > Micromonospora sp. WMMD961. The sequence continues at coordinate 6,788,078 of NZ_JARUBJ010000002.1, forward strand.
CCGCCGGGGAAGGCGTACATCCCGCCGAAGGTCATGGCGGCGACCCGGCGGATGACGTACACCTCGAAGTCGGCGTCGGTCGGGCGCAGCAGCAGCACGGTGGCCGCGACCCGGGGCACCGCCGGGGTGCCGCCCTCGGCCTGGAACCGGCGGGCGTGTTCGACCAGGGCGGCCGGGGCGGCGAAGCCGTCACTGTCGATCGTCATGCCGCGAGCCTAGTTCCCCCGTCGGGCTCCCTGGCCCGGCCGATGGGCCGGGCCAGGGAGCCGCACCGGGCCAGACGTCCTTTGCTCTGCATACGCGGGCGCACCACATCCGGCCGTGACGTGGTGCGTCGACATAAGCAGAGCAAAGGACGTAAGTGGGGGCGGGGGCGGCGAGGCGACCGCGCCTCACCGCGATGTCCGACGGCTGAGCCGGCGGCGAACGGTTCACCCAGCTCGGTTAGCGTTCCGGCATGACTCGTTGGGGCATCCTGGCCACCGGCCACATCGCCAGCCGTTTCGCCGAAGACCTCCGGCTGGTGCCGGACGCCGAGCTGGTCGCGGTCGGCTCCCGCGCCGCGGAGAGCGCGCGGCGTTTCGCCGACACGTACGGCGCGAAGCGCGCGTACGGCTCCTGGGTGGAGCTGGCCGCCGACCCGGAGGTGGACGCGATCTACGTGGCGACTCCGCACTCCGCGCACTACGAGGCGGCGATGACCTGCCTGACCGCCGGGCGGGCGGTGCTGTTGGAGAAGCCGTTCACCCTCGACCTGGCCACCAGCACCGAGTTGGTGGACACCGCCCGTGCCGCCGGGGTCTTCCTGATGGAAGCCATGTGGATGCGGACGAACCCGATGATCCTGCGGGTGGTCGAGCTGGTCGCGGGCGGGGCGATCGGCACGGTGAGCGGGGTCCGCGCCGACTTCGGGGTGGCCGGGCCGTTCCCGCCGGACCACCGGATGCGCAACCCGGCGCTGGGCGGGGGCGCGCTGCTCGACCTGGGCATCTACCCGATCAGCCTGGCCCACCTGCTACTCGGGGTGCCGCAGCACGTCCGGTCCTGGGCGCAGATCGGCCCGGAGGGCACCGACGAGAACACCGGCATGCTGTTCGGCTACGACACCGGTGCGCTGGCGACGCTGAGCTGCGGCATGGTCGGGGCGACCAACCTGTCCGCCTCCATCACCGGCAGCACGGGTCGGATCGACCTGCCGGAGCCGTTCTTCCGGCCGGGCTCGATCACCCTGCACCGGGCCGGTGCCGAACCGGAGACGATCACCGCGGACACTGCCGGCAACGGCTACCAGTACGAGGCGATCGAGGTGCAGCGCTGCCTGGCCGCCGGGCTGACCGAGAGCCCGCTGGTGCCCCACACCACCACCCTTGAGGTGATGGCGCTCCTCGACACGGTGCGCGAGCAGATCGGCGTGCGCTACGAGTGAGACGGACGGCCCCGGTCGCGGTGACCGGGGCCGTCGAGGTGCGGGGTCCGGTCAGCCGAAGAGCGGCCGGACCAGCAGGTAGGTGATGCAGGCGATCAACGCGGCGGCCGGGAACGTGATGATCCAGGCGAGCACGATGTTGCCGGCGACGTTCCAGCGGACCGCGGAGAGCCGCTTGGTCGCGCCCACACCCATGATCGCCGAGGTGATCGTGTGGGTCGTGGAGATGGGCGCCTTGAGCACCAGGGCGTTGAAGTAGAGCACCGCGCTCGCGACCGTCTCGGCGGCGAACCCCTCCGGCGGCCCCAGGTCGATGATCTTGCGACCGAGGGTGCGGATGATCCGCCAACCACCGGCGTACGTGCCGAGGGCCAGCATCGTCGCCGACGTCCAGAACACCCAACCCGGGATGTGCGTCTTGCTCTCCTGGAAACCGCCGGTGTAGAGCGCCAGCACCACGATGCCCATGGTCTTGGCGGCGTCCTGCATGCCGTGGCCGACCGACATGGCGGCCGCCGAGGCGGTCTGCGCCCAGCGGAAGCCCCGGTTGAGCTTGCCCGGCTGCCCCTTGCGGAAGAGCCAGAGGATGGCCAGCATCAGGAGGTAGCCGAGGGTGAGGCCGACGATCGGCGAGAGCACCATCGGCAGGAGCACCTTCTCGCCGATGTTGACCCACTGCACGATGCCGCCGGTGGACAGCAGGGTCGCGCCGACCAGACCACCGAAGAGCGCGTGCGAGGACGACGACGGCAGACCGAAGTACCAGGTGATCAGGTTCCAGGCGATGGCACCGAGCACCCCGGCGAAGACCACCCCCAGGCTGCTCACACCGGTGGGCAGGGTGACCAGGCCGTCGCCGACGGTCTTGGCGACTCCGGCGCCGAAGTGCGCGCCGATGAAGTTGCCGACGGCGGCGAGCCCCAGGGCGATCCGGGGTGTCAACGCGCGGGTGGAGACGCTTGTCGCGATCGCGTTGGCGGCGTCGTGGAAGCCGTTGGTGTAGTCGAACGCCAGGGCTACCCCGATCACCGCCAGCACGGCGATGAGTTCGGGTGTCACAGTCACAGGATCAGGACTCCTTGACCGCGATGGTCTCGACCGTGTTCGCCACGTGCTCGAAGGCGTCGCAGGCGGCCTCCAGCTCGTCGGCGACCTCCTTCATCTTCAGCACCGTCAACGCGTCGTACTCGCCGGAGAAGAGGCGCACGAGCAACTGCCGGTTGATCCGGTCGCCCTCGTTCTCCAGGCGGTTGCACTCGATCCAGTAGTCCTCGAGGTCCTTCATCGACTTCAGCCGGGGCATCGCGTCGGCGGTCAGCTTGGCCTGCTGGTCGAGCACGTTGACCATCTCGTGCAGTTCGCGGGGCAGCGCCGGCAGCTCGGTCAGCCCGTACAGGTAGAGCAGGTCGCCCACCGCTTCCAGGTGGTCCATCACGTCGTCCAGCAGCGAGCCGAGCCGGTAGATGTCCTCCCGGTCGAACGGGGTGATGAAGGTCGAGTTGATCTTCTTGTACAGCTCGTGGGTGATCTGGTCGCTGTCGTGCTCGACCTCGGTCAGTCGCTCGCTGACGGACTGCACGTCAACGCCGGGCAGGGCCAGCTCGTTGAGCAGCGTGGTGCCCCGGACCAGGTTCTGCGCGGCCCTGGTGAAGAGCTCGTAGAAGGCGCCCTCGGTGGGGCGGAAGGAAAACTTCACAGCACAGACCTCGTCGCGTCGGTGGAAGGGTGGCGGTGCCCGAAGAGCGGCCGCTCGGTGAATGCTAGGAAACGACCGAACCGCGAATTCGCCGGCCCACCCCTGGCCAGGCGTCATTCACCGCTCGTTTACCTGCTGTTCATCTCGGCTGCCCCACGCGCACCCGGTCCCCCAGCACCAAGCCGCTTGCGCTCCTCGTTCACGTCGAAATCGGCAGCCGGATACCCGAGGTCGAGGGTGTCGAACGTCTCACGCAGCAGGTGAGCCACCGCCCAGTCCCGGTACCACTTGCGGTCCGCCGGCACCACGAACCAGGGTGCGGCGTCCGTGGCGCACCGGCTGAGGGCCTCGGCGTACGCGGCCTGGTACTCGTCCCAGTGCCCTCGGGAGTCGATGTCGGACGGGTTGTACTTCCAGTGCTTGCGCGGGTCGGTGAGGCGTTCCAGCAGGCGCTTGCCCTGCTCGTCGTACGAGATGTGCAACATGACCTTGACCAGGGTCATTCCACCCTCGGTCAGCTCCCGTTCGAACGAGTTGATCGCGTCGTAGCGGGCCCGCCAGGTCGTCTCCGGCACCAGCGACCCGACTCGGGCGATCAACACGTCCTCGTAGTGCGAACGGTTGAACATCCCCACGTACCCCGGCGGCGGCAGCTCCCGACGAATCCGCCAGAGGAAGTCGTGCCGCAACTCCTGGCGGGTCGGCGGCCCGAACGAGCGGATGTGCAGGCCCAGTGGGTTCATCGCGCCGGCCACCCGCTTGATCGTGCCGTCCTTGCCACCGCAGTCCATGGCTTGAAGCACCAGCAGCACCCGGTGTCCGGGCCGCTGCGACCCGGTCTTGGCCATCGCGAAGAGCATCTCCTGCTGCTGGCCCAACTCGGCACCGACCAACTCCACCTGCTCTCGCGCCCAGGCCTTACGAGGTTCGCCGCGCCCCGCCGTCTCCGGCAGGCCGGGCGTGGATCGGGGGTCGATGGCGCCGAGGTCCACCGGCGCGGTGACCCGCAGCAACTCCCGTACGGAGCCGCCAGCGGGTGCCATGATCTGCCCTTGCTGGGGTGCGCTCATCCACGGATCATCGCCCACCCGCAGACCATCCGCCCGCCAAGGGGGCCTCGCCGGGACGGCCGTCCGCCCCGTCGGGGCTGCCGCTGCGGGCGGTTGCCGCAAGGATGTACGCCAGGACGGTGCCGACCGGGAGGTGGTGGGGTCGTGCGGGACCTGGCAACAGAGTTCGAGGCCGAGCGGGGTCGGCTGCTCGCGGTGGCCCACCGGATGCTGGGCAGCCGCGCCGAGGCGGAGGACGCGGTGCAGGAGACCTGGCTGCGCTACGCCGGGGCGCTGGCCGACCCGGGAGCCCGCGCCGACATCCGTGAGTTGTCCGCGTGGCTGACCACCACCTGCGCCCGGATCTGCCTGGACGTGCTCCGCTCGGCCCGGGTCCGCCGGGAGGCGTACCCCGGTCAGTGGCTTCCGGAGCCGGTGGTGAGCCCGTTGGGCGGCGGACCGTCCTCGGACGGGTACGCACCCGACCCGGCGGACCGGGCGGTCCGCACCGACGAGGTCGGCGCGGCGTTGCTGGTGGTGTTGGAACGGCTGGCACCGGAGCAGCGGGTCGCTCTCGTGCTGCACGACGTGTTCGCGGTGCCGTTCGCCCGGGTCGCCGACGTGCTCGGCACCACCGAGGTGTCGGCCCGACAGCTCGCCTCCCGGGCCCGCCGGGCGGTCACCGCGCCGGACGTTCCTCGGCACACCGCCGACCTGGCCGAGCAACGTCGGGTGCTCGAAGCGTTCGTCGTCGCCACCGAGTCCGGCGACCTGGACCAGTTGCTCCGGGTGCTCGCGCCGGACGTGGTGCTCGTCGGCGACTCGGGCGGGCACTTCCCGGCGGCACGGCGCCCGGTGCTCGGCGCGGACTCTGTCGCCCGCCTCACGCTCGGCCTGTTCGGCCGGACCGGCCGGTACGCCCGACGCGTGCTGTCCCGGCCGGTGTTGGTCGACGGGGTGCTCGGCCTGCAGATGGAGACGACGCACAGCGACGGCCGGCCCATCCGCCTGGTCACCGCCTTCGCGGTGCACGAGGGGCGGATCACCGCCATCTACAACCAGCTCAATCCGGAGAAGCTCGGCGCCCTGACGCCGTTGGGCGACGACGACACCTGGCCACCGCGCTGGTGAGCCGACCCCGCCGTGGGCGGCGTCAGACCACGAGAGCCAACCACTTGCGGTACGCGCTGGCGAACGGCTCCGTGCCGTCGCCGAGGGCCGCGAACAGCCGCTGGGCCGCTGCTTCGGCCTCGGTCACCACGTCGTCCGGGTAACCGAACCGAGCCCGGTGCTCGGCGAACTCGTCCTCGTCGAGCAGCTCCACCAGGCCGGTGGCCCGACGCCGCACCACGTCGAGGTCCAGGTCGATGAGGTTCACTGTCTCGTCCGATTCCCAGCGGGCCGGAGTGGTGATGTCGCAGTAGACCTCGCTGGTGCGGGGCGGCGGGTTGAACATGGCCGTCCACCAGGCACGATGAGGCACCAGCAGGATGAACGGGATCTTCTCCACCGACGGCCGGCCGTGGTAGACCGACTCGGTGCCCTCGGGCACGCCGAGCCAGATGCCGAGGTCGTCCTCGGTGAGCCGGCGGGCCGGGTAGTCGCGGTGGGCGCTGCCGTCGTACTTGCGGTAGATCACTCGGACCATGTCGCTCGGCATGATTCGCACCCTAACCGATACTGCCCACGCGTCGTAGCACGGCGGTAACCGGACGGTGCGGACCCCCGTCGATCGCCCTGCCGGCATCGCGCCACGCGGCGGATGGGCGCGGCCGCTGTCGGCGGCGGCGGGTACCGTCGCACGGTGACTCCGCCCCGCACCGCCACCGGTTCCGCCACCCCGTCGGCCCGCGCCGGGAGCCGGCGGCGGGGTGCCCGCCCCAGCGGCACCGAGCTGCTGGCGGCGGCGGTCGGCGCGGTTCCCGGGGGCGCGGAACGTCCCGGTCAGCTGCAGATGACCACGGCGATCGAGGAGTGCGTGGCCGGCGGCGAGCATCTGCTCGTGCAGGCGGGCACCGGCACCGGCAAGTCGCTGGCCTACCTCGCGCCGGCGCTCACCGTGGACGGCCCGGTGGTGGTCTCGACGGCCACCCTGGCGTTGCAGTCCCAGCTGGTCGACCACGACCTGCCCCGGCTCGCCGACGCGGTCGAGCCGGTGCTCGGCCGCCGGCCCACCTTCGCCGTGCTCAAGGGCCGCCACCACTACCTCTGCCTCGCCCGACTGGACAACTCCACCGAGGAGGAGCCGGAGGACACCCTCTTCGACGCCCCCGCGGCTCGCCCCGGGGGCGGGACGAAGTGGCTCGGTGAGGCGGGCCGGCTGGGCAAGCAGATCGAACGGCTGCGCGACTGGGCTGAGAAGACCCACACCGGCGACCGCGACGAGCTGGACCCAGGCGTCGACGACCAGGCCTGGCGGCTGGTGTCGATGCCGGCCCGGGAGTGCGTCGGTGCGAGCCGCTGCCCGTTCGGGCAGGAGTGCTTCGCCGAGGCGTCCCGCGCCCGGGCCCGTGAGGCGGACATCGTGGTGACCAACCACAGCCTGCTCGCTGTCGACATGCTCGCCGACCGGCACATCGTCCCGCCGCACAAGCTGCTCATCGTCGACGAGGCGCACGAGCTGGCCGACCGGGTCTCCTCCGCGGCCCAGGCGGAGCTGGTGCCGGAGCTGATCGACCGGACCACCCGCCGGGCCCGCACGCTGCTGCGGCCGGAGACCGCCGAGGCGCTCACCGCCGCCGGTGACGCCCTGGCCGTGGGGCTGGCCGAGGCACCGGCCGGGCGCATCACCGCCGGGCTGCCGACGCCCCTGCGGGAGGCGTGCACGCTTCTCGACGCGGCCACCCGGTCCGCCCTGGACGCCATCGGCGACATCAAGTCCGACGACCCCGACCCGGTCCGCAAGCAGCAGGCCAAGGCTGCGCTGGACGAGCTCTCCACCACCGCCCAGCGGCTGCTGGAGGAGGCTGACCACGACGTGGCCTGGGTCGAGAAGAACGACAGTGGCAGCCGGCGCGCCCTCGTGGTCGCGCCGCTCTCGGTGGCCGGCACCCTCGCCACCCACCTGTACGACGAACGCACGGTCGTCGCCACCTCGGCGACCCTGGCGCTGGGCGGCCGGTTCGACACGGTGGCCCGCGCCCTCGGGCTGGACGCTCCCCCACCCGCACCGCCGTCCCCCGCGTCGGCCGCGCTGGCCGCCCGCACCGGCCCGGGTCGTCCGGCCGCCGAGACGCCGGGCCGTCGGCTGGCCGGGGACCCGACCCCCAGTGCCGTCGTGCCGGCGACCGAGGGCCCCGGGTGGCGGTCCCTCGACGTCGGCTCACCGTTCGACTACGCCCGGCAGGGCATCCTGTACGTCGCCGCGCACCTGCCCCGCCCCAGCGTCTCCGGGCTCCCCGAGGCCGCCGGAGAGGAGTTGCTCGGGCTGGTCGGAGCACTCGGTGGTCGTACTCTCGGGCTCTTCTCCTCCCGGCGGGCCGCGCAGCAGGCCGCGGAGCTGTTGCGCACGCGGACCGACCTGCCCGTGCTGCTGCAGGGCGAGGAGGCGCTGCCGCTGTTGGTTCGTCGGTTCCGCGAGGAGCGTGCCAGCTGCCTGTTCGGGGTGATGTCGCTGTGGCAGGGGGTGGACGTGCCGGGTGACGCGTGTCAGCTCGTCGTCATCGACCGGCTGCCCTTCCCGCGCCCGGACGAGCCGTTGGCGGCTGCCCGCGCCGCTGCCGTGGATGCCGGCGGCGGCTCCGGCTTCGCCGCGGTCAGCGTGCCGATCGCGGCGGTGCGGCTGGCTCAGGGTGTGGGCCGGCTGATCCGGGCGACCGGCGACAAGGGCGTGGTCGCGGTGCTCGACTCGCGGCTGGAGACGGCCCGTGGTTACGGGCCGTTCCTGCGCCGGTCGCTGCCCCCGTTCTGGTACACGACGCGTCCCGAGGTGGCTCGCGGTGCCCTGGAACGCCTCGCCAACTCCTGATCCCCGCCGGCACCGACTGGGCGGGGCGGGGCGGGTCTAGGGGGCCTGCGCGGCGACGACCACGGCGTCGGGTGGGGTGTCCGGGACCCGTCGGGCGGCGAGCCGACGGACCGCGGTGTTCAGCACCGCGATGAGCGGTACGGAGACCAGCGCGCCGGTGATGCCGGCGAGTACGACACCGGCGGCGATGCCGATGATCACCGCGAGCGGGTGGAGGGCGACCGCCCGGCCCATGATCAGCGGCTGGAGCACGTGCCCCTCGATCTGCTGCACGCCGATCACCGCGCCAAGGATGATCAACGCGGTGACCGGGCCGCTGTCGACCAGGGCCACCAGCACCGCCACGCCGCCGGAGAGCGCCGCACCGACGATCGGGATGAACGCGCCGAGGAAGACCAGCGCGGCCAGCGGGAAGGCGAACGGGATGTCGAAGGCGACCAGGAAGATGCCGATGCCGACGGCGTCGATGAAGGCGACCAGCACTGTCGCGCGGACGTAGGCGCCGAGCGTGTGCCAGGACGCGCGGCCCGCGTCGTCGACCTTCCACCGGGCGGCCACCGGCAGCAGCCGCACCAGGAAGCGCCAGATCCGGTTGCCGTCGCGCAGGAAGAAGAACGTCGCGAACAGGACCAGCAGCGTGCCGGTCAGCACCTCGGCCAACGTCGCGGCGGTGCTCAACGCGCCGCTGGTGAGATCGCGCGTGTTGCCGTTGATCCAGACCTGCGCCTCGTCGATGTAGCGGTCGAGCTGGGTGTCGGAGAGGTGCAGCGGGCCCGTCTTCAGCCAGTCCTGGATCTGCCGGACACCCTGCGACGACTTCTCGCTCAACTCCGGCACACCGCGAATGAACTCGTTGACCACCAGCGTCAGCGTGCCGATCACCGCGACCAGGCCGCCTACCAGCACCACCGCCGTTGCCAGCGACCGGGGGAACCGGGCCCGCAGCAGCCAGCCCACCGCCGGCGCGAGCAGCGCGGAGAGCAGCAGCGCGATGGCCAACGGGATGATCACGATCTTGATCGTGCCGACGATCCGGAGCAGGGCCCAGGCCACCACACCGATCACGATCAGCCGCCAGCACCACGCGGCGGCGATCCGCAGCCCGTGCGGAACGTCGGCGTCGTCCCGGCTGGAGGTCGAACTGTGCAGATCCACCGGAGGCTCAGCTCCGTAGACCGAGGCACTCGGCGGCGCGGTCGGCCCCGGTACGGCCGGGGACGCCACCCGGGCGCCCGCCGACACGTCGCTCAACTCGTCGCTCGACGTGCCCTCGTCGGCCCGGGCCGACTCCTGTCGCGACTGGTAGGCGCGGCGAAGCCGCCCGCGTACCCGCTCGAAGCGGCTCAAGCGCACCTCCTGGCAGAGAAACCCGGCCCGCCCACGGCGACAGGTCGGACAGCATACGTCCGTTGCCGACACCGTAGGGCAGTTCCGCCACACAATGCCCCCGCCACCACCGGCGTAACCACCGCCCGGCCACACGGTAGCGTCTGCGGCGTGACCGCCGACAACGATCTCGACGCCGGCCTGCCGATCCGCCTGCTGCACGACCGAGTGCTGGTGCGGATGGAGGGCAGCGAGGGCGAACGCCGCTCCACCGCCGGCATCGTCATTCCGGCGACCGCCGCGGTCGGCAAGCGCCTCGCCTGGGCCACCGCCGTCGGGGTGGGCCCGAACGTCCGCGCCATCGTCTCCGGCGACCGGGTGCTCTTCGACCCGGACGACCGTTCCGAGGTCGAGCTGCACGGCCGCGGGTACGTGCTGCTCCGCGAACGCGACGTGCACGCCGTGGCCGCCGAGCGGATCGAGAACGACCCGACCGGCCTCTACCTCTGACGCACCCTCCCCCTGCCGCGCACCGTTTGCCCGGCCGCACGACGGGAAGCCATCCGGCGACCGTGGCCCTGGGGAGGGACGATGCCGGTATTCGTGAAGAAGCTGTTGACCTGGGGCTTCGTCGCGTTCCTGATCTACTTCATCGCCTTCCGGCCGGACGGTGCCGCACAGATGTTCCGAGCCATCGGGGCCGCGTTGATCGCGATGTTCCAGGGCTTCGGTGACTTCCTCACGTCGCTGATGACCTGAGCCGCCAGCCGGCGGCCACCAGCCGTCAGGGGTGACCCGGGGGCCAGGGCGCGGGCGGTCGCAGGCCGGGCCAGCCGGGCGGGGGGTACCCCACCGGCGGCGGGGCAGGAGCCAGCACCACCGGGATCGGCACCACCGGCTCGTCCGGCGCGTCCACCGGACGCTGGGCGCCGTCCGGGAAGCGCAGGTGGTAACGGCTGCCGTCCCAGATCCCGGCCGGAGCCTGCGGATCCCGGCCGACGAAGACCGACCGGTACGCGCTGATCGCGTCCAGCAACTCCCGCTCCTCCCGGGCGGTCCGTTCCTGGTCGGCGGCCTTCCGGTCCAGGCCGCGCAGAGTGCCATCGCGAAGCAGCGCCAACCGGGTGGCGGCGGCCTGGTAACCGCGCATCGCCCGCACCCCGGCGTCACCGGCCACTCGGCGGGCCCAACTGCGGGCCGCGTGCCGGCGGCCGAGGCTGCTCAGCGCGGCCACCTCGGGCGGGCTCAGCCATCCGGCGCGTACGTAGTCCGGCAGGACCCGCTCGGTGAGCCGACCCTCCCAGGCGCGCAGCCACACCGCCAGCCCCACCGTGCCGAAGAAGACCGGCACCATCAGGCCCAGGAAGCCGTACAGCATGATCACCACCTCGCCGGTGGCCTGGGTCAGCGTGGGGAGCAGGTTCCACGTGCCGTGCAACATCATCGCCAGCAGCAGACCGGCGAGCGGGGCGAGCACCCGCACCCGCCGGTCGGCCGTCCGCGCCGCGATGCCCAACCCCACACCGGTCATCGAGGTGAAGAGCGGATGGGCGAACCCGAACAGCAGGATCCGCAGGATGAAGATCGCAATGACCTGCTGGATGCCGGTCGCCGGGCCGTACCGGTCGACTCCGGACGCGTAGCCCAACCCGCCCAGGTACAGGATGTTCTCCACCATGGCGAAGCCGACCGCGGACAGCCCGCAGTAGACCAGGCCGTCGGTGATCCCGGACCACTCGCGACGGCGGAACACCAGCAGCAGGATCGGGCCGAGCGCCTTGGTCGACTCCTCGATGAACGGCGCCACCAGCACTCCGGTCAGCGCGGACGGCAGACCCCAGTCGGCGAAGCGGCCGGCGGCGAAGTCGTTCACGGTGAGCGAGGCGGCGGTGGAGACGAACGCGCCCCAGGCGAAGCAGAAGATCAGGTATTTCAACGGCTCGGGTTCGTACCGGTCCAGCCAGAGGAAGCAGGCGACCAGCACCGGCACCGGCAGGATGGCGGCGGCCACCCCGATCAGCAGGGCCTGCAGGCCGAGCGACTGGCCGAGCGTGAAGACCATGAACACCGCGCAGGCGGCGATGAGCAGCACCACCCCGGCCAGCGCCAGGAACCGCCGCCAGCCCAGCCGGCGCCCTGGCATCCGGGGCGCCTCGCCGACGGACGGGGCTGAGGGTGCGGGCGGCGACGGCAGGGGTGAACCGGGCGGGGTGTCGGCCATGCGGTCAGCGTAGCCATCCGCCGCCGGCTGGTCCGGTCCCATCGGTAGCAGTTATGCTGCCGGCAGGTCACGAGTGCCAGCGCGAAGCCCCGGCTTGCTGGCCGGCAACCCTCGTCGAGTTCGCGGTGGGGTGCCCCGGGTGATGACCGGGCCCAGCCCGATCGGTGTGCTGGGCAAGCGCGGACCCCGTCCCGACAGTGCACCCGGGGTCCCTGACCCCGGAGGTTCCGGCGTGTCCGTCACCCTGCTCCCCTCGCTGCCCACCCGCGTCGACGCCGCGCCCGAACCGGCCTCGTCGGGGCCGCTCGACGTCCTCGGCGTACCCGGCGAGATCAACCTGGACTACGCGGCCAGCGCGCCGTGCGCGCGGGCCGCCGCCGACGCGGTGGCCGCGCTGCTGCCCTGGTACGCGAGCGTGCACCGTGGGGCAGGAGCCCTGTCCCGACGCTGCACCCTGGCCTACGAACGGGCCCGACAGACGGTCGGTGACTTCTTCGGTGCCCGCACCGACGATCACGTGATTTTCACCCGCAACACGACCGACGCGCTCAACCTGCTGGCCCGGGCCCTGCCCGCCGGCACGACGGTGGTCACCTTCGCCGGTGAGCACCACGCCAACCTGCTGCCCTGGCCGCGTGGCTCGGTACGGCTGCCGGTGCCCACCGACCCGGACGCGGCGGTACGCGACCTCGCCGCCGCCCTCACCGAACTGCGCCGGGGCAGCAACCCGGCACTGCCGGTGCTGGTCGCGGTGACCGGTGCCAGCAACGTGACCGGGGAGCGGTGGCCGGTCACCGAGCTGGCCCGGGTGGCGCACCGGCACGGCGCCCGGATCGTGCTGGACGCCGCGCAACTCGCCCCGCACGCCCCGGTCGATCTGCGCACGCTCGACGTCGACTACCTGGCCGTATCCGGCCACAAGCTCTACGCGCCGTTCGGTGCGGGTGTGCTGGTCGGCAGGGCGGACTGGCTGGACGCCGCGCCGCCGTACCTGGCCGGTGGCGGCGCCACCAGCCACGTCGGACCGGCGACCCACGACGTCAACTGGGCGACCGGGCCGGCCCGGCACGAGGGCGGCACCCCCAACCTGCTCGGCGCGGTGGCGCTGGCGGCCGTGTGCGCGGCGCTCGACGACGCCGACCGGGCCGCGCTGGCCGCCCACGAGCAGGCGCTGCTGACCCGACTGCGGACCGGCCTCGCCGCTCTGCCGCACGTCGTGGAGCTGCGGACCTTCGGCCCGGACGCGCCGCGCGTCGGGATCGTCTCGTTCGTGGTCGCCGGATGGGATTCCGGCGACGTGGCCGCCCGGCTGGCCGCTGAGCACCACATCGGCGTACGCGACGGGTTGTTCTGCGCCCACCCGCTGGCGCGACGTCTGCTCAGCGAGGCGGCGGGGCGCACCGGTCGGCGGGACCTGCCGCCCACCGCACTGCGCGCCAGCATCGGCCTGGGCAGCACGCAAGCGCAGGTAGACCGGCTGCTCGCCGCGCTCGCCAACCTGAGCTGAGGGCTCGCGCGGCCCGACGCGTCGCGAATGTTAGGAAGGGCCCCCTCCTATACATAAAGCGTTAAGGAAGGGCCCTTCCTTGCTCAGCCGACGGGTGGGGCGGTGGGTGGCTTCGGCGTCTCGTCGGGTTTGGCCGGCTCGCCGACCGGCCGCTCCTGCTCCCCGAAGGCGTTGCGGATCCACCGGTTCGCCTCCTCCTGCTCGATCCCGGAGGCCACCAGCAGGTCGCTCGCCGTGGTCCGGATCTGGGCGACCACCACGCTGCCGGAGAAGCCGACGCCGGCCCCGTACGCCCGGCTGGCTTCGCTGACCGCACGCAGGGACCGCTCCCGGGCCTTCTCCGGCTCCTCCCCGGCGGCGAACTCGTGCTTGAGCAGCCGGACCGACTCGGCGAGGTGGCCGACCGCGTCCGGCATCGGATCGGGCACCGGTTCCTCGTCCTCGATGAGGGTCACCGACCGGCGGATCAGCGTGCCGCTGTTGCGCATCGCCCGGTCGATCGGGTCGGCCGCCTCCGCGTAGTGGGTCAGTTCGTCGCGGCGGTGCCAGCGGGCCGGGGAGAGGATTGCGGTCTCCTTCGCGCCCTCGATCGCCTCGCCCAACGTGGCCAGCTCCTCCTTGTTGTTGCGCAGCCTCTCCAGTGCGCCCTGGATGGTGGCCCGATCCCGGCTGCGTAACCCGTCGGCGGTGACGTCGAGCTGGGTGGCGAGCAGGTCCAGCGCCGGCCGGGCGGCCCGGTTGATCACCCGCAGCGGGTTCAGCGGCAGCAGCACCGCCGTGACCAGCAGGGCGACTCCGCCGCCGAGGAACGCGTCCACGAAGCGGGGGATCTCCAGGTCCTGGGTGGAAGGGCTCAGCGTCACGATCAGCACCGCCGTGGCCGCCGCCTGGATCACGATGGCGACGCTCGCCCCGGCGAAGATGGTGAGCAGGATCGCCACGGTGACCACCAGGCCGAGCTGCCACGCCCCGGTGCCCAGCAGGTAGATCAGGAGGTCGCCGACGGCCACCCCGACCCCCACCCCGACGATCAACTCCATGGTCCGGCGGAACCGCTGGCCGACAGACGCGGCCAGGGTGCCGACCGCGGAGATCGGCGCGAAGACCGGCTGCGGGTTTCCGAGCACCTTGTGCGAGATCAGGTACGCGATTCCGGCGGCCAACCCGGCCTGCAGGGCAAGCCCGCCGGCCATCCGTACCCGGTGCAGACGGTCGTGCAGGGTGGCCCGGCTCCGATGGCGCAGTTGCTCGGTCGCCTCGGCGATCCGGGCGCCGTCGATGTCCACCAGTCCATCGCGCAGCGCGGTACGTCGTACCACCGGAGGTCGCTTGTCCCGGGCCACGGCCATGGGCGCGACTACCCGTGGTGGGCGCGCTGAATCCTCCCTTCACACGCGTCACGGGCGGATGCGGCAGACTCGGGCGGTGGTTGATCTGCTGCATCGGTGGCGAATCGCGGTCCGGGGCGCCGGTGCGAGCCCGGACGCGACGTCGGCCAGAGCTGGGGAGCGGTTGCTCGACCGGTGGCGGGAGCCGCACCGGCACTATCACTCGGTGTCCCATCTGACGGCGGTGCTCGACGTGGTGGACGAGTACGCCGACCTCGCCGACCGGGTCGACCTGGTCCGGCTGGCGGCCTGGTTCCACGACGCCGTCTACGACCCGCGAGCCGCCGGTCACGCCAACGAACGCGACAGCGCCGCGCTGGCCGACCAGGTGCTCACCGGGCTCGGGGTGCCGGCGTCCGCAGTGTCCGAGGTGCGCCGCCTGGTGCTGCTCACCGCCGGACACACCGTGGCACCCGACGACCGGGACGGTGCCCTGCTGTGCGACGCGGACCTCGCCGTGCTGGCCGGGCCGCCGGCCAACTACGAGCGGTATGCCACGGCGATCCGGCGGGAGTACTCGCACGTGCCGGAGCCGGCCTTCCGGACCGGGCGGGCGGCCGTGTTGACCGGCCTGCTGGCGCTGCCCGCGCTGTTCCGGCTGCCGCCGTTGGCGAGCCGGTGGGAGGAACCAGCCCGGGACAACGTGCGCCGCGAGCTGGCCGCGCTCAGCGGGGAGTCGGAGGGCGCGGGTTGACCAGGTGCTTCGGACGACGCAGCCCGGCCGTGCGGAGCAACCGGACCAGTTCCCGGCTCGGCACCACCTGGGCACCGAGCCATACCGCCGCCGCGAACCGGTCGGCCGGGATGTCGTAGTGGTCCCGGTCGAAGCCGCGTCGGGGTGCGCCGAGCGTCTCGGCGAAGGCGTGCAACTCGGCGTACGAGACGTCGCTGATCAGGTGCGACCAGAGCCGACCGCGCCACGGCCAGGCAGGCCGGTCCAGGTAGAGCATGGTGCCCAAGCTATCCCCCGCAGTCGATCATGTTGATGATCGCCGGCCGGCGACCTAGCCTCGGCTGCATGGCCCCCACCGATCTCCTCGACGACCTGCGCGACGCGCTCGGCGACGACGCCGTGCTCACCGACCCGGACCTGCTGCGGATGCACCAGCGGGACGAGGCCGACCTGTGCGCCGCCGGCACCCCGCTCGTGGTGACCCGCCCGCGCAGCACCGAACAGGTGGTCGCCGTGGTTCGGGCGGCGGCGCGCCACGGCGTACCGGTGGTGCCGCAGGGCGCTCGGACCGGGCTGGCCGGCGCGGCGAACGCGGTGGACGGCGCGGTGGTGATCAGCACCGTCGCGATGGACGAGATCCGGGAGATCGACCCGGTGAGCCGGATCGCGGTGGTCCAACCCGGGGTGGTCAACGCTGCGCTGGCCGGGGCGGTGGCCAAGCAAGGGCTCTGGTACCCGCCGGACCCCGGTTCCTGGGAGTCGTCGACGATCGGCGGCAACGTGGCCACCAACGCCGGCGGCATGTGCTGCGTGAAGTACGGCGTGACCACCGAGTACGTCCTCGGCCTGGAGGTGGTGCTCGCCTCCGGTGAGGTGCTGCGCACCGGCCGACGAACGGCCAAGGGGGTGGCCGGTTACGACCTGACCCGGCTCTTCGTCGGCTCGGAGGGCACCCTCGGCGTGATCACCGAAGTGACGGTGGCGCTGCGGCCCGCGCCGGCCGACTCGCTGACCCTGGTGGCGGTCTTCCCGTCCACCGCCGCGGCCGGTGCCGCGGTGGCCGAGATCGCGGCTCGTGGGCTCACCCCCAGCCTGTTGGAGCTGCTCGACCAGACCCACCTGCGGGCGATCGAGGCGTACCAGTCGATGGGGCTGCGCACCGACGCGCAGGCGCTGCTGCTGGCCGCGGCGGACACCGGCCCCCGGGCCGCCGAGGATCTGGCCGGCCTGGCCGGGGTGTGCGAGGCGGCCGGCGCCGACGAGGTGTACGCGGCCACCGACGCGGTGGAGGCGGCGGCGCTGCTCCAGGCCCGCCGGCTGGCGCACCCGGCGATGGAGAAGTTCGCCGCCGACGCCTACCCGGGTGGCAACGGCGGTCTGGTGATCGACGACGTGGCGGTGCCGCGTGGTTCGCTCGCGGCGCTGCTGGACGGGGTGGCCCGGATCGCGGCGGAGTGCGAGGTGCCGATCGGTGTGGTGGGGCACGCTGGCGACGGCAACATGCACCCGAACATCGTGGTCGACCGGGCCGACCCGGCGAGCGTGGAGCGGGGCCGGCGCGCGTTCGACGAGATCATGCGCCTCGGCCTCGACCTGGGTGGCACGTGCACCGGCGAGCACGGGGTGGGGCTGCTCAAGCGGGACTGGCTGGCCCGGGAGATCGGGCCGGTCGGCGTCCGGGTGCACCAGGCGATCAAGTCGGCGCTCGACCCGGCGGGTCTGCTCAACCCGGGCAAGGTGCTCTGACCTGCCGCGATCAGCGCACCGCGACTTCGGCCGGCCGAGGTCAGCCCTTGACCTCGGCCGGGGTCGCCTGGGTGAGCAGCAGCAGGATTTCGCCGGCGACCGGTGTGCGCTCCTCACCCGGGCAGTCCTGTGAGGTGACCAGCCCGGTCGAGGTGATGAGGCTGGACGTCAGCGCGTCGATGCAGGTGGTCCGGTAGCGCCGGGCCTGGTCGGTCTCGTCGGCGAGAGCCGGGTTGGCGAGCAGCACCTGGAGCCGTTCGGTCAACTCCGGGGCGAGGGTGCCCCGGGAGGTCACGCCGTCGCCGGCGCAGTCGAGGCACTGCCATGCGCCGTCCCGCTCCACGCTGAGGGTGCGCAGTGGGCCGTCCTCGCCAAGCCGTTGGATCAGGCTGACCTGACCTGCGGCAACGGTGGTGGGGATCTCCAGTTGCGACCCACCTCCCGCCACGGCTGCGGTCGGTTGCGCAACGGTTTTACCCGGCTCGTCACCGTCGAACAGCGAGCACCCGGTCAGGGCACCGGCGAGCGCGACGGCGAGGAGGGGTGGGAGCAGACGGGGGTGCGCGCGGATTAGCACGCGCGGAAACCTACCCCACCGTAGGTAGCGTTCGAAACCACCATCCGGGTCGGTATCGATGGTTACCCATTGGTAACGTCGCAATTCGTCATCGAGCGGACGATCGCAGCTCCGCCTGGTCGTCCTCGCCACCCCGGTCGGCCGCGTAACCCCGGACGTCCGGCGCACCGAGCCGGGCCGCGTCCGCCGCCGCGTCGTCCGGCATCAACTGGGACTGCCGCTCCGCCTCCACCCGGGCGCGGTAGTGCTCCACCTCGCGGGCCCGGGTGGCCGCGTCCCAACCGAGCACCGCGCCCATCAGCTCGGCGGCGTGCTCCGCCGACTCCAGCCCTCGATGGCTGGTCTCGAACGAGATCCGCGTCCGTCGGGTCAGCACGTCCTCCAGGTGCAGCGCACCCTCGGCCCGTGCCGCGTACGCGACCTCGGCCGCCAGATACTCCGGGGCACCCGCCAGCGGAGACGCGAGCAGCGGATCGGCGTCGACCAGCGCCAACAGGTCGAGGGTGAGGCTGCCGTACCGCTCCAGCAGGTGCTCCACCACGCCCACCGGCACGCCGTGCCGGCGAGCCAGGTCGGCCCGGTCCCGCCACATCGCCGGGTAACCGTCGGCACCCAGCAGCGGCAGGTCGGCGGTACGCGACGGACGCGTGCCGCCGAGCCGGCGGGCCGCACGATCGACCACGTCGGAGGCCATCACCCGGTACGTCGTGTACTTGCCGCCGGCCACCAACAGCAACCCGAGCATGGGCTCGAAGACCGCGTGCTCGCGGGAGAGCTTCGAGGTCGAGTCGGCCTCGCCGGCCAGCAGCGGCCGCAGCCCCGCGTAGACGCCCTCGATGTCGGCGGTGGTCAACGGCCGGTCCAGCACGGTGTTGACCTGTTCGAGGAGGTAGTCGATGTCACTCGCGGAGGCGGCCGGGTGGGACCGGTCCAGCCGCCAGTCGGTGTCGGTGGTGCCGATGATCCAGTGCCCGCCCCACGGGATGACGAAGAGCACCGACTTCGCCGTACGCAGGATGAGCCCCGTCTCACCGGTGATCGCCGAGCGGGGCACCACCAGGTGCACCCCCTTGGAGGCGCGCACCCGGATGCCGGGCCGCAGGCCCACGTCGTTGAGCATCCGGGACATGTCGTCGCTCCACACACCCGTGGCGGCGATGACGGTGCGGGCGTGCACCTCGAACTCCGCGTCCGGTGAGCCCGCCGGCGCCTCCAGGTCGCGTACCCGCACGCCGGTCACCTCACGCGCCTGCCGGATCAGCCCGACGGCACGGGCACTGCTCACCACTGTTGCGCCGAGGCTGGCGGCGGTGCGGGCCAGGGTGACCACCAGGCGTGCGTCGTCGACCTGCCCGTCGTAGTAGCGGATCGCCCCGGCCAGCGCGTCTGCTCGCAGACTCGGGAAGATCCGCCGGGCGCCCTCCCGGGTCAGGTGCCGGTGCAGTGGCATCCCCCGGCCGCCGCCGAAGAGCCCGGCGAAGGCGTCGTAGGTGGCCACGCCGGCGCCGTAGTACGAGCGGCGGAAGATCCGGGCCGGCAGGTCGCGCAGGCCCCGCCCGGCCGGCAGCGGCACCAGGAACGGCACCGGACGTACCAGGTGCGGCGCGAGCCGGGTGGCGAGCAGCCCGCGCTCGGTGAGCGCCTCGTGCACCAGGTTGAACTCCAACTGCTCCAGGTAGCGCAGGCCACCGTGGATGAGTTTGCTGGACCGGCTGGAGGTGCCGGCGGCGAGGTCACGCGCCTCGACGAGGGCCACCTTGAGGCCCCGGGACGCCGCGTCCAGGGCCGCACCGGCACCGGTCACCCCGCCCCCGATGACCAGCACGTCGAAGCGCTCGGCGCGCAGTCGACGCAGGTCGGACGCACGGCGGACCGGCGACAGTTGGCCGGCGGCGGATCGGGAGACATTGGGGTCACGCACCCGTCCACGGTAACCGCCGGGCCGCCGAGTCGACATTCGCCGCCCCTGCCTTCGCCGTCCCGAGGCGCACGACGGGCGGCGGCGGCCAGCGACCGGTTCGTCACCGTCCGGCCCCGGCTGCGGGCCTGTTCGATGGTCGATCGCAGCCGCCGCTTCCGCTCCTCGATCAAGTGATGAAGAGTAGGTGCCAACGGCGCTTCTGACCTACTTTTCATCACTTGATCACCGCACGTCACGTCGACGCCGGGCTGGAACTGTTCATCATGGTCGTAAGGTTCTCGGATGCACGGTGAGCCTGGGTACCCCGGAGTCAGCGACCGCAGTTCCCCATGGCCGGTGGTCGCGGCCGTTGTCGTCGGCTGTTGGACGGTTGCGGTCACCGTGGCCACCCAGACCGGTGGTTGGCTCACCGATCAGGTGCTGCTGGGCTTCGGCCGGGACCGGCTCGGCTGGCTCTGGCCGGTGCTCGGTCTGGCGACCGTCGTGCTGGTGGGCACACCCGCCCTGCTGCTGTCCGTGCTGCCCCGGTCGGCAGCGATCCGGGCCACCGGGCGGGCCTGGCTGCTCGGGGCACTGGCCCTGGGGCTGCTCACACTGCTGCGGGTCGTGCCGCTGGTGCACCACGAGGCGTACCTCGCCGCGCTGGCCGGCACGGCGCTGCTCGGCGCGTTCGCCATGCGCTGGGCGGCACGCCGGTGGGCGTACCCCGGGCTGGTCGGCTTGGTCCACGGCCCGGCACCCACCGGAGGCGGCGACGCCACGCTGCCCGAGGCCACCGGCAGCGGCGACGCCACGCGGCCCGAGGCCACCGGCAGCGGCGACGCCACGCGGCCCGAGGCCACCGCGAACGGCGACGCCACGCGGCTTGAGGCTGTCGGGAGCCCGACGCCGGTCGAATCTCGGCGACGCCCGCGTGGACTCGGCGCGGTGCCACTGCTCGCGATCGCCGCCGGGTTGGCGACGCTGCTGCCGTGGGCCTGGTTGGGCGCGCTCGGCGGGCTCCTGGAGACCGTGCTCGCGCTGCTGGCGTCCGCCGCGCTCGGAGTGCTGGCCGCGACCCTGTTGGACGGCACGTTCTGGTCCCGGTTCGCGGTCGGCCGGCCACCCCGGCCGGCTCGGCTGGTGCTGGTCGGGGGCCTGGTCGCCGGGGTGGCGCTACTGCTGCTCGCGGCCGGCACCGGCCAGTCCGGTGCGCAGCTGCCCGCGCTGTGGACCCTGCCGCCGCTGGGTTTCGCACTGGCCGCGCTGTGGGCCGCTGCCTGGCGGCCCACAGTCGACCCGGCCGACGCCGCGCGCGCCGGCCGGACGGCGACCGGTTGGCTCGTCGGCCTGGCCGCGCTCGGCCCGCTCGCCTTCACCGACCCGGAAGAGATCAGCCTGCTGCTGATCGGCACCCGGGACGTTCCGTTCTGGGTGGCGGCCGCCACCGGCACCGGGCTCGCCGTCGCCGTCCTGGTCGCCATCGGGTACGCGGTGCTGCTCGCCCGGCCGTCGGCACGTACCCCGAACCGTCGGGTCGCCGCGGTGACCGCCGTGGTGCTGGTGGTGGCGTTCGGCGTGGTCGACCTCGGCCCCGGCCAACCCGGCCTCTACGGCGAGCGGCTGCTGGTGGTCCTGCGCGCGCAGGCGGACCTGACCGGTCTGCCGACCGGCGCGGCGGGTCGGGCCGGGCGGGACGCCCGGGCGACGGAGGTCTACCGGCGGCTGGTGGCGACCGCCGAGCAGAGCCAGGCCGACCTGGTCCGAGAGCTGAACCGACTCCGACTCGACCCGGTGTCGTACTACCTCGTGAACGCCGTCGAGGTGGACGGCGGCCCGGCGGTGCGCGCGTGGCTCGCCCGTCGGCCGGAGGTGGACCGGGTGCTGATCAGCCAACGCCTCCGCCCACTACCGGCCCCGGCCGGGCAGAGCCGGGGTACCGCGCCCAAGCCCACCGGTCCGGAGTGGAACATCAGCCAGATCGGTGCCGACAAGGTCTGGTCCCAGCTCGGGGTGACCGGATCGGGCATCGTGGTCGGCAGCTCGGACTCAGGGGTGGACGGAAACCATCCGGCGCTGCGAGCGCAGTTCCGCGGCGGCGACGACTCCTGGTACGACCCGTGGGACGGCACCCGCAACCCCACCGACCAGGGCGGGCACGGCACCCACACGGTCGGCAGCGCGGTCGGGCGGGACGGCATCGGGGTGGCCCCGGACGCGCAGTGGGTGGGCTGCGTCAACCTGGACCGCAACCTCGGCAGCCCCGGGCACTACCTGGACTGTCTCCAGTTCATGCTGGCGCCCTTCCCGACCGGCGGCGACCCGTTCACCGACGGCCGCCCGGAGCGCGCGCCGCAGGTGTTGACCAACTCGTGGGGCTGCCCGGCCATCGAGGGTTGCGACCGGGGCGTGCTGCGGCCGGCCACCGCGGCGCTGGACGCCGCCGGGATCTTCGTGGTCGTGGCGGCCGGCAACACCGGCCCGTGGTGCGCGTCGATCGACGACCCACCAGCCCCGTTCCCGGACGTGTTGACCGTGGGGGCGGTGGACTCGCACCGACGGGTGGCCGAGTTCTCCTCGCGCGGGCCGGTTGCGGGCAGCCCGGGTAAGCCGGACGTGCTCGCACCGGGTGTGGGTGTGGTGTCCGCCATGCCGGGTGGCACGTACGCCGCATTGGACGGCACCTCGATGGCGACCCCGCAGGTGGCGGGGGTGGTCGCACTGATGTGGTCGGCGAACCCGGCGCTGGTCGGCGACGTGGCCCGGACCCGGCAGATCCTGCGGGACACCGCCACGGCGGCCACGCCGACCTACCGCTCCAGCGACCCGTCCGACGCCTGCGGTGCTCCGTCGAACATCACCGGCGCTGGTCAGGTCGACGCCTACGCCGCCGTTCGCGCAGCCGCGGGGGTGCGACCCGGTACCCGGTGATCTAGGGTCGGCGACCATGGACGCCGAGATCACCGTCACCGAGCTGAGCGCCGACCTGGTCCCCGCCGTGGTGCGGCTCTGCGAGCAGGCTCTCGACCTGCCCGAGGACGCCGCCGAGGCGGCCCCCATCGTGGACGTGCTCTGGCCCCGGGCCACCGCCGACCGCCAGGTGGTCGGCCTGGGCGCGTACCGGGGAGCGGACCTGGTCGGGGTGCTGCTCTGCTCCGTGTCGTCGGCCGACCCGGGCATCGGGCACGTGGACCTGGTCGCGGTCCTCCCGGATCAGCGCCGCCGAGGCGTCGGCCGTTCGCTGCTGCGACGGGCCGAGCGGGTGCTCGCCGAGCGCGGCGCGACCGAAGTGCTGCTGGCCGGGAACCCGCCGTACTACGCCTGGCCGGGCATCGACGTCCGCTACACCCCAGCGGTGTGTGCCGCTCTCGCGCTCGGCTACCAGCAGGACCGGACCGCCTGGAACATGACCGCCGACCTGTCGTACGACGGGTCGCCGGCACTGCGGTCCACGGAGGCGGCAGAGCGTCGGCTGACCGACCAGGGTGTGACCGTACGCCGGGCGGAGCCGAGGGACCTGCCGGCGCTCACCGCCTTCGCCCGGTCCACCTTCGGTGGCACGTGGGACGGCGAGCTGGCCGGGTCGGTGGGTCGCGACGGGGCGGGCTGCCACCTGGCGGAGCGCGGCGGCGAGGTGCTGGGCTTCGCCGCGTACGGGTCGTCCCGGCCGAGCTGGTTCGGGCCGATGGGCACCGCGCCGGCAGCCGAGGGGTCGGGCATCGGTGGGGTGCTGCTGCGGCGCTGCCTTCGGGATCAGCGGGCGGCGGGCCTGGATCGGGCGCAGATCGGCTGGGTGGGGCCGGTGCCGTTCTACTCGGGCAGCGCGGGCGCCTCGATCGAGCGGGTCTTCTTCCTGTACCGACGGACGTTGGTGGAATAAACCCGCCAAAACGGGATATAGGTTCATTCGCCCGCACTGGCCATCGACGCCCTTTACCGTTTCGGTAGAGGAGGCAGCCATGACCACGGATGACGACCAGACCGAGGACGGCCCGCCGATCACCTGGAAACCGGTCGGCGAACTCCCCGGCCAACTGCCGTTCGACCGGCTCGACTACGGCGACGCCGAGCAGCTCGCCGAGATGACCACCGACGGGGAGCCATCGGCGGTCGAGGAGCCATGCGAGATGGTGGACGCCCCGATCCAACTGCTTCCGCCGTACGACCGGGCGCAGAAGCGGCGCAACCAGCGCCCACTACCGACCTGACGACGAACGGGGCGGACCGCGTCAGCGGCCCACCCCGTTCGGTGTCGGAACTGGACTCAGAAGTCCATGTCCCCGCCACCCGGGCCAGCCGGGGCAGCCGGGGTCTTCTCCGGCTTGTCCGCGACAACGGCCTCGGTGGTGAGGAACAGCGCCGCGATGGAAGCGGCGTTCTGCAGCGCGGAGCGCGTCACCTTGGCCGGGTCGATGATGCCCGCGGCCAGCAGGTCGACGTACTCACCGTTGGCGGCGTTGAGGCCGTGACCCGACTCGAGGTTACGGACCTTCTCCACCACGACGCCGCCCTCGAGGCCGGCGTTGACGGCGATCTGCCGCAGCGGGGCGTCCAGCGCGACCTTGACGATGTTCGCACCGGTCGCCTCGTCGCCGACCAGGTCGAGCTTGTCGAAGGCGGTCTTGCCGGCCTGGACCAGCGCGACGCCACCACCCGGGACGATGCCCTCCTCGACGGCCGCCTTCGCGTTGCGAACGGCGTCCTCGATGCGGTGCTTGCGCTCCTTGAGCTCGACCTCGGTGGCCGCGCCGACCTTGATGACCGCAACGCCGCCGGCCAGCTTGGCCAGCCGCTCCTGCAGCTTCTCCCGGTCGTAGTCGGAGTCGCTCTTGTCGATCTCGGCCCGGATCTGGTTGACCCGGCCCTGGATCTGCTCGGCGTCACCGGCACCGTCGACGATGGTGGTCTCGTCCTTGGTCACCACGACCTTGCGGGCGCGACCCAGCATGTCGAGGCTGGCGGCGTCGAGCTTGAGGCCGACCTCCTCGCTGATGACCTGACCACCGGCGAGGATGGCGATGTCGGTCAGCATGGCCTTGCGGCGGTCACCGAAGCCCGGCGCCTTGACGGCGACCGACTTGAAGGTGCCACGGACCTTGTTGACCACCAGGGTGGCGAGAGCCTCGCCCTCCAGGTCCTCGGCGATGATCAGCAGCGGCTTGCCCGACTGCATGACCTTCTCCAGGATCGGGAGCAGGTCCTTCACCGACGAGATCTTGCTGTTGGCGATCAGGATGTACGGGTCGTCGAAGACGGCCTCCATACGCTCCGGGTCGGTCATGAAGTAGGCCGAGATGTAGCCCTTGTCGAAGCGCATACCCTCGGTGAGCTCCAGCTCCAGCCCGAAGGTGTTGCTCTCCTCGACGGTGATGACGCCTTCCTTGCCGACCTTGTCCATCGCCTCGGCGATGATCTCGCCGACGGTGCTGTCGCCAGCGGAGATGGAGGCGGTGGAGGCGATCTGCTCCTTGGTCTCGACGTCCTTGGCGAGCTTGGACAGCTCCTCCGAGACGCTCGCGACCGCAGCCTCGATGCCCCGCTTCAGGGCCATCGGGTTGGCGCCGGCGGCCACGTTGCGCAGGCCCTCGCGAACCAGGGCCTGGGCCAGGACGGTCGCCGTCGTCGTGCCGTCACCGGCAACGTCGTCGGTCTTCTTGGCGACCTCCTTGACCAGCTCAGCGCCGATCTTCTCGTACGGGTCCTCGAGCTCGATCTCCTTGGCGATGCTCACACCATCGTTGGTGATGGTGGGGGCACCCCACTTCTTCTCGAGCACGACGTTGCGGCCCTTGGGGCCGAGGGTCACCTTTACGGCGTCGGCGAGCTGGTTCATGCCCCGCTCGAGGCCGCGGCGCGCCTCTTCGTCGAACGCGATCATCTTGGCCATACGGCGTTGTCCTCCTGGACACTCACGGGCCACCCGAGATGTGTGCCTCGGATGGGCCGCCTGGTGTACGCACCTTGGGACGTCGCCACCTGGCGACGACGACGTCCTTCGGCCGGGCCGGATAGCCCGCGACGACCGGCCATGTGCCGCCCCGGCGTCTCCACGCCGGCGCAACCTGGCCCCACCGTCCCGACCATTGGCACTCACGGTATGCGAGTGCCAATGACTTGTTTAGCACTCTCCCCTGCCGAGTGCAAGCACGATGTGGCCGCTCAGCCGAGTTCCGCGGCCAGTCCGGCAGCGTTCACCGGCGCCTCGTGGGCGCGCTGCTCGGTGTACGTCAGCAGCAGACCGATCATCTGGGCGAGGTGGGCCGGCAGGGCCAGCACCGCGGTGACTCCGATCACCACCACCGCGCCGACCGCGGTGCCCGCCGAGGCGAAGGGATCCGTGCCGAACGCGGCGGTGCCGAACCCTTCGATGGCGCTGGCGACGAAACTGACGACGATCACCGCGAGGGCCACCAGCGCCACCCGACCGAGCAGCAGGCCGAGCCGGTCGTGGAACATCCGGAACGATCGGCCGATCGGGTTGTGGCGCTCGAAGAGGTAGACCGGGCCGGCCATGCTCAGCGCGAACGCCAGGTAGATGCCCGGTAGTACGCAGAAGCAGACTCCGATGCCGATGAGCAGACTGACCAGCAGGGTCCAGCCCCACAGCCCGAGCGCCCGACGGAGGCCGTAGCGGAGCGCGGAGTCGAGGCCGGCCGGCTGACCGACGGCCTGCCGGGTGATCACCCAGCTGCCGGCGGCCCACCCGACGGCCTGCACCAGGCCGATCACCAGGCTCCCGCCGACCAGCACGGCCAGGAGACCCGCCAGCTCCGCGACGAAGTTGTCCGGCAGCGCGGCTGTCGAACTCGCCTCGACCTCGACAGCCCAACTGGCCGACGGGTCCAACCCGAGAGAGATCACCGACAGCACCGCCGCGGGCAACACCTGGGTGAGCAGCATGATGGGCACCAACTGCCGCCAGCCCCGGCGCAGCGCTTCCCCGCACCTGTTGAACCAGCCGCCGATGCCGGCACCGGGCGGGTTGACCAGGGGGTCGTTCGGGTCGAAGCCGTAACCGGGCGGGTACCACCCGGCCGGCGGCCCCGGATGCCACTGTTGCCCGCCGTAGGGACCCGCCCCGGGCGGGTAGCCCCCGGTGGGCGGAAACACCCAGCCCTGCGGCGGACCGCCCGCACCCCAGGCGCCCTGCGCGGGGTCCCACCCCGACGGCGGACCGCCCGGCGGCACGCCTGGCTCCGCACCCGGCGGCGGACCGGCGGGGCCGGGTTGGCTCCGGGTCGGGTCGGACGGGCCCGGCTCACCCGGCCCGGAGGGTGGGGTGGACGAGGGTGGCTGGTCGGTCATGAACGCTCCTCAGCATTGGCTGGAACGGTTCACGATCTTCCCGGTTGCACGCCCGCGCCGCAGCCCCGACGCGCGGGCCGTTCGGTGCGGGAGATTCAGCCGATGACGCGTACGCGTTCCGCCTGCGGACCCTTCTGGCCCTGGGCGATCTCGAACTCCACCCGCTGGCCGTCCTCCAACGCCTTGTAGCCGTCCATCTCGATCGCGGAGAAGTGGACGAACACGTCCTGACCGCCGTCGACGGCGATGAAGCCGTAGCCCTTTTCGGCGTTGAACCACTTCACGGAACCCTGTGCCACGGTGCCACTTCCCTCACTGTGCGCGGCGTTGCCTGCCCGGCGAACGGCACAGCCGAACGCCATCGGAGCACCGCCTCAGCAATCGATGACGGCCATTGAAGCGGTGACCGAAATCGCACGCTACACGAGGAGTGACAGCCGTGCACGACCACAAATCGGGCATATTCCAGCGCGGCCTGATCACCTCGGTGGACCCGTTTTCCGATCCATCGGATCCGCGGTGGTGAATCGCGGTGCGGACACCAGGGCTACCGGCGGCAGGAGAGGCGCGGCCAGAAACCACGTCCGCCGCTGTGGTAGGCATGCGGACATGACCACCGACACGGGCTCGCCGGGCCTGCGGCAGGCGGAGATCCGCCGAGTCAGGCCGATGGACGCCGCCCGGATGCGGGCGCTGCGTCTGGAGATGCTCGCCGACGCGCCGCTGGCCTTCCTGGAGACGATCGCGGACGCGGCAGCCCGCCCGCACAACGAGTACGCCGCGCGGATCGCCTACACCTCCGCCGGCCCGAACAACGCGCAGTTCGTCGCGGACCCGGGCGGCGGCCGGCTGGTCGGACACGCCGGCGGCACCGCCACTCCGGACGAGGCAGGGCTGACCGTGATCTACGCCGTGTACGTCACGCCGACCTGGCGGGGCAGCGGCCTGCTCGCTGAATTGGTCGACGGCGTGGCCGCCTGGTCGCGGGCCTGCGGCCGGCCCGAGTTGCTGCTGGAGGTCGTGGTGGGCAACGACCGCGCCTACCGCGCCTACCGACGGCTCGGGTTCGAGGACACCGGTGTACGGGTTCCCCACCCGACCATCCCCGCCCTCACCGAGCTACAGATGCGCCGGCCAGCCTGATCCACAACCCAACCCAACGACCACCCGCCGCCGGTCGTGATGGGTGGAGCAGGATTCGGGATCAGACACGCCGACGACCACCGCGCCCACAGCGGGTTTCCGGGGCAGCCCGACCCGCGTATGGATCAAGCCTGACCGCCCGGAGCGGGACGGGCTGCCCCGGAAACCCCCAACCGCAACCGAAGGTCAGGCCGGACGTCGGGACTGGACGATCCGGAAGCGGTTGGCCACGTACGCACCGTCGGTCAGCGCCGAGTTGGCCGCCGCGTTGGCGCCACTGCCGTGAAAGTCGGAGAACGCGGCCGACTGGTTCACGAAGACCCCGCCGGTGAGGTTGCAGGACAGGTGCACGCCGACCTCGACCGCGACCGCCTCGGTGGCGTCCAGCACCGACTCGTCGGTGGAGTAGACCCCCGCGGTGAGCGCGCCCTTCTCGCCGACCGTCCGACGCAGCAGTTCCAGGCTGTGCGCGGTGGAGTCGGTGGCGATGGCGAACGAGATCGGACCGAACCACTCCCGGCCGTACGTCTCCGCGTCGTCCGCGGTCAGCTTCACGATCGTCGGGGTACGCACCACCGCGTCGGCGTACGCCGGGTGGTCCACGGCGCGCGACTCCAGCACCGGCTCGCCGACCTTGGTGACCTCGGCCAGCCGCTCCAGCACCCCGTCGTTGACGATGGCGCCGGTGAGTTCGACACCCCGGGCCGGGTCCGCGGTGAGCTTCCCGACGGCGGCGGCGATCCCGCCGGCCACCTCGTCGAAGCTCTTGTGCCCCTGGTCGGTCTCGATGCCTCCGGCCGGGATGAGGATGTTCTGCGAGGTGGTGCACATCTGACCGCTGTAGAGGGTCAGCGTGAAGCCGAGGTTGCGGCACATGCCGGCGAAGTCGTCGGTGGAGTCGATGACGACGGTGTTCAGACCGGCCTTCTCCGTGTAGACCGACGCCTGCCGGGCGTGCGTCTCCAGCCAGTCGCCGTACTCGGTGGAGCCGGTGAAGTCGACGATCTTGACGGCCTGGTGCAGGGCCAGGTCGCTGGCGAGCTTCTCGCCGGGGGCTTCGGCCGCCAGCATGATCAGGTTTGGGTCGAAGCCGGCCTCGGCGAGCACCTCCCGGGCGTACTTCACGGTGATGGCCAGTGGCAGCACCGCGCGCGGGTGCGGCTTGACGATCACCGGGTTGCCGGTGACCAGCGAGGCGAACAGCCCGGGGTACGAGTTCCAGGTCGGGAAGGTGTTGCAGCCGATCACCAGCGCCACCCCACGCGGCACCACGTGGAACGTCTTGGTCATCCGCAGCGGGTCACCCTTGCCGGCGGCCTTCTCCCAGCCGGCGGTGCCCGGGTGCCGGGTCATCTCGGCGTACGCGTACGCCAGCGCCTCCAGCGCCCGGTCCAGCGCGTGCGCGCCACCGGCCTGGAAGGCCATCACGAACGCCTGCCCGCTGGTGAACTGCACCGCGTTCGCCAGCTCGAAGATGTGCTTGTGCAGCCGGTCGAGGATCTCCAGGCAGACGCCCACCCGGGCCTGCGGGCCGGCGTCGCGCCACGCAGGCAGCGCGGCGGAGGCGGCGCTCACCAGCTCGCCGGGGCGGGCGTGCGGGTACCGCACCGCCAGCTCCACACCGAACGGGCTCGCCTCGGTGGCGACCCGAACGCCAGCGCCCGGCTGGTCGAGCGGGAAGTCACCACCGAGGTACGCCTCGAAGGCGGCCTTACCGTCGGCGGCGGCGGTCTCGCCGTACACCCGGGGGCTGGGGGATTCGGGGTAGGCGGACCAGTAGCCCCGCTCCGTGATCGCGGTCAGCGCACGGGTGAGGGTTTCGGCGTGCCTGTCGTACAGGGGATGCGGGGTCTCCGTCATGCCAGCCATCATGCCCGAGCCAGGCCCGCGAGCAGTAACGCCGATTTCCGTCAGAGAGTGAGCTGCCAGTCGGTCCAGGACTCCGCCGGGCGGAAGCCGAGCTGCTCGTTGATCGCCACCATGTAGGTGTTGCTGGCCGCGTTCATGGTGTCGATCACTCGCACCGCTGGCTCGTGGGTGAGCAGGTGGTGCAGGTTCTCCGCCTTGGCGATGAGGCCGAGCCGGTGCCCACGGTGGTCCGGGTCGACGATGGTGATCTGCTGGAACGCGTGCCAGTCCGCTGAGGCGCCCACGTCCAGCAGGGTCCAGGCGACCAGCCGGCCGGACGCCTCGTGCCGCATCCCAAGGTGGTAGCGCCGCCGGCCCCGCGCGTCGAGAGCCCGTTCTTTGCCGCGGATGCGCTCGGCGTCCACCTGCTCCGGCTCCCACTGCACGTCGCCCATGGGGGCGTCCATCAACAGCCGGCCGTTGAGGTAGGCGATGTCGGAGAGGTATTCCTGCGGGGTCGCGCCCTGCCAGCAGACCGACCGGTAGCCCTCGGCCAGTTGGCGAGCCTCGGCGAGCGCCGCGCGCAGCGCCACCCGGTCGATCCCGTCGACGTCGAGCCGCCGACGCACCTCGCTGAGGGCGGGCTGGGCTCCGGTGGCGGCGGCGAACGCATCGCCCGCCACGCTCCGGGCTGGCCCGCCGGGCAGCGCGGAGACGGTCATCCCGACCACCCGCTTGCGGCCGTGCTCCCGAAGCAGGCGCACCCCGTACTCGTGGAGCGCCCGGCCGACGCCCCGACGCCGCAGCTCCGGATGAACAGTCAGTTCGACGGTGGCGTTGTCGGTGTTGTCCATCTGTGGCAGGTCGAGCTGGAGGTAACCGGCTGGCGCCCCCTCCAGGCGGGCCAGTGCCCAGAGCGACTCGGTGCCGGGCATCGGCGTGTGGAACAGCGCGTCGAAGCGTTGCCGGCAGAAGGGCGGAAGCTCCGGCAGATCGACGTCTCGGGCCGCCGACCCGATCCGGTACGCCTCGTCGACCGATGCCCGGTCAGCGCCGTCGAACGGCGCGATCGCGATGCTCATGCCGCTGAGCGTGCGCCCGAGAAAGCGATCGGGCCAGCGAATTAATTCGCTGGCCCGATCGGACGTGGTCGGGAGGGACAATCGCACAACGCCTCCGGCGTTGGGTCGCAAGAACTTCAAAAGTCTTCGGCGAAATGCCCTCCCGCACGGAGCATCTTGCGCCGTCCGGTTCCTGCCGTCAAGTCCGTAGCGGCGGGTTATCCACACTCACAGCGAAAACCCAGTTACCCGGCGGATCGCCCGGCCCTCCGTCCGGGCAGGCCGGGATCAGCCGAGCAGACCGGCGTCACGGGCGGCCCGCAGCGAGGGCTTGATGTGGTGGGTCGGCCCGACCTGACCGGCCACCGCGTCGATGGTCTTCAGGCCCTCGCCGGTGTTGAACACCACGGTCTCCGCGGTCGGGTCCAGCCGACCGGACTCGACCAGCTTGCGCAACACCGCCACGGTGACGCCGCCTGCGGTCTCCGCGAAGACACCCGTCGTGCGGGCGAGGTCGCGAATGCCGGCGCGGATCTCGTCGTCGGCGGCGTACTCCATCCAACCGCCGGTGCGACGGACCGCCTCCAGGGCGTAGAGGCCGGCTGCGGGGTCGCCGATGTTGAGGGACTTGGCGATGCCGGTGGGCTTGACCGGGGTGATCGTGTCGGTGTCGGCTTGCAGCGCCACGGCGATCGGGTTGCAACCCGCCGACTGGGCGCCGAAGACCTTCCAGCCGCCGGCCGGCGCCTCGACCAGGCCGACTTCCACCAGCTCGGAGAACGCCTTGTCAATCTTGGTGAGCAGCTCGCCGCTGGCCATCGGGATGACCACCTGCGCGGGGATCCGCCAACCGAGCTGCTCGGCCACCTCGTAGCCGAGGGTCTTGGAACCCTCCGCGTAGTACGGCCGGACGTTCACGTTGACGAACGCGGTGTCCTCGAACTCGTCGGTCTCCACCAGCTCGCCGCAGAGCCGGTTGACGTCGTCGTACGAGCCGTCGATGGCGACCAGCTCGCCGCCGTAGACGGCGGTGGTGATGACCTTGCCCTGCTCCAGGTCGCTGGGGATGAAGACCACCGAGGGCACCCCGGCACGGGCCGCGTGCGCCGCCACCGAGTTGGCCAGGTTGCCGGTCGACGCGCAGGCGAACCGGGTGAAGCCGAGCGCCCTCGCTGCGGTGAGCGCCACCGAGACGACCCGGTCCTTGAAGGAGTGGGTGGGGTTGGCGCTGTCGTCCTTGACCCAGAGCGGCGCCGTGATGCCCAGCTCGGCGGCGAGGTACGGGGCCGTCACCAGCGGGGTCAGCCCCGGGTCGAGGGTGACCCGGGTGGCCGGGTCCTGACCGGCGGGGAGCAACGCGGCGTACCGCCAGATGTTCTTCGGCCCGGCCTCGATCTGCTCCCGGGTGACCGTCGCCAGTGCGGCGGTGTCGTAGTCGACCTCCAGCGGGCCGAAACACTCGTAACACGCGTGCTGGGCGGCGAGCGGGTAGCGCGCCGAACAGGCACGGCAGACCAGGGCGCGGGCGGGGCTGGCGGAGGTGTCGATGCCGGAGGCGGCGAGCGTCGACGTCATGTCGAAGTCCTCTCATCTTTCCCCGCATCGCACGGTGCGGCGGGGACGGAATTGGCACCTGCCCCGCGGGTCGCTCAGCGGTGAGCGCGCGGGGTGGTTGCCGGGGCGTCGTCGGGCCGTATCCCTCAGCCCCTCTGGATGAGGTATGCAGTTGTGCCGCCGAGTCTAGGACAACGCTGTCGGCCCTAGCTACCGCCGATCCCAGGGAGTGGGTCAGCGAGCGCTCACCGCGGCGGGATCGGTAACCGCGATCGGGTCGGTCACCGCGGTGGCACGAGGCAGCGACGAGACCCGGGTACGGGGCCGGCTGGCCAGATTCGCGGCGACCAGCGCGGCGATGGTGACGGCGGCCCCGACCAGCTCGACGGCCTCCGGGCGGTAGCCCCGGGCGATCTGCACGGCGAACGTGGTCACCGGCACCAGGTTCATGAACAGCGCGGCGTTGGCGGCCCCGAGTCGCTGCACTCCGGTGTTCCAGGCCAGGACCGCTATGACAGCTCCCACGATCACGGCGTACGCCAACTGTGGGGTGACCGCCACGAGGTCGGCGGCGGCCGGCGCGTGCTGCCAGCCGACGGCGTCCGCGCCGATGCTCGCGGCCAGCATGGCGGCCGTGCCGGCGAGCGCGGTCAGCGTGGTGAAGCGCAGTGGCGACCACGCGCCGAAGCGGCTGGCGCCGTGCGTGTAGATGGCCCAACCGACCACCGCGCCGACCATCATCAGACCGCCGAGACCGAACTGACCGAGCCCGGCCAGGCTTCCGCGCGTGATCACCAGACCGACGCCGAGGAGCGCCACCAGGGAGAGGCTCAGCAGGAGCGGCTTCGGGCGTACGCCGTCCCGGGCCCAACGGACCAGCTGGGTGATCACCGGGGTGGTGGCCACGAAGAGCGCCACCTGCTGCGGAGCGGCGTGTTCGAGCGCCAGGCTGGTGAGCACGTTGAAGCCGGCGAAGCCGACCACGCCGAGCACCACCACCTCGACCGTCCGGACGCCGGGCCGCAGCGCGTCGGCACCCTCGCGGAGCAGCAGGATGGCGACCAGGACGACGGCGGCGAGAAGGTAACGGGCGGTGGTCAGGTTGAGCGGGTCGACCCGGGTCAACGCGCTGGCCAGGACCGGGAACATCACCCCCCAGCCGAGGACGGCGAGCAGCGGGTAGGCGGAGGCGCGGGATCGCATCGGCAGCTCCAATGTTCGAGTATCGTCGAACCAACGACACCGACAGTAGGAGCTTGTTCGACATTTGTCGAACAACGGTTACACTGGTCACATGGAGCCGCACGAACCCGACCTGACCGCCGTACCGGTCACCGCCGTGCTGGCCGCACTCGCCGACGACGTGCGGCTGCAGATCGTCCGGGCGCTCGCCGAGGGCGGCGAGGCCGCCTGTGGAAGCTTCGACTTCGGGGTGTCCAAGGCGACTCGCAGCCACCACCTCAAGGTGCTGCGCGAGGCCGGCCTGACCCGCACCCGCGCCGCCGGCACCAGCCGCCTGGTCCGGCTCCGCCGCGACGAGGTGGACAAGCTCTACCCCGGCCTCCTGGACGCGGTCCTCACCTCCCGCCCGCCGGCCTGACCGCCCCGACTCCCCGTCGCGGACCTGCCCCGCGCCCGACTCCACCGACCTTCCCGCGCCCGACTCTCGGACCTTCCCGCGTCCGGCTCCCTGGTCCCGCACCTGTCCCGCGCATCCTTTGGAGCTGAATCGTTCACGGCATCACCGGACATGCGCTCCCCAGCACGCGTCGCCGGAACCACCTCGTCGGGGCTCCGGCGACGCGCGGGACGGGTGCGGTCAGACGGACACCGGGCTGGGTTCGGCCACCGAGGACGGCGGAGCGTCGGTGCGACGCCGGAAGAGCAGTGCGTCGAGCGCCCACGGGCCGGAGCCGAGCGCGGCGACCAGCAGGAACGACCAGCAGAACAGGGCCGACAACTCGCCCCCGTTGTGCAACGGCAGCAGGTGGTCCGGCTGGTGCACGACGAAGTAGGCGTACGCCATCGAGCCGGACGCAAGGAGCGCGGCGGGTCGGGTGAACAGCCCGACCAGCACCAGGGCGCCGCAGACCAGTTGGATCAGCGCGGCCCACCAGCCGGGCCAGGTGCCGACCGGTACCGCCTGGCCGGTCATGGGGTTGCCGCCGAACAACCCGAAGACCGAAGTCAGACCATGCAGCGTGAACAGCAGCCCGATCACGATGCGGAACAGGGACAGGGTCGGCCCGCCGAGCCGAGTGACGTTCATAGGTACCTCCATCGAAGGAAACAGATCTCTTCAATGTGAGGCATGAAAGTATCGAAGTTTATAAATTCCTTGCTAGTGGGAAAGTCCCCGGTCGGAATGTACCGGCGTCCAGGGCCTCGCGTCGAGCACCCGCAACGCCACAGCCGCGACAACCGCGCCCTGAGCTGCGCAAATAGTCCAGTCACGGCAGGCCAACCGCCGTGGGCACGCTCCCACACTGTGGGTGCGGCCCGTTACGCCCACCTTCCACACGGGCCTGGTGCAGCCCTCACCCGCGATGAGGTGTCTCGCGAGTCATGCGACCTCGCTCGCCGAGATGGAGTTGCGCTCGAATTTTCGTGGTGCGGGCATGCGGGGTGCTCACAGCTAGGCACGCCTACCGTTGGTCATCGGCTCGATCACGCACGAAGACGCCGCGACCCTGATGCCCCTCGATCAGGCCCTCGGCACGCAGGGTCAACATGGCCGAGCGGATGACCTGGGTAGAGACCCCGTAATGGGCGCACAGCTCAGAGATGGACGGCAGCTTGTCGCCAGGCTTCAGGTCGCCCGACCTAATCCGATCGCGAATCTCGGTGGCTATGCGCTCGTAGAACGGCGTGACTGACACGGTGGCACTCCCTCGTCGGCACCACCATCTGACCACTCTTCGCTTATGACATCAAGTTCTTGGTGTCTCAAGGGTTGCACTACTAATACTAGGCATCATATGTTGGAGCCGAGGCGGCCCTCGTCGGCAAAACAAGGGACGACTCACCCCCGGGTACGCCCGGTTCGCC
Source organism: Micromonospora sp. WMMD961 (assembly GCF_029626145.1). Lineage (NCBI taxonomy): Bacteria > Bacillati > Actinomycetota > Actinomycetes > Micromonosporales > Micromonosporaceae > Micromonospora > Micromonospora sp. WMMD961. Next base: position 6,823,513 of record NZ_JARUBJ010000002.1, read on the forward strand.
GGGGCGGCACCCTCATGTGCTGCCCCGGCATCCCCGTAACCCCACGAGAGGAGTCCACCCGTGACCGTGTCGGAGACAACGACGGACGTGCCGGAGGCGAGCGCGATCTGGTCCGTGGAGCAGGTGACCGCCGAGCTGCGGGAGACGTACCTCGCCGTCGCCGCCGCCGCTGTGCTGCTGGAACGGACCGGGGCGGGTTGCGCACACCCGGCGATCCGGCTGGCCCGGCGCAGCGGCGAGGATGCGCTCGACCTGGCCGGTGACGCGGAACGGCAGCTCAGCGACGGCGTTGACCTGCTCCGCGCTGACGCCGGCCATCAGGATCGGGCCACCATCGGCGCTCTGGTCGAGGTGCTGGACACCGTCCGGGACCAGTTGGCCGGTGCGGCCACCCGGATCGGTGTGCTCCCGGCCCGGATCTCCACCGCTGGGCAGCAACTCCTCGACCCTAACCAGCACGACCGGCCCAGCCACCCGGCGACCGAGACGGCGGCCGGGCAGTGGCACCGCGCCGCCGACCAACTCGGGCTGATGGCCGAGAGCCTGTCCGCTGCGGTCGCCGCGCTCACGTCGTACACCGGTGGGTTGTCCGGCGTGGAACCCGCCACCGCCTGAAACCTGCCCGCGGACCTCCGCGCGACGGGAAAGGCCCGGGGTGGGTGCCGGTCGACCCCGCCCGCCTCGGTGCCGCCCGGGACCAGCATCGAACGGAAGGCGACCCACCGTGATCTACCAGGCCATGCGGCGCCTGCTCCCTCAGCACGTCCGCGCCGCCACCTTCGATGTCCGCCGGTGGCGCGGCCTCGACCCCACACAGGTGTACGGCTACCTCGCCCTTGTCGCCGACGAACTGGAACGGCTGAGCCGCGATCTCGCCACCGCGCACACCGAGGGTGAACGCATCCGCCAGGCCCTGCGGCAGTGGCAGTCGCGGCACACCGACTGTCGGCACACCTCGACCGCCCCGAACAGCCGGTGGTCCCGGTGACCGAACCGCACTGGATCATCCACCTGCCGACCACCCTGCGCCGGGTCGACGACGCTGCGGCGCTGGCCATGGCGCTGCGCCACTCCCTCGGCCACGTGCTCGCCATCGACTTCGGCGAGACGACGCTCAGCGAGGAAGACCGACAGTTCGTGCGTACCCGGGTCTGGTGCGACATCAGGATCGCCGGGACCGGCCGCTGCGGACGCCCGGCGGACCACGACGGACCCTGTGTGGCACCGTGACACAGCCTCGGCGGGTCGTTTGTGGGCCGGGTCGGCACCGTGTAGACATGCGCGGATGAGCCCGGTGAGCCGTCGTCGCAAACGTGCCACGTCCAGTCGATCAGGTCAGCGGGTCGTGCGTCTTGCCGAGCCCGTCAACCCGGAACCGTGCGACTGCCCGGCGTGCTCGGATGCGGACGTCGACCCGCACGAGCTCATCGACGCCCTGGTCACCGGGGGCGCTGAACTGCTCAAGACGGACGATCCCATTGAGGCGGAGCTGTTCGCCGCATCGTTCCTGGCCGCCGGAGACCTCGCCGGTGACGGGTTCACCGAAGCGCTCGACGCTGGCATCGTTCCGGCCGTGGCCGAGATCGCCACCCCGGAAGCCCTCGCGGTGCTGCTCGCGCTGGACACCGTGCACGACGGGACGGCCGCCGCCGAGGCCGCCCGGCAGCTGCTGAACGCGGGGGTGCCCGCCCCGAGTTGGGCAGACGAGGTGCGCGAACCGCTCCAGGCCGGCACCTGTCGACGGTTCGCCGACCCGGCGGGCAGCGCCTCCATGCTCGTCTGCACCTTCGACCGGGCCGGGCGGTCGTACGGGTTCGTGATCCACATCGACCATCTGGACTGTGATGCTGCGGCGAACCTGGTGCTGTTTCCCGCCGAGGTCCTGGAGGAGGTCGTCAGCACGCTCGCGGAGAACAGCCGCCGCGCGGGCGTGACAGTCACCGAGGAGTCGCTGGACCCTGCCGAACTTCGCTGGCAGGTCGAACGTGCCCTCGACGCCCGTGCGGACCACGACCGGGAGGCCGACCCCGCCGAGTTGGCCGACGAGTTCGAGGAAGGGGACGAGGAGGGGCCGGGTTACCACCTGCTGGCCGTGCTCCTGCGGGCCTGGATCCGAGCGCTGCCCGAGCCGACCCGGCCAGCCGCCCGGCACCACGACGGACCGGCCGCCCTCAGTCTGGTGGACGACATGGCGCAGATCCTCGCGGCGGCGCAGCAGATCCAGAGCCGCGGCTCGCGACGGGCCGGCAGCCCTACGAAGCTGCCGGCGAAACGGAGGAAGTCCGCGCCGCCCGCGCCGATCTACCAGATCAAGGTTGGCCTTCGCGGGGCGAAGCCGCCGATCTGGCGACGCCTGGAACTGCCCGCCGACACCAGCCTGGCCGCCCTGCACGACATCATCCAGGTGGCGTTCGGCTGGAACGACTCCCACCTGCACGTCTTCGAGACGGCGTACGGCGACTTCGGGGTCGCCGACCGGGAGTTGGGCTACCGCGCCGAAGCCCCGGTGACGCTGGAACAGGTCGCGTCCGGCGTCGGTGACCGGTTCAGGTACACGTACGACTTCGGCGACGGCTGGGAGCACGAGATCGTCGTGGAGAAGGTGCTGCCTCGCCAGGCCATCGCGTACCCCCGATGCACCGGCGGGCGGCGGGCGGCCCCGCCGGATGACTGCGGCGGCATCTGGGGTTACGCCGAACTCGTCGAGGTGTTGGGCGATCCCGGCCACCCCGAGCACGGCGACCGGCTGGAATGGCTCGGCCTTGCCTCGGCCGCCGATTTCCAGCCCGCCCGGTTCGACGCCGCCGAGATCACCCAGGCCCTGCAGGCGTAAGCATGCATGCGATGCCCTGAACGATTCAGCTCGAAAGGCGGACCGGGACGGCACGCCAGTCGGCCAAGGGGCGTGTCACCGCCCCGGATCCGGGGCAGCTCTACAGGCTCCGACCACCCGACGGCAGGTCTGCACCAGCGCTGCCGCGAGGGTCGGGCAGCGGTGGGACACCTCGATGGGTGAGGATCGACAGATGATCTTCAGCCGTACGGCAGCACGGCGACGGGCCGGCGCAGCGGTCGCGGCGGCTCTTGTGCTCACCGCCTGCACCCCCGACGGCCATCGCGGCCAGGGCGGAGACCCGACAGGCCCGCCGCCGACCGTGTCGAGCCCCACCGCGTCGGCCAGCGTCGAGCCGATGGCGTCGTGTCCGGCCTCCGGCGTGCGGATCCGGTCCACCGGGTCGGACGCCGCGATGGGCCTCCGCGCCCTCGGCCTTGAGCTGGTCAACTGCGGCGACCGCCCCTATCAGCTCAACGGGTACCCGATCCTGCACGTGTTCGACGAACAGCGCGAGCCGGTCATGCTGCGGGTGGTCAACGGCGCCAAGGAGATCACCTCCGGCTTCGACCAGCCGCCCCGGAAGGTCACCCTCGCCACCGGGGAGCGGGCCACCGCCGTGGTGCTCTGGCGCAACCTCGTCACCGATTCGACAGTGGTCGCCACGAACGGGAAGTACCTGACCGTCGCGCCGGCTGCCGGGCTGCCAGCCGCCGAGGTCGACCCGGACGGGCCGGTCGACCTGGGCAACACCGGCCGGATCGGCGTCAGCGCCTGGAAGAAGGCCGACCCGGCTACGACGTGATGTCCTTGCGGGTGAAGCGCCAGAACGCCAGCCCCCAGAACAGCGTCGCGTAGCTGATCGCCGAGACGCAGCCGCGCACCACGTCGTCTGTCTGCATCGGCGTCGACAGCAGCCCCAGCCAGGCGGTGCTGAAGTGGGTGGGCAGGAAGTCGCGTATCGCGCCCAGGGCGGTGATCTGGTCCAGGATGCTGGACAGGATCCACAGCAACACCGCGCCACCGACCGCGCCCAACGCGGCGTCAGTGGTCACCGACAGCAGGAACGCCAGCCCGGCCACCACCAGGAGTACGACCGCCAGGTAGCCGAGCACCGCCAGCAACCGGAGCAGCCCCTCGGTGGGTTCCAGCTCGGCGGCGACAGTGCTGCGCAGCGGCGACCAGCCGTACCGCAGGGTCCCGACCAGCAGCGCGGTGCCGGCCAACAGCACCAGGGCCAGCCCCGAGTACGCGAGCGCGACCACCAGCTTCACCGTCAGCAACCGGGCCCGGGGCACCGGGATCGCCAGCAGGTACCGCAGGCTCCCCCAGCTCGCCTCGCTCGCCACCGTGTCCCCGCAGAACAGCGCGACGACGACCACCAGCAGGAACGACGCCGACACGAAGATCGAGAACAGGGTGAAGTTGAGGCCGCCCGAGGTGGCCAACTCGACCAGGCTGGAGAACTCGTTGCGGCCGTTGTCGTCGTCGCCCGAGTCGAACTGGAAGGCGATCAGGATGATCAGCGGCAGCAGCACCATGAAGCCGAGCGCCACTTGGGTACGCCGCCGGGACGCCTGCCGCCGGAACTCCGCCGCGAAGGGCATGGTGGCCGCGGCCCGGTAACCGCGGGCCTCGCCCGCTTCGGAAACAACCATCACCGGTCACCGCTTCCCCGAGAGTTCTCGCCCACCAGGGCGAGGAACGCGTCCTCCAGGCGGCGCCGGGGCACCACCCGGTCCACCCCGATGCCGGCGCGCACCAGCTCGGCCACCACCTCGCTGCGGGCCGTGCCGTTGGTGTCCACCACCAACTGGCCGTCGCTCTCCGGCAGCACCCGGACGCCGTGCAGCCGGTCCAGCACCGCCCGCGCCGCCACCCGGTCGCTCACCTCGAACAGCACGCTCGGCGACTCGCCCACGATCTCCTCCACCGGCCCGGACGCCACGATCCGGCCCTTGTTCACCACCACCGCGTGGGTGCAGGTCTGCTCGACCTCGGCCAGCAGGTGGCTGGAGACCAGCACCGCCCGCCCGTCCGTGGCGTAGCGCTGGAGCACCCGACGCATCTCGGCGATCTGCGGCGGGTCGAGCCCGTCGGTCGGCTCGTCCAGCACCAGCAACTCGGGCAGGCCGAGCATGGCCTGGGCGATGGCCAGGCGCTGGCGCATCCCGTGGCTGTAGTTCTTGATCTTCCGGTGCACCGAGTCGCCCAGCCCGGCGATCTCCAACGCCGCGTCGAACCGCGCGTCGTCCCACGGCCGCCCGGTGGCCCGCCAGTACGCCTTCAGGTTCTCCAGACCCGACAGGTGCGGGAGGAAACCGGGCCCCTCCACGAGCGCGCCGATCCTCGACAGCACCGGCGATCCGGGCACCAGCCGGCGACCGAAGACGTAGATCTCCCCGGCGGTCGGCTGGGTCAACCCCATCAACACCCGCAGGGTGGTGGTCTTGCCGGCGCCGTTGGGCCCGAGCAGACCCACCACCTGACCGGGGTGCACCTCGAAGTCCACGTTCGACACCGCGACGAAGCCGTCCGCGTACTCCTTGCGTAGTGCGCGCACGGCCAGCGGGGTGTCCGCGTACTCCGGATGCACGGAGCGGTCCTGGCGGCGGTGTCGGCGGCGGACCACGGCGACGACCACGACGAGCCCGATCGCGATGGCCGCGAGCAGGCCGGCGAGCACCCAGCGCCAGAGCGTCGCGGCGGTGGGGATCGGCTCGCCGCTGACCGTGGGCACCGTGACCGCCCCGTCCGCCGCCACCGTGTAGACGGTCGGTTGCGCGGGCGTGGTGTACGCCTGGTCGGAGGTGGCCACCACGAGACGCAGCCGGTGGCCGGCCTCCACCCGCCGGACGATCGCGGGCAGTGTCACGGTGACCGGGCGGGCGTCCTGCACCTGCTGCGGCAGGCCGGTGAGCCGGATCGGGGCGACCAGCCCGTTCGGCAGGGTGGCCGCGCCGTCCGGGTCGACGTCGTAGAGCTTGACGAAGAGCACGGCCTCGCCGGTCGGCGACGCGGCCCGCACGGTGACGGTGGGCGACCCGGCGACGTCGACCGCCTCGGTCAGCGGTGCCGACTCGAACCGGGCGTGCTGGCCGGGCACGTCGCCGGCCACACCGTCCAGCAGCGAGGCGAGACCCCCGGCGAACGGGATCGAGGAGATGGCGGCCGGGTTGCCGTTGGGCGGGTTCGCGACCGGCTGGGCCGGTCCGGCGACCGGGATCTCCCGGCGGGCGTTGCCGGTCAGGCCCGGGTAGTCGGCGCGGCGGAAGGCGGTGGCGACGAGGCCCCGGTCGAGCGCGTCGAACCCGGCGATCCGGGACCAGGTGAAGTCGTCACCGGGCGCGTCGCCCTCGCCCTTGACGTAGTGGTCGAGCCACTGCACGGTCAGGAACTTCACCCGGTCGGAGTCCGAGCGGGGTCCACTGCCACCGTCGTGCCCGCCGGTGAACCAGGCGACGCGGACCGGGGTGCCGGCGGCGGCGATGCCACGTGCGTTCGCGTCGGCCTCGCCGAGGGGGAAGAGCGTGTCCGCCTCGCCCTGCACCAGCAGGGTGGGTGCCTTGATCCGGTCCAGGACGCCCGCCGGGCTGGACCGACGCAGCAGGTCCACGGCGGCCTGGTCGGCGCGACCGGTGGTGGCGATCCGCAGGTACGCGGCGCACACGTCGGCGGCGAAGCGACCACAGGACGGGTCGGCGGCACCGGTCGGGACGCCACCGGGACCGTTACCCGGGCCCGCGCCCGGCCCGGGGCTGGGTGGACCGGCCGACGCCGGTGCGCCCTGCGGCGCGGCGGCGGTCACGCCGGAGAGCCCGGCCGGCCCGGATCCCACGTTGCCCCCACCACCGAAGAAGAGGCCGGCCCAGCCCTTCTTGAACACGCCCTCGGTCGGTGCCCCGCCGGTGCTCTCCGGCAGGAAGGCCCGGGACAGGTCGTTCCAAGTGATCATCGGGACGATCGCGTCGACCCGGCTGTCCTGGGCGGCCAGCAGCAGCGCCAACCCGCCGCCGTACGAGCCGCCGACCACACCCACCTGCGGGTCACCGGCGGCGTTGGTGCGCACCTCCGGCCGAGCTGCCAACCAGTCCAGCAGCCGCTGGGCGTCGCGCACCTCGTAGTCCGGGTTGTCCAGGTGGATCTCGCCGCCGCTGCGACCGAAGCCCCGCGCGGTCCAGGTGAGCACGGCGTAGCCGCGCCCGGCGAACTCCTCCGCGTCGGAGCGCACCGACTCCTTCGTCCCGCCGAACCCGTGCGCCAACAGCACCGCCGGCACCTTCCGACCCGACGACGCGTCGTCCGGCAGGTAGAAGGTCGTGTCCAGGTTCACCGGCTGGTCGCCAGCCGGTCCGGAGCGGACGGTGAGCATCGCGCTCTCGGTGCGTACGCCCGATCCCCGCGGCCACACCGCCCAGGTCACGGCGGCGGCCAGCAGCACGACGACCGCAGCTGCGGCGATCGCGCGGCGGCGGGTGGGCAGGGCACGCCGGAACCACGCGGCCGGCGACGGCGGTGTCATGCGGCACACGGTACGGCCCACAGCCTGAGCGTTGGCTGAGATCCGCCGTACGTCCGTCCGGTTGCCCCGATCGGTGGGGGGTGGGGGTGCGAGCGCGCACCGTCCGGCGCGGCCCAGTGAGTTGACTTCGGATTCCGTGAATTCCGATCTTTTCGCGGATATCCATCGCGATCCCTCCATGTCACACCCATCGACGCAACGGAGAGTGCCCGAGACGCGGACAAATGGTGACATCGCTTGAACTGACGCGAACCTGACTCGCCGACCAAGGCCTGACCAGTGGGGGGTTCGGTTAGTTTTCCGGTCCGGTGCACGGGACTGTTCGGCTACCCGAGACCACACCAACCCGCGCCCACGCCGGAGGAGACACACATGACAGTCCCCGCGCCGCGGGCCCGCCGACGGCCGTCCACCGTGGGCCGCCTGCTGCCGCTGCTGCTCATCGGGGCGCTACTCGCGCCGGTCGGGCTGCTCGTCAGCTACGCCTGGCGGCAGACCAGCGACGACCGGACCCTGGCGGCCCGCGAACGCATCGGCGTGCAGTACCTCACCGCCCTGGCCGGAGTGACCGACGCCCTCGTGGAGGCCCAGTCCGCCACCGTCAACGGTCGACCGGTCGCCCGGGAGGCGTTGGACCGGGCGGTCGAGGAGGCCGCCGCGGTGGACGCCCGCATCGGCAAGGAACTGCTCAGCCAGGAACGCTGGGCCGGCGTACGGGCCAAGCTGGAGGCGCTGCGCGGACGCACCACCACCGACCCGGAGTCCGCCTACACGGCGTACGGGGAGGCGTCCGACCTTCTGCTGGCCCTGCACCGCAAGGTCCGGGAAAGTTCCGGCCTGGTCCGTGATCCCGCTGCCGACTCCTTCTTCCTCCAGGACAGCGCCGGCCAGGATCTGCCCGAGGCGGTGGTGGCCGCCGGTCGGCTCGCCGACCTGGGTGCGCTGATCTCCCGCCGGCCCGCCGCCGAGCAACCCCGTGCCCTGATGGAGCTGAGCGGCCTACGGGTGGCCGCGCTGGCACCCGCCGGCGACCTCGTCGACAACCTGCGCTCCGCCGTGGACGGCTCGGAGAGCACCGACCTCGGCGCCAACGTGCTGACCCCGCTCGACACCTATCAGCGCTCGGTGGAGGCGCTGGCCGCCTACTCCACCCCGGCGAGGGGCACCGGCGTCGTGGACCAGACCCAGTTGGCCGCCGCCGGGCTCAACACACACCGCGCGGCCCGCCAACTCCAACCGGTCATCCTCGCCGAGCTCGACGCCCTGCTGGTCGAGCGCATCGACGAGCTGGACCGGGACCGCTGGCTGATCATCGCAGCGGGGGCCGTCGCCGTGCTGCTGCTGGGCTGGCTCGCCGCGCTGTCGATCAACGCCGCTGGCCGGGCCCGACGCCGAGCCGCCCTGGCCGCGAGCCACACCGACAGCCCGGACACGCCGGTGCGGGGCGATCCCTGGCAACCGGCGACCAGTGAGCCACGAGGGCTGCAACCCGCAGGCGCCGTCCGGGAACCGGAGACCGCGCAGTGGGGGGCGTTCGATGCTGCTCGGTAGGCTCCGCATCCGCGGCAAACTCGCCCTTCTCGTGGTGATCCCGCTGCTCAGCATGATCGGACTTGCCGTGCCGGTCATGCTCGACCGGGTAGCCGCAGCCCAGCGGGCCGGCGACACCGCCGAGCGGGTACGGCTCGCCAGCCGGGTCGGCAGCCTGGTCCAGGACCTCCAGCAGGAACGCATCCTCTCCGTCGGTTACCTGCTCGGCCGGGTGGATCGGAGCGAGCTGGTCCGCAAGTCCGCCGACGTGGACGACCGGGTGGCCGACCTGCGGGCCGCTCGTAGCGACGCGTTGACCGACCGGGTGGACAGCGCCCTGGACCGGGTGTCCAGCCTCGTCGACCTGCGGGCCGCAGTGCTCGCCCGGGTCGCGAACCCCGGTCAGGTGATGGAGACGTTCGGCCCGGTCCACACGGGGATCATCGAGTCCCTGCGGCTGGTGTTCGGGGTGGACACCGACACGTTGCCGGGCCGTCAGGTGCTCGCTCTCGACGGGCTGCTCCGGGCCGACGAGGGCCTGGCGGCCTGCGCCACGTTGAGCCTGCTGGTCAAGGCGGTCGGCAGCCCGGACACCGTCGCCGGTTACGTGTCGTGCATCGCCGCGCTCCAGGTCGACAGCGCACGCTTCCGCAGCCTGATCACGCCCGAGCAGCTCACCGTGGCCCAGCTCAACGACGCGGCCGTGGCCGCGCGTACCAGCCCGGACTTCCTGGTCACCAGTGCTCGGGACCCGGCCGCCGCGGTCCGCCCGGTGCCGATGGAGGCGCTCTTCCCGGCCGTCCGCACGATGATCCGGCTCGGTCAGTTCGTCGAGAAGAAGCTGGTCGCCGACGTGCTCGCCGAGGCGACGGCCGAGCAGCGGCGCGCACTGACCGCCGCGTACCTGGTCGGTGCCGCCGCGGCGTTGATCCTGACGCTGGTGGTGCTGCTCAGTGTGGCGGTCGCGCGGACGGTGGCTCGACCGTTGACCCGCCTCACCAGCTCCGCCGACCGGGTCGCCCGGGTCGCCGAAGCCGAGCTGGTCCGGGTCACCGACGACGAGGCGGAGAGCCCACAACCGGTCCGGTTGGAACCTGTGGACATCCGGGCCAACGACGAGATCGGCGACCTGGCGCGGGCCTTCGACCGGGTGCAGAACACCGCGGCGCGGCTGGTCGAGCGGCAGGTCGCGGGCCGGCGCAACGTGGCGCAGATGTTCGGTCACGTCGGGCGGCGCACCCAGAACCTGGTGGGCCGGCAGCTCGCGCTGATCGACCGGCTCGAGCAGCAGGAGGCCGACCCGGGTCGGCTGGAGCACCTGTACCGCCTCGACCACATCTCCAGCCGGCTGCGCCGCAACGCCGGCAGCCTGGTGGTGCTCTCCGGCGCGGCCGGGGCCGACGCGCACACCGCGCCGGTGCCACTGGCCGACCTGGTCCGGTTGGCGCTCGGCGAGATCGAGGACTACACCCGGGTGGAGGTCCGGGTGCCGGCGGGCATCTCGGCCGCGCCGGCGGTGGTCGGTGACCTCATCCTGGCGTTGGCCGAGCTGATGGAGAACGCCACCGTGTTCTCGCCGCCGCACACCCGGGTGCTGGTCGCCGCCGAGGCGGCCGGCCTCGGCGCGCGGATCTCCGTGGTGGACCACGGCATCGGCATGAACGAACAACGGCTGGCCGAGGAGAACGCCCGGTTCACCCGCCGGGAACGGCTCGACCTGGCCCCCACCGAGGTGCTCGGTCTCTTCGTGGTGGGTCGGCTGGCCCGCCGGCACGGCTGGGAGGTGGGTCTGGCCGCCACCGTCGGCGGTGGGGTGACCGCGCACCTGGAGATCCCGTCGACGTCACTGGTGCTGCGCCGCGCCGACCGGGCCGGAGCCGCAGTGGCCCGGGCCACCGTGCCGGAACGGGACCGGCGTGCGCCGGCCGCAGCCGAGACCGACCAGGACGGCCGATCCCTCGCGGCGGCCATCGCCGCGCCGGCCCGCTTCGACTCGGACCTCCTCAGCCGGGCCACCCGCAGCCTGGAGGCCGGGCCGTCCTGGAACGCGTTCGGCCACAGCCAGCCGGAGCAGACCGCCCCCGCACCCCCGGCGGCGGAGCCGTCGGGCACGCCGACCGGGCCACGGATCCGGCAGCGGGTGCCCGGGGCCAGCCTGGACGCCTCGGCCGCACCGACCCGACCGGTGGACGCCACCGGCGCGGACCCCGCCGCAGCGCGCGCCCTGGTCGAGGCGTTCCAGGCCGGTGTACGTCGGGCCGAGGCAGCCAGCGTCGGGGCGACCGCGGCCGACCTGGGCGCGACCGTCGACCTGCCGAGCACGCCGGGAGGCGCCGGCCCCGCGGTGGCGGGTAACGCCAGCCCGTCGGACAGCACTTGGGCTCGGCCCCGGCTGAGTCGACGGGTGCCCGGGGCGAACCTCACGGCCGTCCCGGCCTGCCAACCGCCCAGTACGCATCTCGGTGACCCGGCCGAGGTCCGGAACCTCATCAGCGAGTTCGAGGCGGGCGTTGCCCGCGCTCTGCGCGAAGTCAGCCCAGACCACCGGAACGAAGAAGGATCATCACGGTGACCAGCCCCTTCCTGCACGACAACGTCGACCACCAGAGCCAGCCCGCAGCCGGTGGGGACCTCAGCCCGGAGGCCCGTACGTTCAACTGGCTGCTTGATTCCTTCACCTCCAGCACCGCCGGGGTCCTGGAGGCGATCGCGGTCTCCTCGGACGGCCTGCTGATGGCCATGTCGGCGATCAAGGACCGGTCCAACGCGGAACGGTTGGCGGCCGTCGTTTCCGGGATGACCAGCCTGGCCGGTGGGGCAGCCAGCTGGTACGCCCTCGGCGGCCTGAACCGCGTGATCGTCGACATGGCCGACGGCTACCTGCTGATCAGCGCGATCAGCAGCGGTTCCGTGCTCGGGGTGGTCGCCGACCGGTCGGCGAACCTGGGCACCGTCGCGTACGAGATGACGCTCTTCGCCGGGCGGGCCGGCGGTGCCCTGACCCCGCGGTTGATCGTCGAGTTGAAGAACGCCGTCCAGCAGTGACCCCAGAGGTCGCCGGCGAGGATCCGGACCCGCGGGTCCGGATCCGCCCGTACCTGCGCACGCCGCCCCCGCCGGGGGACGGTGCGGCGGCACCGGCGCTGCCCGAGCCGGAGGCGGGCGGTGGCGGGCCGACAGGTCCCCGTCCGTTCGTGCTCACCTCCGGGCGGGTGGCGGGTGCCGACCCGGCGATCGGGCTGGAGACCCAGGTGACCGTCCGGATGGACAGCGGCTGGTGGGCCGGCCCGCCGGACGCCGTGATGGCACCGGAGATCCAGGCGATCATCGCGCTCTGCGCCGAGCCGATCTCGGTGGCCGAGATCTCGGCCCGGACCCGGCTGCACTTCGGCGTGACCCGGGTCCTGGTCGGTGATCTACGGGCGGCCGGGCATCTGGACGTGCACGTCACCGACACCGACGACGCCCTCGACCCCAATCTCATCCTGCGAGTGATTGATGGACTCCGTGCGATCTCCTGAATGGCCGGTCGCCCCCATGGGCGGGGCCTCCGCGAACAGTGCCGCCGCCCGTTACGGCAGCTCACCGGGCACCGGTCCGATAATCGGGCGGGCCGGCCCGCCGCCGGCCACGCCACCGCCTCCGTACCAGCCCTCGTCCGGTGCGAAGCCGACGCCGCCGGTCGGTAAGCCGGCCGCACCTCCGATCCCGGTCAAGATCCTGGTCGCCGGCGGCTTCGGGGTCGGTAAGACCACCACAGTGGGTGCGATCTCCGAGATCGCGCCGCTGACCACCGAGGCCGAGATGACCACCGCCGGGATCGGCGTGGACGACCCGGGTACCCGGTCGACCAAGACGACCACCACGGTGGCGATGGATTTCGGTTGTGTGACCATCGACCGCAGTCTCAAGCTCTACCTGTTCGGCACGCCGGGGCAGTCCCGGTTCGGCTTCATGTGGGACGACCTCGCACGGGGGGCGCTGGGCGCGTTGGTGGTGGTGGACAGCTCGCGGCTGGACGACTGCTTCCCGGCGATCGACTTCTTCGAACGGGCCGGGCTGCCGTTCGTGGTCGGGGTCAACGCGTTCGACGGGCGGCTGGCCCTGGAACTCGGCGAGATCCGCTGGGCGCTGGCCATCGGCGACCACGTTCCCCTGGTGCAGTTCGACGCCCGGGACCGACTCTCGGTGCGGGACGCCCTGCTGGTCGTCCTGGACCGGGCGCTGGACCGGGCCACGCGGGACCGGAGGGCCTGAGCCGACCGGCTCCGGCCGTGGCGGGAAGGAGTGATGCGGTGAGGGGTGACCTCGACGAGACGCTGGCCCGACTGGCCCGGCGCGAGGAGGCGCAGCGCCGACGGGTCAACGACCAGGACGACACCACACCGCCGTCGGGTCAACCGGCTGTGGGGCGCGGCAACGCCCGGCCGGGCCGGCACGACCCACGCCACGCGGGGGCGGACCCCTCGGGCGACACGGCCGGTTGGGGGCCGGTCGAGGAGGTGGCCGAGGCGGTACGCCAGGCCGTCGCCGCCCACCCGGGGCTGTCGGTGACCGTGCACGTGGAGCACGACGGGCGCACGTACCCGTTGCGGGTGTCCTGGGACGGGCCGGACGTCACTGTCGTTCCGGTGCCCCCGGCGGCCCCGGTGGAACCTCCACCGACCTGGCCGCTGTCCGGCCGGACGGTGCCCGCCTGGGCTCCCGGCCCGGTCGGGTTGACCCCCGACCCGGCGGCCCGGTTGGCCGAGCTGATCCGCCGGGACCCGTCGCTGTTGGACGAGTTGGATCCGCGGCGCTGACCGGCGGAGGTGGCTGACGACCGCTACGGTCGGGCGGTGGCGCAACCCGACCTGACCTTGACGGCGAGCCTACGGCCGGCCGCGTTGGACGCCCGACGGGGCATCGTCCGGCTGCACCCGGAGGCGATGACCGCACTGGGCCTGCGCCCCGGCGACCCGGTCCGGCTCGCCGGCCGCCGGGAGACCGCCGGCATCGTGGCGGCGGCGGCACCCGGCGCGAGCAGCGCCCTGATGTACGCCGACGACCTGGTCCTGGGCAACCTGGGCCTGCGCGACGGTGGTCAGGTGCGGGTCAGCCCGGCGCCGCTGACCCCGGCGGGTCGGGTCGTCCTGGCCGGGCCGGTGGGGGTGGTGGCGGCGGTCAGCCCGGAGATGCTGCGGCTCGCCCTGCTGGGCAAGGTACTCACCGCCGGTGACGACGTGTCGCTGCTGCCGCAGGATGTGCTGCCGGACGCGTCGGTACGCGGCCTGGTCGAGGCGGCTCGTCGCAGCCTCGCCAACACTGTCGGTTTCGCCTGGACCAGCACCCTGCTCACCGTGGTCGCGGTCGAGCCGGCCGTCGGCGCGCTGGTCACCATGAACACGGTGGTCGCCTGGGAGCACGGCGCGACCACCCACGGGCCCAGCGCGGCCGACACCGCGCCGCCCGAGCCGCGCGGGGCGGCCGACACGGCCCCGGTCGACGACGCCCCGGACGTGGACGAGCTGCCCGGGCTGCGGGCCCAGGCCGAGGAGCTGACCGAACTGCTCGACCTCGGTTTCCACCACCGGGAGGTGCTGGGCCGGCTGGGCACCACGATCTCGTTGGGGGTGCTGCTCGTCGGCCCGGCGGGCTCCGGGAAGTCGGCGCTGGTCCGGGCCGTCGCCGCCCGGGTCGGTGCCCGTGTCCATCCGCTCTGGGCACCGGAGGTGGCCGCGCTGGCCAACCAGGCCGCCGCTGACCGGCTGCGCACCGCGGCGACAGCGGCCCGCGCCGGGGGGCCAGCGGTGCTGCTGGTCAGCGACGTCGAGGCGCTCGCACCGGCGGACGAGCCCGGCCCGGTGGCGACGGTGTTCCGCCAGGTGCTCGTGGAGAGCATCCGGGCCGGCGTCGCCGTGGTCTGCGCCACCAGCCGACCGGAGGCTGTCGACAGCGCGCTGCGCGCGCCGGACCTGTTGTCGCTGCGGATCAGCATCCCGCTCCCCGACCAGGCGCTGCGCCGCGAACAGCTCACCGTGCTGACCCGGCAGGTGCCGCTGGCCGACGACGTCCGGCTGGACGACGTGGCCGCGCGTACCCCCGGGTTCGTCGCGGCGGACCTGGCCGCGCTGGTCCGGGAGGCCGGGGTACGCGCGGCACTGCGGCAGAAGTCCGCCGAGACGCCCACTGTGTCGATGGCCGATTTCACCGCCGCCCTGGAGGTGGTCCGGCCGACCACGATGGCGGCGTCCACGCTGGACCTGGCCTCGGTGACCCTCGACGACGTGGGTGGCCTGGACGAGGTCAAGCAGACCCTCACCGAGTCGGTGTTGTGGCCGTTGACCTATCCGGACACGTTCGCCCGGCTCGGCGTCCAGCCGCCACGTGGCGTGCTGCTCTACGGGCCACCGGGCTGCGGCAAGACGTACCTGGTCACCGCGCTGGCCGGGTCGGGCCGGGCCAACGTGCTGTCGGTGAAGGGCGCCGAACTGCTCTCCAAGTGGGTCGGCGAGAGCGAGCGCGCGGTCCGGGAACTGTTCCGCCGGGCCCGCGAGGCGGCTCCCACACTGATCTTCCTGGACGAGGTGGACGCGCTGGCCCCGGTACGCGGCCAGGCGACCGACGGGGGCACCACGGACCGGGTGGTCGCCGCTCTGCTCACCGAACTGGACGGGGTGGAGACGCTGCGCAACGTGGTGGTGGTCGGCGCGACGAACCGGCCGGATCTGGTCGACCCCGCACTGCTGCGACCGGGCCGGCTGGAGCGGCTGGTCTACGTGCCGCCGCCGGACGGGCCCGCCCGCTCGGAGATCCTGCGGGCCGCGTCCCGGCAGGTGCCGCTGGCCCCGGACGTGGACCTGGCGACCCTCGGCGACGAACTGACCGGCTTCTCCGCCGCCGACTGCGCGGCGCTGGTCCGGGAGGCGGCGCTGGCCGCCATGCGTGAGTCGCTCGCCGCCGCCACGGTCACCGCCGGGCATGTGGCGACCGCGCGGGCACGGGTGCGACCGTCGCTGGACCCGGCCCAGGTGGCCTGGCTGGCCGCGTACGCCGCTGACCGGGAGTGAGCCGACCAGCACAGGTGGTCGGTGGTGACCTCCGCGGCTGCCGCCGACCGGCCGGCGTCAGAGCGCGGGTGGCGTCGAATCCAGGCTGATTTCGGCGCGCACCTTACCGCCCTGCTCATGCAGTTTCGCGCCACATTTGTCAAGAACGGCGACAGCGCCCACGTTGTCCGGAGTCGTCTCCGCCACCACGACTCGCATTCCCGCCCGGGCTGCGGCGTTCAACAACTCGCGCAGGGCTGCCGCGCCGATCCCCTGCCCGCGCGCCGAGCGGCCGAGCCACATCCCGGTCTCCACCGTGTCGGGCTCGTCACAGCGCGTCATCCGCACCATGCCCACCACCTCGCCGCCGGCGAGAATCGCGTACATCTGCGAACGGGTCGGGCCGTCCAACCCGCCGAAGCTCGCCCTGTGGAACTCCCGAAAGGCCTCACGGCGGGCGAGCGACCAGCCGGCAGGTGCTTCGACCGGCGGCATGACATCGCCGGGCTCCGCCTCGGCAGCCGCTACGGAGAGCAACGGCTCCAGGTTCCGCTCGTCCACCGGCTCCAGCCGGACCGCACCCGCCACGTGCCGCAGTCTGCCGCCCCCATCGGCCGAAGTCCACCCCAACGGCGATGCACTGGCGGTCCGGCCACCCGTCCCGGCCGGTCGGGCGGCCTGGGTGTTACTCATCACGCTCTGTTGTCACCCGTTGGTGGTCAGAGCGCCGGCCCGAACTCGCAGAACACCACCGAGGCGTCGTCGGTCGCCTTGTGCCGGCGCAGCCGATCGGGGTGGTCGCGCTCTGCGGCCCGGACCCGGTCGATCAACCCGCCCGGCCCGTGGGCGCTCAGCAGGTCCAGCAGACCGGGCCAGTCGGTCAACCCGAACTGCTCCACCGCGCTGGACGCGCCGTCGCTGAGCAGAGCCGCCCGGCGCAGCGCCGTCGGGCCGTGCCGGGGCAGGGTCCCGGTCACCGCGTGGAAGGCCGCGTCGGGATCGGCCGCCGCGACCCAGTAGCCGTGGGTGCGGTTCATCCGCTCCCGCTGGACGCTCACGGCGTGCCGGAACCGGGTCATCGGGTCCGCGGCCCCGCCCGGAACCGTTGCGACCGTCTCCCGCAGCTCCACCATCGCCGCGTCCAGCCGGCTGTCGGTCACCACGCTGACCTGACCGCCGCAGTCCAGGACCAGCGGGCTGTCGCAGAGCACCAGGTAGTCGACCTGGTCGCCGCAGTCGCGCAGGAGGCAGACCGTGCTGGACGGGGTGCCGGGATGGTCGAGGTCGCACTGCTCGCCGTGGTCGGCACGCACCGCGAGGATGGCGGCGGCCAGGTTACTGGTCAGACGGGCCGCCGGGCGGACCGCCTCCGCCACGCCGAGCCGGGCGGCCAGGTGCCGGACGTACCACTCCGGCCCGTGCACGCACCCGGTGTCGAAACCCTCCGGCACTGTCGCGCCGTCGAGGACACCGACCAGCGGCCCGATCTGGAACACCAGGTCCTCGTTGACCGGCCGGCCGGGGGCCGGCGCGGACGCGGATCGTACGCGCATCACCGTTGCTCCCCGGTCGGATTGCTGCCCGTCATGACCCGCCCCCTCCGTCGCCTCCGGCGAGACGCGCTCGCCGCGTACCCCTTGGGCCTGGTGCCATTCCTGCTCCGGCCGGTGGAGGTCAGCGGCGACGGTTGCGGGCGCGCGACGAACGCAGCCGCCGGAGCCGACCGATCAGGACGGGATCGGCGGCGAGTGCGGCCGGATTGTCCAGCAGCCCGTTGAGCAGTTGGTAGTAGCGGGTCGAGGAAACCCCGAACGTGTCCCGGACGGCTTGCTCCTTGGCCCCGGCGTGCCGCCACCACTGCTGCTCGAAGGCGAGGATCGCCCGCTCCCGCTCGGTCAACGCCGCCCCTCGGTCGACGGGCTGGACGTCCACCGGTTCAACCGGCAGCGCCGACTCGTCGGCGGTCTCGATCGGCTCGGCCGGCAGCGCCGACTCGTCGGCGGTCTCGATGGGCGGAGCGGGCCGGGGGGCCGGAACGGTCGGCCCGACGCCACCCGGGCGAGCGTCGGTGGACGGCTCCGGGGTGGTGGCGTCGACGGACATTCGCTCAGCCTAGCCAGCGAGGACCCCTGTCGCAGCAGCCGGCGCGGCGTCGACCGAACGCACGAAGGCCCCCGACTGTCGCCGGGGGCCTTCGTAGCGGTACCTCAGGAGATGTCGCGGCGACGCATCGCCCAGAGCGCCGCCCCGAGGATCACCACCAACCCGACCGAGAACAGTGCGGACGACTGCTGCCAGGTGATGTCCAGCGTGGCGGGTTTGCACTCCCCGTAGTAGGTCGCGTTACAGGAGTTCCAGTCCTGCAACGTCACCGTCTTCGTCATCCAGGCCAGCGCGTACGTGGGCAGCAGCCACGCCTCGGTGAACCGCACGCTGGCCATGGACAGCAGGATGCCCAGGCCGAACTGGCCGACCACCATCACCGCCACCACGCCGCCGAGGGCCATCGCGGTGTGCCGACCCAGCGAGGCGAGGGCGAAACCGATGGTGGTGAGCACCAACACCAGCACCACACCGCGTACGCCGGTCAACATGAAGGACTGCCATACCCCGGAGGTCATCTTCTCGGTGCTGCCCCGGAAGCTGGCGACCGCCCAGAAACCGGCGAACCACAGCACCGCGGCCGGCAGCGTCACCGCCAGGATGCCGGTGAGCAGCGCGGCCAGCTTGGTCAGCAGTACGGTGAGCCGCTTCGGCCGCCAGAGCAGCAGGTTCATCATGCCGCCGGTGCTCCACTCGGCCCCGATGAAGGACGCGCCGATCACGAACCCGACCAGGGCGAGGATCGCCGCGAACGGGATCAGCGTCTCGTCGAACGTCTCCCGGAAGTCGAACGTCGACGGCAGGAACCACTCCGCCTTGATCTCTTCCCGGGGCGGTGGCGTGATCACCGAGCAGTCATCGGGGTAGCGGCCGTCGCTCGGCGTGCCGGCCGTCTTGGCCCTCTCACACTCCGCGCGCTCCCTCTCGCTCCAGCGCACCTGCTCCTGGTACTGCTGGTCGGCTTGGCGCTCGGCCCGGGCGAGCTGCCCGGCGTCGATCTTCTGGTTGGTGAAGAACACGCCGACCACCACCGCGGCCAGCACCAGCAGGCCGAGCAGCGTCATGTAGCGGGTGAAACGCCGCTTGGCGAGCCGGCGCAACTCCGTACGATAGAGGCTCACGCGCCCCACCCTCCCCCGGCGGCGCCGGGCTGACCCGTCCCGCCGACCTTCATGGACTCGTCGACCTGCCGGTGCTGACCGGGTACCGGCGCGGTGGCGGTCAGTTCGAGGAAGACGCTCTCCAGATCGACGGCGATCGGCGCCAACTCGCTGACGTAGAGGTTCTGCTCGGCGAGCAGCCGCGTCACCGAGGCCGGCTTGTCGACGCCGGCCAGCATCAGGTGGTCGGGATGACCGGTCACCCGGATCCCGGCCTTGGTGAGCGTCTCGGTTGCCACCGGCAGGTCGCTGACCGCCTCCAACCGGATCCGGACCGCACCGGACGAGTGCTGCGCGAGCACCTCGTCGACCGGGCCGAACGCGACCCGCCGTCCCAGCGAGATGATGGTGACCGAGTCGCAGATCAGCTGGATCTCGCCGAGGATGTGGCTGGACAGCACCACAGTCATCCCCGACTCGGCGAGGTTGCGCATCAGCGTGCGCATCTCCCGGATGCCGCCCGGATCGAGGCCGTTGGCGGGCTCGTCGAGGATCAGCAGCTTCGGGTTCTTCAGCAGGGCCGAGGCCACCGCGAGTCGTTGCTTCATGCCCAGCGAGTACGTCTTGACCCGCTCGCCGGCCCGGTCGCGCAGCCCGACGAGTTCCAACACCTCGTCGACCCGGGTGGCCGGCACCTCGCCCGCCCCGGCCAGCAGGGACAGCGTGTCCCGTGCGGTGAAGTGCGGGAAGAACTGCGGGCTCTCCACGATCGCGCCGACCTGGCCGGCGACCGCGGGCAGCGCGTCGGGGACCTCGTGCCCGAGCAGCGCCATCCGGCCGCCGTCGGGTCGGATCAGGCCGAGCAGGGTACGCAGCGTGGTGGTCTTGCCGGACCCGTTGGGGCCCAGGAAGCCGTGCACCTGCCCTGCGTCGACCCGCATGTCGAAGCCGTCGAGCGCGTTGCGGGTGCCGCGTCGACGACTCTTGTACGTCTTACGTAGACCTTCGATCTCCAGGACAGCCGACAAGCTGCACCTCCCCCGATGGGTGGGCGTGACAGCCGACACCATACGCGGTATGCAGGAGCACGCAATACGCGGTATGCATCGACGCGCCGATAGCGTCAATTCATCGACGGAACGTGACGGCTCAGGCGCAGACGACCTGCACGCCGGCGGCGCGGAACGCCTCCACCACCTCCGGGGCGGCACCGGAGTCGGTCACCAGCGTCTCCACCCGCTCCACCGGGCAGATCCGAGCGAAGGCGTGGCCCCCCAACTTGGACGAGTCGGCGATGATCACCACGCGCTTTGCCCGGGCCACCATCAGGTTGTTCATCGCCGCCTCGCCCTCGTGGTGGGCGGCTGCGCCGAGCTGCGGGTCGATCGCGTCCACACCGAGCAACGCGACGTCCAGGGTGACCTCACGCAGCAGCGCCCCGCCCAGCGGACCGACGAGTTCGAACGACTTCGGGCGCACCACCCCGCCGGCCACCACGACCTTCATCCGGGACCGCACCAGCAACTCGTTGGCGATGTTCAACGCGTTGGTGACCACGGTGAGCTGGGCGCCCTCGGCGCTGGTGTTCAGGTCCGGGCGGACGGCGAGAGCCCTCGCCACCTCGGTGCTCGTGGTGCCGCCGTTCAGGCCGACCACCGTGCCCGGCGTGACCAGCGCGGCGGCGGCTGCGCCGATCCGCTGCTTTTCCGCCGAGTGCTTGGCCGTCTTGTAACGCAGTGGCAGGTCGTACGAGACGCCGTTGGCGACCGCGCCACCCCGGGTCCTCGTGATCATCTGCTGCTGGGCGAGCTGGTCGAAGTCACGCCGGATGGTGGCCTGGGAGACGTCCAGCCGCTCGGCTGCCGCCTCGACGCTGACCCGGCCGTTGTCGGTCAGCATCTCGAGAAGGGCGTTCCATCTGGCGTACCGGTCCACCGCGGAGGCCCTCCCAGCAACTGCACGGACGGTGATTGATTGCGTGCACACTAGTGCGCGAAACTGGGTGGGCGCAAAAGACTGACCTGCGCGATCGGCTGACCGGTTGCCACGGCCACCCGCATTCGCGCAGAATAACGCGCGAAATGCGGGTCTAACGAGCCGTATTGCGCACCGGTCGCCCCTGCGAGGAGTTTTCCATGGCGTACGTGGACGCGGAGATCGCGAGCCAACCCGACTGCTGGCGGGAGGCGGCCGAGCTGGCCGGTGTCGTCCATGGCGACCTGCCGCGCCCCGGCGAACGAGTCGCCGTCGTCGGTTGCGGCACGTCGTGGTTCATGGCCATGGCGTACGCGGCCCGCCGCGAGCAGGCCGGCCAGGGTGAGACCGACGCGTTCCAGGCGTCCGAGTTCCCCGCCGGCCGCCACTACGACCGGTTGATCGCGATCACCCGCTCCGGCTGCACCACCGAGGTGGTGGAACTGCTCGCCGCGCTGCGCGGGCGGACACCCACCACAGTCATCGTCGGCGACCCGGCGTCCCCGGCGGTCGACCTCGCCACCGCCGCGGTGACCATGCCCTTCGCCGACGAGCGGTCGGTGGTGCAGACCCGCTTCGCGACCACCGCGCTGGCCCTGCTCCGGGCCCACCTCGGCGATCCGGTGACCGCGCTCGCCGCCGACGCCGAGGTGGCGGTGCGTTCGCCGCTGCCGATCGACCCGGCCCTCATCGGGCAGGTCACCTTCCTCGGTCGGGGGTGGACGATCGGGCTGGCCCAGGAGGCGGCGCTGAAGTGCCGCGAAACGGCGATCTTCTGGGCCGAGGCGTACCCGGCGATGGACTACCGCCACGGGCCCATCTCGGTCGCCGCGCCCGGCCGGCTGGTGTGGGCGTTCGGCGAACTGCCCGACGGTCTGCCTGAGGACGTGGCCGCCACCGGCGCGGCTTTCGTGCACAGCCGCACCCATGGTTGGCGCACGGTGTTGGGTAGCTGGTCCGCCGGTCGTACCCCGGTCGACCCGATGGCCGACCTGATCCTGGCACAACGCTTCGCGGTCGCGCTGGCGACCAGCCGGGGCCTCGACCCGGACGCGCCCCGGCACCTGAGCCGGTCGGTGGTGCTGGCGTGAGCGACGCCGTGGACGCCGACCGCGTGGTCGTCGCGCTGGACGTCGGTGGCACCGGCATGAAGTGTGCCCTGGTCCGGCCGGACGGCGTGGTGGTACGCACCGAGCGGCACCCCACCGACGCCGGACGCGGCCCGGCGGCCGTGGTCGCCACCGTCCTGGACGTGGCCGAAGGGCTCGCCGACAAGGCCCGCGCCGACGGCCTCACCCCGATCGCGGTCGGCATCGCCGTCCCCGGGGTGGTGGACGAGGCACGCGGGGTCGCGGTCTGGTCGGCGAACGTGGGCTTCCGGGACGTACCCCTGCGGGACCTGGCGGTGCGACGGCTCGGCCTGCCGACGGCGCTCGGCCACGACGTGCGGGTCGGCGGTCTCGCCGAGGCTCGGCTCGGTGCCGGGCGCGGTGCCGGGCACGTGCTGTTCGTGGCGATCGGCACCGGCATCGCCGCCGCGCACGTCGTGGATGGCCAGGCCGCTGTGGGCGCGCACGGCGCTGCCGGGGAGATCGGCCACATCCTGGTCCGGCCGGACGGCCCGCGCTGCGGCTGCGGCCGACCCGGCTGCCTGGAGGCGGTCGCCTCGGCCGCGGCGGTCGGACGCCGCTACGCCGAGCTTGCCGGCGCGGCTGCCGAGCTTGCCGGCGCAGCCGCCGAGCTTGCCGGCGCGGCTGCCGACGCTCCGGTGTCAGCCGCCGAGCTTGCCGGCGCGGCTGCCCACGCTCCGGTGTCAGCCGCCGAGGTGGCCGAGCGGGCCGCCGCCGGCGAACCACTCGCCGGCCAGGTCTGGCAGGAGACGGTCGAGGCACTCGCCGACGGCCTGGCCAGCGGGCAGGCGCTGTTCGACGTGGCGACGATCGTGCTCGGCGGTGGCCTCGCCCAGGCCGGGGATCGGCTGCTGACCCCGCTGCGGGCGGCGCTGCACGAGCGGATGACCTTCCACCGGGAGCCGCAACTGGTCGCGGCAGCCCTCGGCGACGAGGCCGGCTGCCTCGGTGCCGCCCTGCTCGCAATGGACGCCGTACGCGGCCACGACCACCAGGAGATGCGATGACCCTACGGGTAAACGGCCGCGTGGTGACCCCTACCGGTGTCATCCGACAGGGCTGCGTCGAGTGGGACGGGGATCGGATCACCGCGGTCGCCGAGTATCCGACGGTCCGTGACGGGCACTGGATCCTGCCGGGCTTCGTCGACATGCACACGCATGGCGGCGGCGGCCACACCTTCACCACCGGGGACGCCGACGAGGCCCGGGCGGCGGCCGACTTCCACCTCGCGCACGGCACTACCACCGTGCTGGCGAGCCTGGTCAGCGCACCCTTCGAGTTGATGCGCTCGGCCACCGAGGCGTTCGCCCCGCTGGCGGAGGAGGGTGTGCTGGCGGGTGTCCACTTCGAAGGGCCCTACCTCTCCGAGACGCGTTGTGGCGCGCAGAACCCGGAGTACCTCCGCGACCCGTCGACCGACGAGCTGGCCGAACTCATCAAGCTGGGCCGGGGCGCGGTCCGGATGGTCACCCTCGCCCCGGAACGTGACGGTGCGCTGGAGGCGATCAAGCTGCTCACCTCGCAGCGGGTGGTGGCGGCGGTCGGCCACACCGACGCCACGTACGAGCAGACCCGGGCCGCCGTCGCCGCCGGCGCCAGCGTCGGCACCCACCTGTTCAACGGCATGCGACCGGTGCACCACCGTGAGCCGGGCCCGGTGGTGGCCCTGCTCGACGCGCCCACCGTGATCTGTGAGCTGATCGCTGACGGGGTACACCTGCACGACGGGATGCTGACCTTTGTCGCCGCGACCGCCGGGCCGGACCGGGCCGCGCTGATCACCGACGCGATGGCCGCCGCCGGCATGCCCGACGGCGAGTACGAACTGGGTGGTCAGGCCGTCGCAGTTGCCGACGGGGTGGCCCGACTCGCTCGCGACGGCGCGATCGCCGGGAGCACCCTGACCATGGACGCCGCGCTGCGGCACGCCGTGACTGCCGGAATTCCGATCGCCGACGCGGCACGGATGGTGGCCACCACCCCGGCCCGGGCCATCGGCCTGGGTGACCGGGTCGGGGCCCTCCAGGTGGGCCTACGCGCGGACCTGGTGGTGCTGGACGACGACCTCAACGTGGTGCGGGTGCTGCGCGGCGGCTCCTGGGTGAACTGACCGTTACTGCCCTCGCTGAGAGCCAGGCCGCTACCGATCGCGCCTGGTGCCCCGCCTGTCGAGCTGCCCCACATCCGGGGCAGACCAGGCGCGCGAGCAGCCTTTGGAGCTGAATCGTCTACGACATCGGGCTCGTCACCGGCGTGCCCGGCCACCGGCCGACCCGACCGACCCACCCCAACCGACCAGGACTGAATCGTCTACGACATCAGCTCCAAAGGCAGCCGCCAGATAGTCGGGGCGCCGAACCGACGAGGCAACCGTGAGAGGCCAGGCCCGGACGACCAGGCCGGGCGGAGTCTCAGTTGAGGCTGGGGACGTCCACGCCGAGGATGGCCTGCTCGTCGGGGCGGTGCACCAGCACGTCGCTCAGGTACGACTGGACCGCGTGGCGCATCCCGACGTCCCGGCCGGCCTGCTCGGAGAGCAGCCACTTGTGCTCGATGATCTGCGCGAACAGCTCCTGCGGCTCCAACTTGCGACGCAGGTGCGCGGGAACGGCCCGGACCACCGGCTCGAAGACCTCGGTGAGCCAGCGGTGGGCGGCCTGCTGCTCGTCGATCAGGTCGCTCTCCGCCCGGTAGGCGTCCAGGTCGTTGAGCAGCTTGCGCGCCTGGTTCTCCTCGGCGTCCAGACCGGTCAGCCGCAGCAGCCGCCGGGTGTGGTAGCCGGCGTCCACCACCTTCGGCCGCACCAGGAA
The DNA here is from genome assembly GCF_029626145.1 of Micromonospora sp. WMMD961. NCBI lineage: Bacteria > Bacillati > Actinomycetota > Actinomycetes > Micromonosporales > Micromonosporaceae > Micromonospora > Micromonospora sp. WMMD961. The sequence goes on from NZ_JARUBJ010000002.1 coordinate 6,848,546, forward strand.
ACGCCCGTCGTCGATGGACGACATGGCCACCTCAGCCACGTCGAAGCCCAGCTCGTTGAGGCGGCGGATCCGGCCCTCGATGTCGTGCCGGGCCTCCCGTTCGACGGCCTGCTCGTAGGTGATCTCGTGCCACAGCCGCTCGTAGCGCTGCACGACCTCCTCGCAGACCACCTCCGGGTCGATGGACTCGTGCAGCAGACCGGCGGCCTGCAGGTCCAACGCCTCGCCGAAGATGTTCACCCGGGCGATCTCCAGGTCCTCACCGCGCTGACCGTTGGAGAGCGAGTTGTGCAACGCGCCGGTCTCCGCGTCCACCAGGTAGGCGGCGAACGCACCCGCGTCCCGACGGAACAGCGTGTTCGACAGCGAGCAGTCGCCCCAGAAGAACCCGGTCAGGTGCATCCGCACGATCAGGGCGGCGAGCGCGTCGAGCAGCCGGCTCATCGTCTCCGGTCGCAGGGTGTGCGAGAAGAGCGCACGGTACGGCAGCGAGAACTGGAGGTGCCGGGTGATCAGCACGGATTCGAGGGGCTCCCCGTCGTCGGTCTGCCGATCGGCGACGACCGCTACCGCCTCCACCGAGGGGAAGTCGATCCGCTCCAGGGCCCGGAGCAGGTCGTACTCCCGCTCGGCGATCCGCTCGCGGGTCTCCTTGAACGCGTAGACATAGTCACCGAGCCGGACGAACCGGACGATGTGTCGGGAGATGCCCTGCGGCAGTGCCACCAGGTGTTGGGCAGGCCACTCCTCCAGCGGAGTCGACCAGGGCAGGTCGAGCAGCGCCGGGTCCACGAGGGCAGACGTGATCCGCACGGGCACAAGCATGACGCCTCGCCCCCCGCATCCGCCTCACATCGTGGTTGGGCCCACAGCGCCGAACACCCCGGCCTCGCACCGGGCCGGTAGCGTGGTCGCGTGTTCAAACCCACGGCGGTACGACGTGACCTGCGGCTACGGCCCGTCCGCCCGGCCGGCTGGTGGTTCGACGCCCTCCTGCTGGTCGGATTGGTGGGGTTGACGGTGGCGCTCGCCGCCGGCCAACTCTTCGGGTTGGACCGGGCGGTCGCCGACTGGGCCGACGCGCATCGACCGACCGCCGCGTACTGGGTCGCCCGGGTGCTGAACTTCCTCGGCCAGGGCACCCCGCTGACCCTGATAGGCGCTGGGCTGGGCGTGCTGCTGGCCGTCCGGCTGCGATCGGTGCGGCCGATCCTGCTGCCGGTGGTCGGGTTCGTGATCACCACCTTCACGATCGGTCCGCTGAAGGTCTGGACTGCACGGGCGGCACCGAGCGCCAGCGTCAAGGAGCCTTTCCTGTCGCCCGAGCAGACCCTGCCGCTGTTCCACGACGACCTGCCGGTGCGATTCGCCCAGTCCTACCCTTCGGGGCACGTCGCCAACGCCATCGTCTGGTACGGCGTCATCGCGCTGCTGCTCGCCCCGCTGGCCCGCAGCTTCGGCCGGCAACTCCCGAGCCGGCTGGTCACCGTGATCCGCATCGTGCCCCCGCTGGTGGTCCTCACCACGACCACCTACCTGGGTTGGCACTGGCTTACCGACTCGGTGGCCGGGCTGCTGCTGGGTCTGCTCCTGGACCGGCTGCTGCACCGGGTGCCCTGGGACGATCTGCCGCTCCCCGGCCGGCTACGCGAATGGGACCGGCCGTTCACGTCGTACCCCTAGGGTTTCGGCCCGTGGACCAACTGGCGCGGCGGCTCGGCGTACCCGATGCGGTTGTCATCGGTTTGGGCTCGATGCTCGGTGCGGGCGTCTTCGTGGTCTTCGGCCCGGCGGTGGCGGCGGCCGGCGGCGCCGGGCTGCTGCCTGCGCTGGTGCTGGCCGGTTTCATCGCCTTCTGCAACGCGACCAGTTCGGCGCGGCTGGCGGCCCGTTTCCCGGAGTCGGGTGGCACCTACGTCTACGGCCGGGAGCGTCTCGGGCCGTTCGCCGGGTTCCTGGCCGGCTGGGGGTTCGTGGTCGGCAAGACGGCGAGCTGCGCGGCGATGGCGTTGACCATCGGGGCGTACCTGTGGCCGGGGCAGGCCCGACTGGTCGCGGTCGGCGCGGTGCTCGCGGTGACCGCTGTGAACCTACGCGGCATCGGCAAGACGGCCACCGCCACGAAGCTGCTGGTCGCGCTCGTGCTCGCGGTGCTGACAGTGGTCACGGTCGTCGGCGTGGCAGGTGGACCGGTGCGCCTAGACCGGCTGGGCGAGCCCGGAGGATCCGCCCGGGGCGTGCTGACCGCCGCCGGGCTGCTGTTCTTCGCCTTCGCCGGGTACGCCCGGATCGCCACGCTCGGCGAGGAGGTCCGCGACCCACGGCGGACCATCCCCCGTGCGGTGCCGCTGGCCCTCGGGCTGGTGTTCGCGGTCTACCTGGTGCTGGCCATGGTGACGCTGGGCGTGCTCGGCGCCGACCGGCTGGCCGGGTCCGCCGCGCCCCTGGTCGACGTGGTGACCGCCGCCGGGCTGCCCGGCCTGGCCTGGGTGGTCCGCGCCGGGGCCACGATCGCGGTCGTCGGCGTGCTGTTGTCGCTGGTCGCCGGGGTGGGCCGGACCACCCTCGCGATGGCCCGCCGCCGCGACCTGCCCGGCGCGCTGGCCGCCGTGCACCCGGTGCACCAGGTGCCGCACCGGGCCGAGCTGGCCGTGGCCGCCGTGGTGATCGTGGTGGTGCTGCTCGGCGACGTGCGACAGGCGATCGGCTTCTCCAGCTGCACGGTGCTGGTCTACTACGCGATCACCAACGCGGCGGCGCTCACGCTGGGTAGGGAGTCTGGTCGTCGACTGCCGGTGCAGGTACTCGCCGGCCTGGGGCTGGCCGGGTGTCTGCTGCTCGCGGTCAACCTGCCCGTGACCAGCGTGCTCGCGGGGTTCGGTGTGCTCGCGGCCGGTGCCGCCTGGTACGCGCTGCGCCTCGCGCGCCGGTGACCCGCAGAGGCCACCGGCGCGTGGGGTTCAGCGGCTCAGCCGCCGATAGCGGCGCACCGCCAGCGGGGCGAAGATCGCGATCAGGAGCACCGGCCACAGCACCGCCAGCAGCATGGCGTGCTCCGCCGGCCAGGAGTCGCCACCCAGGCCCGGGTTGCCGAACAGCGCGCGCATCGCCGCCACGGTGGCCGACAGCGGGTTCCACTCCGAGATCGTGCCGATGACCGGTGGCATCAGCTCGGGCGACACGAAGACGTTGGAGATCGCGGTGAGCGGAAACGCGGCCGGGAAGACGATCACGCCGACCGTGTCCGGGTTACGGACCAACAGCGCCAGGTAGATCCCGATCCAGGTGATCGCGACTCGGAGCAGCAGGAGCAGCCCGACGGCGAGCAGGGCCTTGCCCACACCGTGTCGCCACTGCCACCCGACGAGCAGGCCGCAGACCAGCAGGGTGGACATCTCCAACAGCGCGCGGAGCAGGTCGGCCGCACTGCGACCGGTCATCAGGGCGGACCGGGCCATCGGCATCGACCGGAACCGGTCGACGACGCCTCGGCTGAGGTCCAGCGCCACGCCGGTCGCGGTGGCGCCCAGGCCGTACAGCATCGTCATCACGAAGACGCCGGGCAGCAGGAACTCGCGGTAGTTGCCACCGCCGGCCACCTGCATGCCGCTGCCGAACACGTACCCGAAGACCAGCACGAACATGATCGGCAGTGAGAAGTAGAGGATCAGCTCCTCCGGCGCGCGCACCACGTGGATCATGTTTCGCCTGGTCATCGTCCAACCGTCGGCCACCGCTGCCGTCATGCCAGGTCCGCCTTTCGTCCGGCGCCGACGGGCTCGCGGGCCTCGTCGGGCCGGTGCCCGGTCAGGTACAGGAACGCCTCGTCCAGCGTCGCGCGCCGCAGACCGATGTCCTCGACCGCGATCCCGGCGTCGTCCAAGGCCCGCACCACGTCGACAAGCCCGGCCACCCGGTCGGCCACCGGGACGCTGAGGCGCCGGATCTCCCGATCGACCTCCGGCTCGACACCGCAGATCGGCGCGACGACGCCGGCGGCCCGGGTCAGCGCGGCGAGGTCACGGACCACCACCTCGATCCGGTCACCGCCGGTCATCGACTTCAGCTCGTCCGGTGAGCCCTCGGCCACCACCCGCCCGGCGTCGATCACCGAGATGCGGTTGGCGAGCTGGTCGGCCTCCTCCAGGTACTGCGTGGTGAGCAGCACCGTGGTCCCGTCCGTGACCAGGCCGCGGACCAGGTCCCACACCTGGTTACGGCTGCGCGGGTCCAGGCCGGTCGTCGGCTCGTCGAGGAAGAGCACGCGGGGGGTACGGATCAGGCTGGCGGCGAGGTCCAGCCGTCGGCGCATTCCGCCCGAGTACTCGCCGGCGGACCGACTCGCCGCCTCGCTCAGCCCGAACCGTTCCAGCAGCTCGTCGGCGCGATGGCGGGCTTGCCGCCGGCCGAGCCGGAACAGTCGGCCGAACAGTTCCAGGTTCTGCCGGCCACTGAGGATCTCGTCGACCGCGGCGTACTGCCCGGTCAGCCCGATCCGGGCGCGCACCTCGTCCGGCTGGCGCAGCACGTCGTACCCGGCCACGCTGGCCCTGCCGGCGTCGAAACGCAGCAGCGTGGCAAGGACCCGTACCGCCGTCGTCTTACCCGCGCCGTTGGGGCCGAGCAGCCCGTACACCGTGCCGGCCGGCACGGCCAGGTTGAACGTGTCCAGCGCTCGGGTCGGGCCGTACCGCTTGCCCAGCCCCTCGGCGACCACCTCGAAAGTCGTCATGCCCCCACGGTGCGGTGGTCCGCTGACGAGTCACGCACGGTCCGCTGACGGCGGCGCACCGGGGCCGGCCTGCTCCGCCTCGGCGATCTGTTCGAGAACGAACATGATCTCCGTCCGGGTGGCGTCGCCGACGTACCAGCCGGTGAGTCCGCCGGTGAGCGCCACTTCGCAGAACCGCCTCGCCTCGACCAGATCACCGCGCAGCCGTGCCACCTGGGCGAGGCCGAGCCGGGCGCCGGCGACGAACTCCGGTGCGCCGCTGCGCTGCGCGAGGAGCAGGGCTGCGGCGAAGTCGTCGTGCGCCGCGCCGAGGTCACCGGCGCGCAGCCCGATCTCGCCCCGCGTACGCAGCATGTCGGCCTGGTCGACAGTCGATTCGAGTTCCTCGGCCAAGCCCATGGCCTGGTCCATGTAGGCGCCCGCCGCTTCCGGATCATCGCGCCAGGCGGCGAGTTCGCCGAGCACGCCCAGCGTGATCATGGACCCCCAACGGTCCCCGGCCTGCCGGAAGCCGTCGAGCGCGGCGTCCAGTGCCGTCCCGGCCTCGTCCCACCGACCAATCCACATCTGCACCGAGCCGCTGCCCATCGCGTCCAACGCATTGATCCACACGTCCGAGCCGACCAGCCGTCGCAGCTCCCGCATCAGCTCGTTGACGTGCTCGGACCCGCCGGACGGCGGGCCGGCCGAGATTCCCGACAGATACAGCAGGAAGGGTTGCCGGGGCGGTCGGTCGAGACTGCGGATGACCCAAGGCTGTGTTCTCAGCGAGTCCAGCGGCCCGGATCCACTGAGCGAGGCGTTGTAGACGCACAGCGCGAACTCCTCGCGCAGCCCGGGAGGCGCTTCGGCACCGAGCACGTCGAGGACGTCGGCGGCCAGCCGGGCCCCTTCCCCACGCATGCCGCGCAGCCACCAGTAGAACGACAGGGCCGCGACCAACCCGGCCGCGTCGGCCGCGTCTCCGGCAACGGTGGCACGGCGCAGCGCGGCATGGAGGTTGTCCCGCTCGGCGTCGAGCCGCCGCAACCAGTGCAACTGCTCCGCTCGCCGGAGGTGGTCGCTGGCGGTCCAGGCGAACTCCAGGAAGTACGCGGTGTGCGCACGGCGCAGGTCGTCGGCCTCGCCCGCGTCGGCGAGACGCTCGGCGCAGAAGGCGCGGACCGTCTCCAGCATCCGGTACCGGCCACCGGACATCTCCACGAAGGACTTGTCGACCAGGCCGGTCAGTGCGTCGACGACTTCCTCCCTGGGCAGGCCACAGACCTGTTCGGCAGCCTCCAGCGTCGCACCGCCGGCGAAGACGGTCAGGCGTCGAGCCATCGTCCGTTCGGCATCGCCGAGCAGATCCCAACTCCACTCGACCACGGCTCGGAGCGTCCGGTGTCGCGGCGGCGCGGCCCGACTGCCCATCGACAGCAGCCGGAACCGATCGTCGAGGCGGGCAGCCACCTCGGCGACGGGCAGTGCGCGCAGCCGGGCGGCGGCCAACTCGATAGCCAACGGCAGGCCGTCGAGGGTGCGGCAGATCCGCAGCACCGTGTCGACGGTGGCCGGCGTGACGGTGAAGTCGGGTACGACGTCGGCGGCCCGCTGGGCGAAGAGGCGGACGGCGGCGTAGTCGTCGGCTTCCGGCGCGGACGCTCCCAGCGGTGGCAGGGTGAGCCCGGACAGCGGGCACAACGCCTCGCCGGCCAGCCCAAGCGGCTCGCGACTGGTGGCCAGGACACGCAGGGCCGGGCAGGCGCCCAGCAGACGCGCGGCCAGCCGGGCGGCATCGGCGATGACGTGCTCACAGTTGTCGAGCACCAACAGCAGCCGGCGTTCGGCGAGCGCCTCGACCAACCGGTCGGTGGGTTGCCGGCCCGGCTCGGCCGGGGCGCGCAGGCCCGCGTCGCGCAGGCCGAGCGCGCTCAACACCGCCTGCGGTACGTCCGAACCGTCGGCCAACCCGGCCAGTTCGACGAAGCGGACCTCCCCGTCGACCCGGCCCGCAGCCTCGATCGCCAACCGGGTCTTGCCTGCTCCTCCGGGACCGATGAGGGTGACCAGCCTCCGCTCGCCGAGCAGATCGCCGACGCGCTTGAGCTCCTCGTCCCTACCGACGAACGTGGTGAGCTGGCTCGGCAACGCCCGTTGGGTCGACGCGCTCTCCTCACCTCGCAGCACCGCGAGGTGGATCGCGGCCAGCTCCGCCGACGGGTCGGTGCCGAGCTGCTCGGCCAACGTGCTCCGGGCGGCCTCGAACTCGGCCAGCGCCTCCGCCAACCTGCCCAGTGCGGACAGGGCACGCATGAGCTGGCCCCGTGACCGCTCCCGCAGCGGGTGCGCGGCGACGAACTCCCGCAGCTCCGCGACCAGTGCTGCCGACGCACCCATCGCCAGGTCCGCGTCGACCCGGTCTTCGATCGCGGCCAGCCGTAGTTCGTCCAGCCGGGCCGCCTGGGCGGGCGCACCCGGAACATCGGCCAGGGCGGGGCCACGCCACAGCGCCAGCGCCTCGCGCAACACGGTCGCCGCTCGGGGCCAGTCACCACCGGCGAGCGCGCGCCGCCCGGCCTCGGCACGTCGCTCGAACTGGTACGCGTCGACATCCTCGGGATCCACGGCGAGGCGGTAGCCGGCCGGGTGGAACTCGATCGGGTTCTGCTCGGCGGGCAGAGTCTGACGTAGGCGCGACACCTGGGACTGGAGCGCGTTGGCCGCACCTCGGGGAGGGCGTTCGCCGTACAGGCCGTCGATCAGTCGGTCGGCGGAGACGACCCGTCCCGCGTCGAGCAGAAGGAGCGCCAGCAGCGCGCGCAGCCGAGGGCCGCCCACAGGAATCTCGCGCCCGTCGGCCAGCAGCACCTGGGTCGGCCCCAGGATGCGGAAACGCATGCATGGATTGTCACTCAGCGCCGGTCCGTTCACGCTGACCGATCGCCGATCTTGCAGATCATGAGGCCCCTGCCGATTACAGCGCCCCACCAACTGAGAGCCGTCGAGCAGCGGTACGTAGTTCGGTGACGGCTGACCGCTCGACCGTCGACTCCTGCAGGAGTCTCAATGCCTCCGCTTGACGCCGCAGCTCAGCCTGAACGAGGGGCGACTCCCGCAAGGCCTCCCGGTCGTCCGCGTCGAGCACTTCGAGGCCCTGCTCGCGAGCCGCGAATTCGTCGACGGCCGCATACGCCCGCTCGGCGGTGTACGCGGCATAGGAGGCGTCATCGGCACCCAGCAGCTCGAGCAGGTAGACGAGCGACGCGATCGCATCCTCTGCCTGGGGTGCCCATTCGTTCCATTCATCCGCCGAGGGCAACAGCTCCTTCACCGACTCCGGCGACGGCAGGTCCGAATGGATCACCTCCGGCTCGCGGCCTTCCAGAGCCGACCAGACAGCGTCGACGCTGGCCCGCACGAGGTTGGCGTCACCAACCTGCTCCAACTCGCTGTATCTCACGTACGAGGCCACCAGAACCTCGACGCAACTGGCCGCGAACGCAATGCGTCCGGACAGTGTGAGGGTGGTGAGGACCTCGCGAAGCCTCTGACCATCGAAACGCACCGTAGACATCAGCACCCCACGACCATCGATCGGCGGACAACCCGACAGCCTGTTCATCTACGTGGCCTCCGCGTCCCGGGTCGGCGGTGACGCGCCGTCGACAGGCGACAACGGAGTCGGTACCGGATGAGCTGCACCGGGCGCCGAAGCAGCGACCTCCTGACCTGTCGGTCCCGGCAGTGGTTCAGGTCCTGCTGCCAACTGGGTCGGTACGGGCCGGGGCACCGATCCGATGTGACCGGGTGGCGTCAGGGTCCTGCCCGGCACGGGTGGGGCGCACCGCCGCGTCAGCCAGTCCAACCCGCGCCGCCGGGCGACAACGGTCAGTCGATCACCGGCGAAGATCACCTGCCGGGGGTCGAGGTCCTTCCACCAGATCGTCTTGCCACCGCCGGCCGGAGTCCGGGCGATCAGCCGGACCTGCCCGTCCCGGTTGACCACCTCCAGCGGTCGTCCGTCCAGCTCGGATCCGGCGGCGACCGGCACCTCGGCCACCGGCAGCGCGTGCCGGTCGACCGGAATGGTGGTGATCACCGCGCGTTCGGTGAGCGCCCCGATGAAGGCCGGGGCGGCCAGGTAGGAGACCGACCGGGACACGCCGAGGGCGAAGGTCTCCTCCACCCGCTCGGCGAAGTCACCGTCGAAGAACCGCAGCACCACCCGCAGGTCGTTACGCAGATCGCGAGCGGTGAGTGCCGCCTCCAGGTTGGCGACATCGTCGGTGGACGCCACCACCAGCGCCTGGCAGTCCGCCACCGACGCGGCGACGAGCGTTTCCGGCAGCGCGGCGTCGCCGACGATCAGCGGCACCTCCAGTTGACGGGCCAGGGCTGCGCCGCGCGGCTCCGGATCCTTGTCGATCGCCACCACCTCGACGTCGTACTCGCGGAGCTGCGCCATCACCCGCGTCCCGACGTTGCCCAGGCCGATCAGGACGACGTGCCCGGCCCGCGCCGGCTGCAACCGGCCGCTGTGCAGAGCCAGCCGGGCGTTGACGATGCCGTCCACCACCACCGCGGTGATCAGCGGGATCAGCGCCAACCCGGCCAGGTTGAGCACCACCTGCATGATCTGCGCGTCCGGCGGCTTGCCGGTGTCCGGGTCGGCGCCGCTGAGCGTGGTGACCAGCGTCAGGTACAACGCTTCCAACGGAGAGACGTCCTCGGCGCGGGAGATCAGCGCCCCCAGCACCGCGATCAGCGCGAGCACCATCATCACCGCGATGCCGATCTTGCGGGTGGCAAAACCACGGATGGCCCGCATGAGTACGGCGACCGGGCGACGCCGCCGACGGGCTCGGACCAGTCGACGGGCGGCAACCTCGGTGCCCGGCGGCTGCCCGGTCGCCTCGGCGAGCACCAGGTCCGCACCGGCCTGCTCGGCCGGCAGCAACTCGACGCCCTGCGCCTCGTTGAGGTGGGCCAAGGCGCAGACCACATCCTGCGGTCGGACGTCGGTCCGCCGCGCCACCCGCAGCGTCTTGTCCCGATGCTGGAAGGAGCTGGGGTCGACCTCGTTGAGCGCGGCGGCCACGAAGGCCGGCGCGGCCATCTCGGCGTCGGAGAGCACCTCGACCGGCGCCTTCAGCAGTTTGCGCACCCCGTCGGCGAGCGTGCCGTTGAACATCCGCAGCACCTGGCGGACGCGCTGGTCGACGGCCTGCGCGCAGAGCGCGGCATGCAGGTTGCCGACGTCGTCCTGGTTCAGCAGGGCCAACCCGGTCGCCCCGGCCAGACCGGCGGCCTCGAAGGTGTCCACGTCCAGCCGATCCGAGCGGACCACCCGGACTCCTCGTAGTGCCGCCACGTCCGGGCCGTTGCTGCGGTAACGCTCCGGCACCACGACTGTCACCCGGGCCCCACCCGCCGGCAGCTCGGATTCGAGCATCGCCCGGGCCACGTAGTAGGCGAGCGCGTCCTTTCCGCAGACCACGTAGTGCGGTCGCGGATCGCCGGCGGACCGCAGTCGCCAGTTCCACTCGACCGCCCGTCGCGCCCTGTCCCGCCACGGCTCTGCCATGCCCGGATCGTAATCAGCACGGCCATGCCGGGCGACCCTGTCCGGATCATCCCCCGACCAGGCATGCCCGCACCGACGACGGGTAGAGCAGCGACATGCAGACGTTCCTCCCGTACCCGGACTTCCTGGCCAGCGCCCGCGCGTTGGACCAGAAGCGGCTGGGCAAGCAGCGGGTGGAGGCCATCCAGGTGCTACGCGGACTCACCCGACCCGATTACGGCTGGCGCAACCACCCGGCCGTGAAGATGTGGGCCGGGTACGAGGAGGCGCTCACCCGCTACGGGCTGGACATGTGCGCGGTGTGGACCGAACCGGGGCGGGCGGACACCTGCGCCACCACGATGACCGTCGACCTCGCCGCCGCCTGCGGGGCCGGGGTCGTACGGACCCAGGAGGAGCTGGACCGGGCCGGCGAGCTGCCGCCGTGGCTGGGCCGCGACGACCTGCACCTGAGCCACCGCTCGTCGTTGCTGCGCAAGGACCCGTCGCACTACCGCCCGCTGTTCGGCGACGACGTCCCGGAGGACCTGGAGTACGTCTGGCCGGCCTCCGACCGCGAGCGCCGCTGCCTCCCGTAGGGGAGACTGAGCCGACGGAGGTGCGCCATGGCGTTGTCGCAAGTGGTGGGTCGGCTCATCGGCGTACGGCAGCACGTGGTGGACCCGGGCGGCGGTGGCGCGCACCGCGTGCCGCGACCGACCACGGCGGTGGTGGTCGGCGGCGGCATCGCCGGCATGTCGGCGGCGGTGGTGCTGGCCGAGCGGGGTGTGGCGGTCACGGTGTTGGAGGCCGCACCGACGCTCGGCGGTCGACTGGGAGCCTGGCCCGAGGCGCTCTCCGACGGCAGCCAGCAGAACGAGCACGGCTTTCACGCGTTCTTCCGGCAGTACTACAACTGGCGGTCGGTTCTCCGCCGGGTCGACCCTGACCTTGCCTTCCTCAAGCCCATTCCGGGCTACCCGATCCTCAGCGAGCAGTGGCCGACCGAGGAGTTCGGCAAGCTGCCGCCGGCACCTCCGGCGAACCTGCTCGCGTTGCTGCTACGTAGCCCCAGCCTGCGCCTGGCCGACCTGCGACTGATGGATCGCGACGCCGCGTTGCCGCTGCTCACCTACGATCCGGTACGCACCTACGCCGAGTTGGACGGCACCACCGCCGACGAGCTGCTGGCGTCGCTGCGGCTGCCGGACCGGGCGCGGGCGATGCTGTTCGAGGTCTTCTCGCACTCGTTCTTCAACCACGAGGCCGAGATGTCGGCCGCCGAGATGGTCGCGCAGTTCCACTTCTACCTGCTCGGCAACCCGGAGGGGCTGGCGTTCGACTGCCCCGACGAGGACTACGCCACGGCGATCTGGGAGCCGCTGACCCGGCACGTCGAGAAGCACGGCGGCCGGGTGCTCACCAGCTCCGCCGCGACCGGGGTGCACCGCGACGCCGACGGCTGGCGGGTGGCGACCACCGACGGCGGCAGCCACCCGGCCGGGCACGTCGTGCTGGCTGTCGACCCGCCGGCGCTCGCCGCACTGGTCGCGGCCTCTCCCGATCTCGTCGAGCAGGCACCGGAGCTGGCGGCGCGAATGCCCGCGTTCGGCCGGCCCGGCCCGCCGTACGCGGTGGCGCGGTACTGGTGCGACGGGGACGTGGCCGCCGAGCGGGCGGTGTTCAGCGGGGTGTCCCGGCAGCCCACTCTGGACTCGGTGACGCTCTACCACCGGTTGGAGAACGAGCCTCGGCGCTGGGCGCGGCAGACCGGCGGGTCGGTCATCGAGTTGCACGCGTACGCCTGCGAGCCCGACGTACCGGCCGACGAGCTGGCCGAACGGATGCGCCGCGAGCTGGTCGCGCTCTGGCCGGAGGCCGGCGACCTGCGGGTCCGCGAGCTGCGGGCACGGGTCGAGGCGCAGGCGCCGGCGTTCACGCCGGGCAGCCACGCCTGGCGTCCCGGGGTACGCACCGACGCGCCCGGCGTCTACCTGGCCGGCGACGGCATCGCCACGGACTTCCCGAGCGCGTTGATGGAACGCTCCGCGGCGACCGGGATCATCGCCGCGAACCACATCCTGCGGGCAGAGGGCGCCTCGGCCGAGCCGGTGCGCTCGATCCGACCGCGAGGGCTGCTGGCCGGGCGCGGCAAGCCGAATCGACGAAACCCGACATAAGCCGCATAAGCTGCCGTACGCTCGAATGATCAACCGTCGATCGGCCGGGCGGGAGGGCAGCGGCAGATGTCACCACTGCACCGCGCCGGCGGGAACAGCGGCCCACCGATCGACGACATCGGCCGCGACGACGCGTACCCGCTGATCCGCGACGAACGCTCCTGCATCGTCACCGCCCTTCGACTGGGCTGGTGGATGGCCGACGCCTACCACCACGGGCAGCACGCGGAACTGGGCGCTCCCGCCGAGGCGCGTCCGGCCGTACCGCCGGCCAAGCTCTCCAACCTCACCGAGATGTCCGCCCACCGACGGATGCGGATGTATCTCGACGGCGTGGACGTCGCACTGGCCCAGATCGCCGAACTCACCAGGCACAACGGGCCGGTGCCCGACACCGCCGCCGCCCGTGCCCTCCTGCCCGGCCTGGACCGGCCCGACACCGCCGACCCGGTGCCACTGCTGCTCGCCCTCGACGACCTCAACGTGGACGTGCTCCGCTGGGCGATGGCCACCAACCACCGGGTCGGCCTGGCCTACCGGCTGGGCCGGTCGGTGGCCGACACCGTCCGGGCCGGCGACGCCGCCCAGTTGCTGAGGCAGTTCGGCGGTCGCCAGATCCAGATCAGCCGGTGGTTGGACGAGCTGGCCACCGTCCTGCCGCCGTACTCGGCAGCGGTGGTGCGTCGGTCCCTGGCCGCCTGGTCGAGCGCCGTCGACCGGGCGGGCCACGGCGACCCGGCCGCGCCGACGCCCGCCGAGCTGAGCCGGGCGCTACGCGGCCAGGGCGACCTCTGGCGCGACGTGCTCACCGGCGGCCTGCACCCACGCGACCTACTCGACGAGGAGGACTACGCGGTGATCGCCAGGAACCTGATGATCCGGGACCGGCGACTGGTGGCGCAGGCGGCACGGGGCATCTTCTGGCCGGTGCTGGCACCCGTGCTGTTGGTGCTCTTCGTGGTGGTCGGGGTGAGTGCCGCCGCAGCAGCCGGCTCACCGACCACCAGGGCCACCGTCGCCTTGGTGGGCCTCGGCGCCGGACTGGCCGCGATCTGGCGGTCGGTGTCCGGGCCGGCGCTGGCGGTCGCGGGTGAGGTCAACCGCCCTCTGCTGGACAGCGAACTCACCGCGCGGATGGCCCTACGGATGAACCGACCACTGACCACCGCGCAGGCCCCGCCGCGAGTGGCGTCCCGCCGCCAGCGGCGTCCCGAGGACGCGGGCCGATCGAAATACGTTGCCGGTGTCTCCCCCGCGGACCTACCGTGATCGCGCAAGGTCAACCACCACCGCGGGAGCAGCTCATGGCGATGTCGCACGTCACCACCGTGCCGTTGTTGCTGCCCAGCGACGGTTGCCGAGCGGAAGGTCCCCGGGCGGGCCGGCCCGACTGACGCGTACCCGTACGCGCCGAGCCGCCCGTCCGACAGCCGGACCGGGCGGCTCTTCGCTGTCCGGTCGTCGTATGGAAAGGAGTCCCGGTGGACGCCGTCCTCGT